>JAUMFK010000037.1:0-5762 GCA_032119875.1 Rickettsiales bacterium
CCTTTTTATATTTATCATCTGACATATTTTTTTTGGTTTTTGTATTTATTATGTTCATAACTCGTAAAATTGATGAGTGAATAAACCAATTCTAATAGTTAGAAAATAAATATCAACAAGTCCGTTGTTTTAATTTAAAAACAAATAAATTTTTAAATTTTTATTTCGGCAAGGACCGCACAGTGATCGGATGATTTTTCAACACCTCTAGTTTGATTAATATGATGATAACTTGCTGTTAAAAAATCAGCGGTAAACGAAGAAACTAAAATATAATCTATTCTGGCACCTATATTTTTGATAAAAGCAGATCCTTGATAGTTCCACCAGCTAAATTCTTGTTTATGTGGTTGTAAAGTGCGGTAGGTATCTATTAAAGGCAAGTTTAATAAAGATTGCAAGGCTAATCTTTCGGATGTAGAAAATAATAATTGTTCAATATCTGGGTTGGTAATATCGATGTTGGTATTAGCAATATTAAAATCGCCAGCTAAAATTTGCAGTTCCTGACTATGTTGTAAATTTTGTTGCCAATGCTGTTGAAGTTGTTGTAAAAATTCAAGCTTATAACGAAACTTATTAGTGCTAGTAAAATACTGATCGGGCAATAATTTATCACCGCCATTTGGCACATAAACCGAGGCCACTCTGGCAACATAACTACCAATATTGATAAAAACCTCCAAATAACGGGCTTGCTGTTGGTTAAAATCGCTAGGCAATTGCGAATTAGCAATGGTTGGTAATTGTGTGCAGATTATTTCTTGTATTTTAAACTTCGATAAAATAGCAACTCCATTATAGGTTTTTTGACCGTTTAGGGCAATATTATAGCCTAAATCTTCTATTTCTTGGTAAGGAAAACTAGAATTTTCGCATTTAATTTCTTGCAAACACACAATATGCGGTTGATAATTTTTTAGCCAAGAAAGAAAATTTACAATTCTCGCCTTGATAGAATTGACATTAAAAGTAGCAATTTTAATGTTGCTCATGCTTATTTAATTTAATGTTAAGATGATGAAGCATATCGGTAGTCATTTTAGGCAAATCATATTCACACTGCCAACCCCATTGCTGTTTGGCCTTGCTATCATCAATTGATTGTGGCCAAGAATCGGCAATTTGTTGCCTAAAATCGGGCTGATAACTAATTGTAAAGTGAGGAAGATGTTTTTTTATTTCTAAAGCAATTTCGCCACAAGAAAAGCTGACTCCTGCAAAATTAAAATTACTATGATTATTTAATTGCTTAAAATTAGCACAAGAAAGCTCAATTGTGCCTCTAATGGCATCTGGCATATACATCATGGGAAGAATGGTATTTTCTTGTAAAAAACATTGATAACTGCCTTTTTTAATTGCATCATAAAAAATTTCTACTGCATAGTCGGTGGTGCCTCCCGTAGGTAGTGTTTTATAACTAATTAAACCAGGATAACGAAGCCCTCTAATATCGAGATTATATTTTTTGACATAATAATCGCATAGCAATTCGCCACTAGCTTTGCTTAAACCATACATTGTTTTTGGCAAAATAATAGTTTCTTGAGGGGTGTTTTGCTTTGGAGTTTCTGGACCAAAAACCGCAATAGAACTTGGGCAAATAATTTGTTTTATTGCATTTTGACGACTAGCTTCAAGAACATAATAAAGCCCCAAAATATTAACATCAAAACAAAGTTGCGGATTTTTTTCGCCACTTGCCGAAAGAACGGCAGCTAAATGATATATTACTTCTATTTTATTTTGAGTGATAACATCAATTAGCTGTTGTTTGTTGGTTACATCTAGTTGGCAATAAGGAAAATATTCGCTAGCAACTTGCTGAGGCAAAGCAAGATCAGAATTTATAACATTATTTTGCCCATAAATTTGCTTTAAAGCCAAAGAAAGTTCCGAGCCTATTTGCCCCAAAGCCCCTGTGATAAGAATTTTCATTAGGTGATAACAAAAAATAAAGATTTAAGATATTCGCTTTCTTTTAATGCTGGATGCAGAGGATGATCTGGCCCTGCAGTTAAGCTAGCAATGAGTTTTCCTGTTTTTTGGCTTTTTTGCAATGCTAAATTAACAGAATTAATTAGATGTTCTTTAGTAGCATGATGAGAACAAGAAGCTAACATTAAAATACCTCCTGTTTTTAAAAGCGGAAGAGACATTTTTACTAATTTTTCGTAGCCTCTTAAACCAGCAAACAAATGTTTTTTACTTTGAATAAATGGCGGAGGATCAAGCAAAATTAAATCAAATTGTTGTTGAGTGAATTCTGGCTTAATCAATAAATCAAAAACCTGCCCTTGATAAAATTTAGCTTTTTCTTGATAATTATTTCCTAATAATTTTTGAGAGTTTTGTTTTGCCAAATCAAGAGCAGTTTTTGAACTATCAATAAAAACAACTTCTTTGGCATTATTGGCAAGAGCATTAACCCCAAACCCACCAACAAAACAATAGGCATCAAGAACTTTGCTATTTTTAGCTATTTCACTCACAAATTTGCGACTTGGCTGCTGATCAAAAAACCAACCTGTTTTTTGAGTATTTCCTAGATCGACCGCAAAACTTAAATTATTTTCTTGCACTTCAACTAAATGCGGTAAAGATTGATTTTGCTCAACTTCTAACCCTTCGAGTGTTCTATTTTCTTGATTATTTTTAAAAACTAGCTTACAATCAGTAAAAACATGATTCATTGCTTCAACAAAAACTGTTTGTAAATTTTGCATGCCAGCGGTAGAAATTTGACAAACAAAAATATTATTAAATCTATCAACAATAAGCCCCGGCAAACCATCGGCTTCGGAATGAATAATCCTATAATTAGGGTGTTGATAAAATTTTTGCCTTAATATAAGAGCTTCTTGTATTTTTTGAATAAAAAAAGATGCATCTATTTTTTGATGAATATTTTTACTAAGAATTCTGGCAGAAATTAAACTGTTGTAGTTAAAATAACCCAAGGCAAAAGGTTGATTAGCAATATTAATTTGCACTAACGAGCCTATGGGAATTGATTTTAATTGTGAAAAATTATTGATTTCATTAGAAAAAACCCAAGGACTACCAGTTTCTAAACGTAAACTGTGTTCTTTTTTGATGTTGATAACTGGTAGTGGCATAGATTATAGTTGTAATAAAAATGAATTTTTTCTTTTTAAGAAATTTTCAAATATTTGTGAATAATTCTCTGGTAAAGATTTAATAAAATTAGGGCGACTTACCACATTATTAGCATATTGCAATAAATTATCAAGATTTTCAAATAAATTTAAGTTAAAATTTTCTGATAAAAATAATAGTGGTTGCATAGCAGAAGCCATAGTAATATCGAGAATAGAAAAGAAATCTCCATTAAAATAGGGCTGTTGCTTGAGTTGTTTAGCAAAAAGAGCGAGCTTATTTTTTAACTCTTCTTGTTTTTGAGAAATAGTTTGAGCATTATCGGCAAAAACTAAACCAAAAGTAAGAGAAAGCAAGGTGTTGCTAAATTCCATCCAGCCCCTGTGCCAAGCTAAAACAAATTGATTTTTAGGATGAAAAATAGTTTCGGTGTAAGTTGCCTCGATATATTCAAGAATTGCCAAAGATTCAAACAACGGTTTATCATCAACCAATAAAACTGGTATTTTACCTAACGGAGAAATATCGCTAAACCAATTTGGTTTATTGCCAAGATCGATTTGCTCTTTATTATAAGAAATATTTTTTTCTAGTAATAAAGTTTCAACTCTTTGACCATAAGGTGAAAAAGCAACGGTAAGTAAATTTAAACTGCTCATAAAAAAATATAGTTAAAGATATGATAAATTTTTTAATTGCCTTTTACAATAACACACTCTCTAGCAAAAAGAAACCAAAGCAAGCTAGATTTTTGATATTCAACAACTGCTATTTGTGATATACCACCATCTTTTCTGGCTGTTTCTATGCTATCATCGTAGTTTTGTGCAAGTAATGCTAAAATAGGAAAATAATTGTTGCAAACCTTGCCTTCTTTGGTTATTTCTGGCAATTTTTCGGTAGTAATATGATGCTTACTTAAAGATGTGCGATAACTATGGCAAGAAGATAATGCTAAAATGCAGCCAATAATAACAAAAAATTTTTTCATAATAAATATAGGTTGAATTAATTAAAAAAACTCCACAATCAATTATTATTGCTAAAATTTATAATGCAACTTTTTTATTTGTTTTTAGGCACTGTTGAATTCCAAATTTGTTTTAATTTTAGTTTTGAGAAGAAATTTTAGCTATTTTTAGCCTCATATTCAACATATCGTGTTGCTTGCGTTAGCACAACTGAAAGTTATATCGTGTTGCTTGCGTTAGCACAACTGAAAGTTATATCATACTAAAAATAGCCACTAAAATATAATTTGAGATGCAATAGTTTTATAAAAAATCAAGACAAGTGATGCGATTTCGCAAATATTTGGCAAATTGCATTGCTTGTTGATATTCTGTGTTTGATATTGGTAAATCTTGAGGTTGATATTTGATATGAAAATGGGTAAAAATTTGATCAATTTTAGCAGGAGAAAAATGAATTTTACTGAGTTTTTTTTGTATGTTATTGATTTTTTTTGCCGATAATTTTTTTGGATGTTCTAAAATTTTAGTTTTAACAGCAAACTCTTGCAAACAGGCTTTATAAACATGTTGAGAAAAATAATTCTGCACAGATTTTTGCCAATTATTTTGCAAAATAAGCCAAGAAAAATCATTTTGCATAATTTTATCAAGTAAATTTTCTTGTATTTTAGCGGTGCTAAATGTTGTAAAAGCTATTAATTCTCCATGAAGTATTGAATGAAATTTTTTACCATATTTGATAGTTAAACAATGAGCCAATAAATGCTCTCCTTGGCTTGCAGGGTATGATCCAAGGGCGATAGTCATTCCTTTGCCAGAAGTTATTAGAATTTTCATTAACAAGGTTAGTAATTCTGGGCTAGTGAGTTGATATTGCCGATAATTTTGACAAAATTCTTGCATCAATTTTTGAAGTATCAAAAAAGGTTTTGCTAAAAATTTTGTATCAAAAATTTGATTAGCAAGCCACCAATCAAACCAACAGTTATAAAAACACATTGCATCACCGATTCCTGCTTTGATTAATCTTGGTGGTGCAGATTGTAAAATTTTAGTGTTAACAATTAAAGCCAATGGTAGAGTAGCTAAAATAGTTTTTTTATGTTGTTTAATAGTAATAGAGGCATTTTGAGATAAATAACCATTCATTGAAGGAGCGGAGGCAATAATGATATATTGTTTTTGTTGTTGTTGCGAAACTAATTTACATAAATCGTTGATGGTGCCACTGCCTAAAGCTACAATATTTTGATATTTTTTGCTTGCTAAAATTATTTGTTGTAAATATTTTTCGTTTGCTTGCGGTTTGTTGAGCAAAAAAACTTCGGCAAAATTATTGAGAAAATTTATTGGTAAAATTTTTTGACAATTTTGCCAAATTTTTTTATCGGAGATAAAAATAGTATTTTTTGGTAAAAAACAATATTTTGCCAATAAATTAACCCAATTTTTGCAGTTATAATAAACTTTTACTGAAACTTTATTAGACAATTTTAGTTAAGTTTTTTTGATTTTATATTTTTGTGATAAATAATTTTCTACCTGAACCCTTTCTCTTTCTGATATTTTACGGTTAAAAACAATAATTTCAGATATTTTTCCTTTAAAATATGTGTTAGCAGTTGCTGTTGCCGTTGTTGTTTTTGTTGTTGTTGTCACACCGCC
>JAUMFK010000038.1:0-3030 GCA_032119875.1 Rickettsiales bacterium
TATCATCACCGCTCTTTTGCAAGATTTTCCCGAGTTATTTGTGGCAGATCAGCTCAATATTACCAAGCTAATTAGCATTGTTTGCCCAGATGGCAAAAGCACCGAACTTGCCGATAAAATTATTACTAAACTACTCAACAACCCCACAACTAAACACCATTTTTTTAGCACCAATGCCAACTATTGCCTATTTAAAGCCAGCGATTTTAAATTTTTTTGGCAAAGTAACAAAACATACAGCTCTTATACTTGGTTTGCCAACCAAATTGGCTTGGCAGAAGGCAATAAATATCTCAAACATTGTGGCGATGTGGTGCTAAATTTTCCGTTTAAAGATTGTGTTTTAGCAGGCGGGCAATCAAGCGAAGATGGGCAAGATTATAAAGTCGAATTGGTAGACAATCAACTAAAACAAACTTACTCAACACGACAAGAAATTTTTTTTAACGAAATTGTGGCAAAAGACGATATCGATGTGTTGCGAAAACCAAAAGCCCTCACTAATTTTCAATCTTATGGCGAAAGGCAAGGGCAAATCAATCACCAGCAAGATAATTTGTTAATCAAGGGCAATAATTTGTTTGCTCTTTATAGCTTGTTGCCAATTTATCAAGGCAAAGTCAAGCTAATTTATATCGACCCGCCCTACAACACAGGCAACGACGGTTTTAAATATAACGACAATTTTAACCACAGCACTTGGCTTATTTTTATGAAAAACCGCCTCGAAGTGGCAAGAGAATTATTAAGCGACGACGGAGTTATTTTTGTGCAGTGCGATGACAACGAACAGGCATATTTAAAGGTGCTAATGGACGAGGTGTTTGGAAGGGGGGAATTTGTTGGTTCATTTCCAAGAAAATCTGCATCAAATAGAGCAATGGCAAAAGAATTTAGTATTTTGCACGACTATATATTTGTTTTTAAAAAAAGTAAAAAAGCTAGATTGATTGGTAAAGAAAAAAATACTGATAATTATAAAAATCCCGATAACGATCCAAATGGAAAATGGACAACTTCCGACCCTTCTATGTCTGGTTCAAAGAATTTTTTTGATATTATAAATCCCTATACAAACCAAATTGACAAACCTCCAAAAGGAAGAGGCTGGGCATTTACAGAAGAAAAGATGCAAAAAATGATTGATGAAAAAATTTTTATTTTTAAAAAAGAATATAAAGAAAATCAGAGAGGTTTTTATATTAAAAAATATTTAAAAGATGTTTCTGTAAACAGCCTTGTTAATTCGTTAGAATTATTAGATAATTCTGTTCTTAACCAAGTTGCAACAAAAAACGATATATCGCTAGATTTCTCTAATCCCAAACCAGAAGCTTTACTTGAAAGAATCATCCAAATCTCAACCAAACCGGGTGATCTTGTGCTTGATTTTTTTGCAGGCAGTGGCACCACGGCGGCCGTTGCCTGTAAAATGGGCAGAAGATTTATTGCAATTGAGCAGATGAGCTATATCAACACCATCACCAAAGTGAGATTGCAAAAAGTTTTAGAGGGAGAGCAAGGCGGAGTTAGCAAAAACCACAATTGGCAGGGTGGCGGTTCGTTTTGCTATTTCGAGCTTGCCAAACACAACGAAAAGGCAAAAGAGCACATTTTAGCTTGCCAAAACCTTGACAATTTAAAGGCTTTATTTGGCTTGCTGTATCATAAATATTTTTTAAATTACAACATCAATGCCAAATTATTTTTTAAATGGCAAAATGCACCAAGCATTGTTGAAAGCATTCAATTTAACGAGCTTTCTTTAGAGCAACAACAAGAGATTTTTTGCAAAATGCTTGATCTTAACCAAATGTATATTTCAGCCAGCGAAGCAGAAGATGTTGTTTATGATTTATCGGCACAAGATATTGCCTTAACCAAACAATTTTATGAAATTTAGTTATGGCAGAAATAAAATTTAAGGCATCACTTGATTTGCCAAAAAAACTCGAACTATCGGCAAGCAAGCAAGTTGTTGGCGAGTATATCACCAGCAATTTAAAACATCAATTGTTTGAATGGCAACAACAAGCCTTGCAAAATTTTTTAGCCTATCAAGAACATAAACAGCAATTAAGCAAAAATTCTTATACTCACCTGATGTTTAATTTGGCAACAGGAGCTGGCAAAACCTTGTTGATGGCGGCTACGATGCTTTATTATTACAAGCAAGGTTATCGCAATTTTTTGTTTTTTGTTGATCAAAACAACATTATCAACAAAACCGAGCAGAATTTGGCAAATAAATATCATCCGAAATATTTGTTTAAGCCAGAAATTATCATCGATAACAAACTAGTTGAAATCAAAAAAGTTGAAAATTTTAGCAACTGCCAAGAAGGAGTGCTCGAAATAAAATTCACCACCATTCATAAATTTTATCACGATATCCACAACGAAAAAGAAAACATTAACACTCTTGCCGATTTGCATCAAAAAAACATTGTGATGCTAGCTGATGAAGCCCATCATCTCAATGCTAATACCAAAAAATATCAACAAGATTTGCTTGAAAAAGTAGAAAAATTATCAGAAAATGCCAGCGAAGATAAAATAGAAGCCTTGGGTTGGGAGCATACTGTAATTAATTTAGTGTTGCAAAAAAATAATGTTGATAATAAAAATGTGTTGCTAGAATTTACGGCAACCATTCCAAACAATGCAAATGTGCTAGAAAAATATCAAGATAAAACAATTTTTTGCTTTGATTTAAAAGAATTTTTACAAAAAGGCTATACTAAACATATTATTTTGCTTTCTGCCAAGGCAGACAAAAAAAATCGCATTCTCACTGCACTATTGTTTAATTGGTATCGTAGCAAAATTGCTGTGCAGTATAATGTGTTGAATTTTAAAAGTGTGATGCTGTTAAGAAGCAAAACAATTGCCGAAAGTTTTACCGATTTTGCCGAATTTAAGGCTTTGATCGCTAATTTGTGTGTAGAAGATTTATTATTATTAAAACAACAAACTAATATTCATCAAGATAGGCAAAAAGAGTTGTTTAACACCGCAAAATCAATATTT
>JAUMFK010000039.1:0-7414 GCA_032119875.1 Rickettsiales bacterium
TTATTAATCAATTATTCATAAATATGGCAACAATTCCAGAGTTAAATAAATCGCTCATAAATAAATCTAAACAAGCATTAAAGGAAATACCTTTTAGCAAAATAACAGTAAAATTAAAGGCTATATCCACTTTATAAAACAACAGTATTCTTAAGGTTTCGAAAAGTGTTTGCGGTTCAAAGAAATACTATAAAAAGCTGGATTAGAAATTTTAGTATTAATGGTATTATACCATTTCAACTTAAAATACATTTGTTATATATTTAATAAATCTAACTTCATCTTTTTGGCTAAAAAGCTTCAAAAAGCCTCAAGCTGTATGGATATACAGCTTTCGTTTTTTAAAGTTTTTATCTCAAAAATATTTTGTTAGATTGATTAATTTTAAGTTGAAATGGTATTATTTAAGTTTTTAACATTGTTTATTAAGTCATCAAATATTTTGATAATATCAGGGTTATTTGAAATATTTAACAAACCGTTTTCTAATTCATCAAATTTCATTGAAAAATATTTATCAAATAATTGTTTACCTCTTAACACATTTTCTTTTGGAATATAATGAGATTGCCATCTTATCTTTTTATTAAAATAATAAATTATTGGAACTATTGTTTTTGTTGAAGATGAAGCAACATGATTTTGTATTAACAAAAATGTTTTAATGAATTTGCGATTGATATCGGCAAATTTTCCTGTATCATGATCATCATTATACTTAATTTCTAAATAAACTATTTGATTTTCTGTTTCAAATAATAAATCTATATCTTGCTTAAAATGAATTGTAGCGTGGTTTATTTTATTTTGATTAATAATATTTTCTTTTAGTTTATTAAAATTTAAACTTAATTCTTCCTCGGTTGTTGCATTATTCTCTCTATCATAAATATATTCTTCTATAATATTATTAACTTCTTTTGAAAAAGAGGATGAGATTTTTTTGCCAGATAATTCATGTAGTATTAATTTTTTTTCTGTTAGAATGATTTCCGACAAAAGATTTTGTAAAAAATTACCAAATTTAATATTTAAAGATTGCAATATGCCCCCTATTATTCTGTATTGAATAGGGATAAAGTGAATTTTTTCTTGATGTTTATTATGTTGTTTTTTGATGTTTTTATGAGATAAACTTTCTTTAACAAGCCTTATAATTGAATCTTTGATAATATTTTCTAGATTTTTTTGTATTATCATAATAAATAATCTTGTATTGAATTTTGCAATCTGGCTAAAGCAATATCAACATACTTTTGTTCTTTTTCTATGCCAATAAAGTTGCGGTTATAAGTTTTTGCAACCGCTGCGGTTGTGCCACTACCTAAAAATGGATCAAGAATTAAATCACCTTCTTTTGAAGATGATAAAATAACTCGACGTAATAATTCTTGCGGTTTTTGAGTTGAGTGTAATTTATTGCCATTTTCATCGCGCAATCTTTCTTTGCCAGTGCATAAACCAATCTCCCAAACAGATTTCATTTGTTTGCCACCATTTAACTCTTTCATGAGCTGATAATTGAAAGTATATTTTTTTTGATCGGCACTTTTTTTGCACCACAATAAAGTTTCGGTAGCATTAGTGAAGCGAACACCACGAAAATTAGGCATCGGGTTAGTTTTATACCACTGAATGTCGTTTAAAATCCAAAAGCCCATATCCATCATCATTTTGCCAATGCGAAAAATATTGTGATAACTGCCAATAACCCAAATTGCTCCATCATCTTTTAAGGTTCTTTGGCATTGAGTGAGCCATCGTTGGCAAAATTCATCATATTCGGCAAAACTAGAAAATTTATCCCAGTCATCATTAACGGCATCAACCAAGCTGTTGTCTGGCCTTCTTAACTCTTGTTGTAATTGTAAATTATAAGGGGGATCGGCAAAAATTAAATCGAATGTTTTGTCGGCAAAGCCAGATAAAACATTGCAACAATCGCCACAAATTATTTGATTAACCTGCATGTTTTAAACAAACTTAATTGCTAAAATTTCGTAAAAAACTATTCCACCTGGAGTGTTGATTTCGATTTCATCGCCAATTTCTTTGCCAAGTAAGGCTCTGGCAACTGGAGAATTAGATGAAATAAGCCCAAGATCGAGATTTGCTTCAAAATCGCTAACAATTTGATAGGATATTTCTTTTTTGCCATTATCAAGTAGCACGGTAGCTCCAAAAACAACCTTGTTGCCAGTAAGTTTATTAATATAAACAACTTCTGATCTGTTTAATTTATCTTCGTAATCGGCAATTTGTGCTTCGATAAAACCCTGTTTTTCTTTGGCAGAATGATATTCGGCATTTTCGCGCAAGTCGCCCAGCTCGCGTGCTGTGGCTATTTGTTGAATAACTTTTGGACGTTCGTTATTTTTTAAATTTTCAAGAGTTGTTTTTAATTGTTTATAACCATTTTCGGTGATGAGAAATTTTTGCATAAAATTTAATATTTATAGTTATCGCTTTTAAAAGGGCCTTGTGGATTAATTTGTAAATAATTTGCCTGTTCTGTGGTTAATTTAGTGAGTTCAACCCCGAGCTTATCAAGATGTAATTGAGCAACTTTTTCATCGAGATGTTTTGGTAAAATATAAACTTGATTTTGATATTTGCTATGATTTTGCCATAACTCAATTTGCGCCATCACTTGATTAGTGAAACTGGTAGACATTACAAAAGCACTATGCCCTGTGGCACAACCTAAATTAAGTAATCGACCTTCTGCTAATAAAATTAATCTTTTGCCATCAGAAAATGTGATCTGATCTAACTGTGGCTTGATATTTACCCATTTTAAATTGCGTAAAGATTCTACTTCGATTTCGTTATCAAAATGCCCAATATTGCCTACAATAGCACAATCTTTCATGGCCTTCATATGCTCAAAAGTAATTACTGAAACATTGCCTGTGGCGGTAATAAAAATATCGGCTTGACTCACCACCTTTTCTAGTGGCAATACAGTAAAACCAGCCATCGCTGCTTGTAAGGCACAGATTGGATCAACTTCGGTTACCACAACTCTTGCTCCTTGGCTTTTAAAAGCTTCGGCACAACCTTTGCCAACATTACCATAGCCACAAACAACCACCATTTTACCTGCAATCATAATATCGGTTGCCCTTTTTATGCCATCTATAACACTTTCTTTGCAACCATATAAATTATCGAATTTTGATTTAGTAACTGCATCGTTAACATTGATTGCAGGCACTTGCAATTTACCTTCTTTTTGCATTTGATAAAGCCTTGCCACTCCTGTTGTTGTTTCTTCGGATAAGCCTTTGATATTTTTTAATAAATGAGGATATGTGGTATGAATAATTGTGGTTAAATCGCCCCCATCATCGAGAATTAAATTTGGCACCCAGCCATTTTTACCAATAATTGTTTGCTTAATGCACCAATCATATTCTTCGAGAGTTTCGCCTTTCCAAGCAAAAACAGGAATGCCAACACTAGCAATTGCAGCTGCTGCTTGATCGACAGTTGAAAAAATATTGCAAGAACTCCATCTCACTTCGGCTCCTAAATGCACCAAGGTTTCAATTAGAACCGCAGTTTCTATGGTCATGTGCAAACAACCAACTATTTTTGCCCCTTTCAAAGGCAAACTATTGCCATATTCTGATCGTAGTGCCATTAAGCCTGGCATTTCGTTTTCTGCCAAAGTTATTTCGTGGCGACCAAGTTTGGCAAGTGAAATGTCTTTTATTTTGTAATCAAGCATATTATAAAGGAGAGATAATGGTTAAACAAATGAAAGGAATAATAAAAACATAGCCAAAACTAAATGGTTTTTTTGGTTTTAAAGCTTTAAACACAGCAAAAAGAGTGATGGTTAAAATTAAGCAATAAAATAAAAAGTTTTCAATATTTAGCAATACTGAAGCAATAAGAACAAATTTGCTATAACTAAAAAAATGTTGCTCGTTAGCAAATAGATGTTTATTTTTATTGTAGATGAGTTTATGCAAGGCAATAACAAAAAAAACACCAATCAAGCCAGAGTTTGCCATGTTTAATATAGTTTGATCTTGTAAAATTTTATCGGAACCAACAAAAAATAATATAAATAACAAAACTTGATCGGGAAAAATTTTATGAGTAAAATCGCTGGCCATAGCAACCACCAAAGCCACACTTGCCAAGGCATAAATAATAAATTTTTCGCAAAAACCAAAACGGTAATAACATATTAAAAACAATAAAACCGTAGTAAGCTCAACAAATAAATGAACTCTTGGCACAGGATGCTTGCAAGCTCGACATTTTCCTTTGGTAATAAGCCAATTTAAAACTGGAATTAAATCACGTGTGATGATGGTGGTGCCACAATTAGAGCAACGAGATTTTGGCCCAAAATATCGACCAAAGCAAGATTCGTTGCGCGGTAAGCGGTAGGCAAAAAGTGTGGCAAAAGAGCCAAAAACAGCCCCAAAAATTAAGGTAAGAATAATACCGATAATTTGCTCTATATTCATAGTTTAGTTAGTTGATTTTTTTTCAAGATATAAAATAACATCTGCTCTATCTTGCGGTTTTTTAAGACCAGCAAAAGCCATTTTAGTGCCTGCGATATAATTTTTTGGCTTGGTAATAAATTGATTAATTTCTTCTTTACTCCACACACCACCTTTGGCAATCAGGGCTTCGGAATAGGCAAAACCTAGTGCTGAAGCTTTTTTTCTAGCTATTACACCATAAAGATTTGGACCAACTTTTGCCCCTTCGCCTTGGTTTATGTTGTGGCAAGAAGAACATTTTTTAAAAATTTTTTCACCTCGAGAAAAATCGGCAGATGCCAATAATTCGTTAAGATCGGGTATTTTTTCTGGTTCTTTTATAATAGGCTTGCCATTATCGGTAAATTCAATAAAAAAGCCCCTTTTATGAGAAATTTTAGTGCGATAAAAAATATTAGCAACAATCGCAACTAAAACAACAATGATAAAAGCAAAAAATAAACTAGCCGAAATATTAACAAGTTGCTTTTTGTAATGTAAAAATAATTTAAGCAAAGGTTTTTTCATTTATTATAAAAACATTAATTAAATAAAGCAGATAAAGATTTCTCACAAACAATATTATTAATTGCTGTGGCTAAAAGGCAAGAAATATCAATTATTTCGATGTTTTTAGTAGCCAAAGTATTGCTAGTTGGGTTTATTGAGTTAGTGATAACTAATTTTTCTAGGTGAGAATTAGCAATTTTTTGCCAAGCATTTTGCGATAAAACACCGTGAGTGATATAGGCAGAAACTGTTTTGGCACCTTGATTGATTAGGGCGGTAGCTGCATTGCATAAAGTGCCACCAGAATCAACCATATCATCAACAATAACACAATTTTTATTGACAACATTACCAATAATATTCATAACTTCACTTTCTCCGGGTTTGGATCTTTTTTTATCGACAATCGCTAAATCGGCATTAATTTTACTAGCAATATTTCTCGCCCTCACTAAACCGCCAACATCAGGCGAAACAATGGTTAAATTATTTACTTCAAAATTTTGTAAAATATGATCAATAAACAAAGGAGAAGCATATAAATTATCAACAGGAATATCAAAAAATCCTTGTATTTGACCGGCATGTAAATCGAGAGTAAGCACTCTATCTGCCCCTGCAGAGGTAATGAGATTGGCAATTAATTTAGCAGAAATAGGAGTACGTGGGGCAACTTTGCGATCTTGCCGAGCATAACCAAAATAGGGCATAACAGCAGTGATAGTTTTAGCAGAAGCTCTTCTTAAAGCATCAATAACAATTAGCAATTCCATTAAATGATCGTTAGCAGGATAAGATGTTGATTGCAAAATAAAAACATCTTGCCCTCTAACATTTTCGGCAATTTCAACAAAAATTTCGTGATCGGCAAATTTTTTAACCTCTGCTAAAACTAAATTAATATTGAGATGAGAAGCTATTTTTAAAGCAAGTTGTTTGTTGCTATTACAGGCCAGCAATTTCATAAATTAATATACAAAAAATAATACCATTTCAATTAAATGATACATGAAAAAACAACAATCATTTTAAACATATTTATCAAGATAATCAAGTTATTTTATGGAGCAAAATTAGAATTAATCAAGACAATATCCAGGTAAACAATACCCAACATAAACTACTGCTTCTTTGTCACAACCTACCGCAGGATCACCACAAATATGACGTGTTACATTCAGACTCCAACTAGACGATCCTTCACCTGAAGATGTATAATATTTTTTATTACAGGATGCTGGATTATAACGACAACCAGAAAACTTATTTCTAAATGTAACATCTAAAAATCTCATATTATAACCGTTCTGTGAAGTAAATATTGCCTGAGTTTCTTCGTCATAAGGCCCTAGTGATGAAACATAAAATTTTTGCTTACAACTAACTAAATCGCCACCGCCATTTTGTGCTGTGTATAAAGATCCAGTTCCACCATTGCTTAAACAAAATGCATAGGCGATTTGTTTATTAACAATGCCGTAATTTGTTTTACAAGAAACTGTTGTATTATGTGTTGCAGTGGCTGATGCATTAGCAATTGTGCAAGTATTGGCAGTGCAACCGCTTAATAGTGCTTGTGTTGACGATCCTACACTGTCAGAAGTGCATTTATAAGTAGGAGTGCCATCATAACCATCGGCACAAGATGCTCCTGTAATTTGTCGCGAAGTTGTTGTATTATCAACATTTGCAGGCAGATTGCTATAGCCAGTAGTTGCAGGAACTGTGCAAGTGTTGATGGCACAACTTCCGACAGTAATATCTGTGCCAGAATTTGTGCAAATAGCAGTGCCAGAGCCAATCCAAGTTAAAGTGTAGCCAGTGCCACAAGATAAGCCAAAATTTGATGAGATACCTACTGCTGTGGTTATAGATGTTGATTTTACGGCATCTGTTGCAAAAATACCGCTTGATGATGTAAGTGATGCAGTGCAAGTATTGGCAGTGCAACTTCCACCAGCAACAGCCCCTGATTCTCCGCTATTGCCAATGCAATTTGCCGTTAAAGAAGATCCTTGTAAATTGCTATAACCATTTATACAATAAAGTGTTGTGCCATGATCAATTAGTGCTGTTAATTGAGATGATTGATCAGCAGATATATTAATATTAGAATCAGCTGGCATAGTGCAGTTTTTAATGGTGCAACCGCTTAATGCAAGATTGCCGTTGTTACAAACATAACTTGCAGTGCCACTATAACCAGTGTTACAGATTATATCATTATTTGAGGTAGAATTATGATCAAGATAAATTGTTGAGGAATTTTGGTTTTTATATGCTGTATTAGTCATTATTACTCCACTATTAACAGCACATTTATTGTAACAATTTCCTAATTTATATGCTGTTCCTGCAGGATTGCAAACAAAAGAATTAGGAGGGTAAGTATCAAC
>JAUMFK010000040.1:0-20940 GCA_032119875.1 Rickettsiales bacterium
GATATTTATTTATGTAAATGATATAAATTAAAGCGGATTAACATGCACTCTTACTCTAATATGGTTAGGAATATTTGCTTGCAACAAAACAGCTTGAATTAATTTTGCTAGATTTGTTTTTTTGTCAACCGTGACATTTACTAAAAAATGATAGCGATTTTTTAGTTTTGCCAAAGGAGCTGGAGCTGGACCATAAACTTTTAGCTTATTATCAGTAGGCATATTTTGCACCAAATAATTAGCATAATCTAGAGCCAAATTAGGCTTGGTAGCACTAATTTCAAGCCTTGCCATTTGGCTAAAAGGTGGTAAATTAAACAATTTTCGATTATTTAATTCGAAATTATAAAAATTATCACTATTATTGATGTGTTGAAATAACAGATTTTTAGGATTATAGGTTTGAATAAAAACTTTTCCAGAAGTAGCTCTTCTGCCAGCTCTTCCCATTAATTGAGTAAATAACTGAAAACCTTGCTCGGTAGCTCTTAAATTGCTAGAATAAAGCAAAGAATCGGCATCAACAATACCAATCAACGATAGATTGCTAAAATCATATCCTTTGGCAATAATTTGAGTGCCAATAATAATATCAACTTCTTGGTTGGTAATTTTCTGCACCAAATTATCGGCATCGGCAAAGCTTTTTAAGGTATCGCTACTTGCCACCGCAATTCTTGCTTGCGGAAAAAGTTTTTCGGTTTCTTCAATAAGTTTTTCAATAGCAAAACCTAAACTTATCAAACTATCAGGGCTTTTGCATTTTGTGCAAGAAATGGGAACTTTTTGGCTATAACCACAATGATGACACAATAATTTATTTTGTTTTTTATAAAGCACCAAATGAAAAGAACAATGTTTGCAACTATATTTGTGTTTGCATTGCGAACAAATAGTAACAGGAGCATAGCCTCGTTTGTTTAAAAATAACAAAGTTTGCTGTTGGTTAACTAAATTTTTAGCAATTTCTTGTTGCAATCGTGGAGTGATAATGTTTTTTTTGGCGGTTTTTTCTTGGGTTAAATCAATAAAATGAGTGCTGTTTCCACTACCAAAAGATTGAGCTAAATGCAAATATTGATATTTACCAATAACACCATTATGAAAACTTTCTAAAGAAGGAGTTGCCGAGCATAATAAAACTGGGAAATTGCCAATTTTACCACATAAAATTGCCATATCTCGAGCATGAAAATTAAAGATATCTTCTTGCTTAAAAGAAGAATCATGCTCTTCATCAACAATAATTAGCCCTAAATTTTTAAACGGCAAAAGCAAAGATGATCTTGCTCCAATAATCACTTTAACCAAACCTTGAGCGATAGCCAAAAAAATGGCTTTTTTTTCAGCTGTGCCAATTTTAGAATGCCAAACCACAGGACGAAAACCAAATTGTTGCTCAAATCTGGTTAGCAATTGACTAGTCAAGGCAATTTCTGGGAGTAAAATAAGAACTTGCTGTTCGTTATTTTGGCTAAGCTTACTAGCAATTAAATGAAAAAATATTTCAGTTTTACCAGATCCAGTAGCTCCGTGTAGCAAAAAAGTTTGATGATCAATTAAATTTTGATTAATGGTAGTAAAAATTTCTTGCTGCTTGCTATTTAGTGTATTAAGTTGAAAATTTTGTGGCAAAATATGATGAGAAATTGCTTTAATTGGTCTTTTTGCCGCAATTATTTTAGTAAAATTAGCTAAAAAACTTTTTAACACCAAGCCTAAATTAGCCAAATTATATTCGGCAAGTTGCTTTATAAAAGCAAGATGAGTAGCAGAAAGTTTAAGATTGCTAGATATTTCTAAAATATGCTTGATTTTGCTATGGTCATAAGTAGTTTGGTTATGCAGTGCCAAAACCACTCCCCAAATTTTTTTACTGCCAAACTCCACTAAAACCACATCGCCAATTTGCTGATTTGATAAAGCAAAATAGCTGAAAGAGTGCTTAATTGCTAGTGGCAATAACACTTCGGCAAAATTATTATTTGGGTTTTGTAGCATTGTGAATTTAGATTTTAATTTTTTATAAAAAAAATGTTGACATTAAAATTAGTTATATTACAATTTGAAAGATAAATTTAATGCTATTTTTTTAAAAAGCTATATCTAAAATAAATTCTACTATGAATATTTACAAATTTTTTATAAATAAGTTTTGTTGTTGTTGTTAAAACTGCCTCAATTATCCTTGTTTATAACTAAAATTTGTTAAAATGTTTTCCCAACTATTTCTTAAAAATCAAAAGCTTCATATTTTATCTAGAAGAAATATCGATACTGCTTCTTTTAGACTAAAAAATTCTGTAAATAAAATTTGCACTATTCTGTGTATTAGCCACTTTTTGGGTTAATTTTTTTATAAACAAAAAAATTTACAATCCAAAAAGTGGCTAAAAATATAACACTATTTTAATTTTAATTTACACAAATATGAAAACAGATACAATTATATCACAACAAATACAACAAATTACAAATTTAAACGATATTTATCAACAATGGAGTCAATTAGAAGATCCTAAACATAAATTATCTAGAATTACCGCTATTTTACCTTTTGTATCATTGGCTGGTGTGTTGCTTAAACAAAATCCAGACAACGAAATTCTACAAAATATTCGTAATGATTTTAAAAAATATTATGACGAAAATCATCCTAAAAAATTAGAATGGAAATCTTCTGATTTTAACCAAGAATTAATAGACAAATTAGCGAAATCATCAACCGAGAACAGCTCTATTACAAAAGACTTATTGGAAGAATTATTGCCTTATCAGCATAAATATAAACATGCTCATTTTGTTGCTTCTTTTAATTTAGTAGATGTTTTAGATAATCCGCTAGATGATATTCAAGAAATAACAAAAAGCATTAGAAAAAGATTAGAAAAAGAGTTTGAAAAATCTGATGATTTAGAAAGACATGCTTTACTAAATCAACTAAGTAGTTTTTTACAAGATTTGCAAGAAAATCAAAGAATTATTAGTGATTCAGAAAAAACTAAAAAATACATAAAAGAACAACAAACTTTTACCAGAAATACTTCTATACAAGTTGTGCATCCTATCAGTGAAAAAAATCCAACAGAAATCAAAACTGGTCCAGCAATAATAAAAAGCGGCATAGAAGTTGAATTTAGCTCTGCCAATTCTCAATTATCAGAGCCAAAAACTATTTATCAACAAATTGCTTTTTTAAAACAAATCTCTGCCGATTATGAAGCAAGAAGGAAAATGGCGATAAATTATAAAAAAGAACCTTTGCCAGAAATAGATTGGCAAAGGATAATTCCTCCTACACCAGAATTGTTATTAAGCGACGGTCCAAATGCAGATGATAGTTATTTAAATCAAGCCACCTTCAATTCAATAATTGATATTTTACAAAAGAATTTGCCAGAAACAGAAATAGCTACTATCAAAAATATCGTTGCTACAATGTTGCCACAAGAAGCTTTAGCTTTTTTGTTATTGTTTGACAAAACAACTCAATCAGATATTAATTTTCAATTTGACGGTATTCCACAAGATGTAAAAGAAGTCTATGATTTAATTAAAAACAAGCAGTTTTATGCTAAAACTGTTGATATGATTCAGGCTTTGGAGGCTGATTTATTTATTGGCGAAATTAATGAAGTAAAATTAAAAAAACTACCAGAACAATTTAGAGATTTAAATTATTGGTCTAATTTTGTTGGCTGGCCGATAACTCAAATAAACCAGCAGGTAAATTTTTCTTTTACTGATGGAGAAAACAGTAAAGATTTAATAGATTATCAAATAGGAGGAGATCCAAAAAATTTAAAAGCAACAATTAGTGGTGTTGGTGTAGAAATTTTAACAACTATACAAAAATCTTTACAAACACTTGATAAAGAACACACTATTTTTCGGGATGGATCAGAAATAGCGGTAGCATTTGATGCCAAAAAATCTGGAAGCCCAGAATTTTTTGCACAACAAGTAAAAGCATTTGAAGAAAATCATCACGATACATCTGCCTTTACCATACATAAGCAAGTAGCAGGAAAATCTGTTGAAATAAGGGTAAGCAAAATAGATGGTAACACAATTATTGAGGCAAGAATGCTTGGCACCAATCCCCACAACCCCGTTAAGCCTCTTGGTCAGCATGATTATCCGTTACTGCACGAAATAATAACTACAATTAATAATGATGTGCAAGCCCGATTAACAGAATTGCAGAAATCTCCAGAAAAATATGAGCAATTATTTCAAGAAAGAGTAACTATTATTAATGGAAAGGTTGATGCAATTCCGAAAATTCCTAGAAAGCTAGAACAACCCAGTGCCACAATAACTAAACCAATTGAAGGGATTTTTTCTAGAGAAAGAGCTATTATTCCTGTATTTTAGCAAATTGATAAAAAGATCTATCTTTTCTCAATCAAAACAAGGGGCTAAACACCCCTTGTTGCAAAGAATTTTAAAACAATTTAGCATAGTTTTTACGTGTGCGATTTTTCCAAGAACCTTGATGATAGGCATAAGAAGCAAGCAACGGCAAAACAGATCCCGCTTCGGCATAAACCATTTGCTCAAAGGCGGTATCAACTTTGCCCCAAGAACAAGCTTCTTTTAAGGTAGAAGAAGAGCAGGCACCATCACGCGAATCGGCAACAGTAATTTGAATAGCATATTTATGCATTTCAACTTCTTTTCCCAGTATTTCAGCACAAACTACGGTATCTTGGATAAAGTTTTTTGGCACACCTCCGCCAATCATAAGCAAACCAGTAGTGCCAGCTTTGATTTTTATTTCGGTAAGTTCACGAAAATCGGCAATAGAATCGATGGTAAGATGATTTTTTGGATTTTTTACCTGATGCAAAACCAGGCCAAAACCAGCAGAAGAGTCGGTAAAAGCAGGGCAGAAAATTGGCACATTGTGTGTGTAGGCAAGCTCAATTAAAGATTCTTTTTTTTTGCTATGTTGAGTAAGATATTTACCCATATGCCAAATAAATTCTCGAGAAGAATAAGCTTTAGCAGGCAAAGTATTGGCAATTTCAAAAATAGTGTGATCGCATTTTTGCAAATCTTGCTCATCAATGTAGGTGTCGTAAATGCGATCGATATAGTTATCTCGCAAGAATTTATCGTCGATAAAAGGAGTGCCTTGATAGTGTTTAAAACCTAAAGCTTCAAAAAAATCCATATCAACAATTGAAGCCCCAGTGGCAACAATAGCATCGATCATGTTGTATTTAATTAAATCGGCATAAAGTTGCATGCAACCGCCAGCAGAGGTAGATCCTGCCAAAGAAAGCACAATTGAGCAAGATTTATCGGCAAGCATCATTTCAAAAATTTTGCATGCAGAAGCTAAATCGCGCGAAGTAAAAGACATATCGGCCATTTGGTTAATGATATTAGTAGCATCAAAAGAAGTGATGTCGATGTGCTTTACTTGTTTTTGTAAAAGTTCGGTTCTTTGCATAGTTTAATTAGAATTATTTTGTTGATTAAGCTGAACTTGTTTTTCAGAAAAATAAAGAGAGCTAAGCGGATTACAGCCAACTTGTATTTGTAAATAATTATTAAAACCGTTAAAATTGGTGCGTATACTACATGAATAAGCTCCGAGTTGCCCTATTTCAATGTAATCGCCTGTGGCAATATTGCTTGGCAAATAAAAGGGACCATGCATGGTATCAAGCGAATCGCAAGTAGGGCCATAAAAACCAAAAGGAGCAAGCTCCGAATTTAAATTAACCGAATTTTCGCCAAATCGCATAGCTTTAGCAGGATAGATAAACCCAGGATGCCCAGCATCAAACAAGCCACCATAAGTGCCATCGTTTAGGTAAAGCATATTATTTTTTCGCCCCTCTACTCGCACCACTAAAGAGCCAGCTTCGGCAACTAAAGCCCTGCCAGGTTCGCACCATATTTGACAAGAAGGAGCAAAATTAGCTTTAGCAATGCTATCAAATATTTCGTGAAAATAAGATTGTAAGCCTTGCGGAGCCATACCAGGATAAATCGAAGGAAAACCACCGCCAACATCAAGAACATCGAGCTTTACAGCAGATTGGTTGATTATATTTTTCACAACATCAATTGCATTGCGATATTCGAGTGGATCCATACATTGCGAGCCAACATGAAAGCATATACCACAAGTTTTTGCCACAGAGCGAATTTTGCGTAATAAAGAAACAGATTCGGAAGGCAAAATACCAAACTTACCAGATAAATCAATAGCAGAATGTGAATTAGGGATAGATATTCTGAGGTGCAAGCCTAAATCTTTAGCATTATTAGTGGCAAGCAAGATTTTTTCTAACTCATCGAAAGAATCAAGAGAAAAATGCCTAATATTATAGTTAAAATAAGCTTCTTTGATAACTTCTTTTGCTTTTATAGGATGCATAAAAAACATTTTTGCCTTATCGCCAAATAAAGAATGAATCAGCTGTATTTCAACAAAAGAAGCCACATCAAAATTAACAATACCAGAGGCAAACATTTGTTTTAATACCGCCTCATCTGGATTACTTTTAACAGAATACATAACCTTTGTTTGGTGTTTATGATGCAAAAAATTATCGAGAAAAAAACGAGTTGCATGCTGTAAAATGTGCGGTCTTAAGCAATAAACTGGCAAGATTGGTTGCAACTCTTTGATTTGCTGACAAACAGAAGCAAGCTGATTGGACAAATTATGTTGTGGATAATTACCTTTTTTATTAGAATTATTTAGGTAATAAATTTTTGAGTTTTGACCTCGATCAGTTTCTTGTTCTGGTTCCATTTCTTTGATAAAAAAATTAGAGTTAATAAAAACAGGTTATACCATTTCAACTTTAAAATTAATAAATCTAACAATGTATTTTAAGTTGAAATGGTATTAGATAAGCATAAACACTATGTTTATTAGCTTTTTAAATTCATAAAAAATTATGATGAAAAAAAATTAAAAAACAAGTGATGCAAGATAAGGCTTATTTTTTTAAATGTAAATAAAAATTTTCATTTTTTTTGCATTTTTTTTGAAATTTATCAAAAATATTTTCTCAAAAAAAACATAACTATTTTTTATGGGTATTTTTTATAAAAATACTTGGTTTTATACAAAAAAAAATGCTAAATTCTTCTTGTATAAGGCACTGTTGAACCCCAGATTATATTTTATTTTTTGCACAAGTTTTGAAGAAAAATTTAAAGAGAAATAAATTTAGTATAATTAACGATGCAACAGCTCCTTAATAATATTATACCATTTCAACTTTAAAATTAATCAATCTAACAAAATATTTTTGAGATAAAAACTTTAAAAAACGAAAGCTGTATATCCATACAGCTTGAGGCTTTTTGAAGCTTTTTAGCCAAAAAGATGAAGTTAGATTTATTAAATATCTAACAATGTATTTTAAGTTGAAATGGTATTAGCATTAATAAAAGAAACATCACTTATGCAAGAACAACAAATTAAAGTATTATGTGTAGAAGATGAGCAAGATATTCGAGAAAATATTTGCGAAATTTTACAAGACGAGGGTTTTTTGGTATTTGAAGCAGAAAATGCCAATCAAGGCTATAATCAATTTTTAGAACATAAGCCCGATATTATTATTTCTGATATTTTAATGCCAAAAATTGATGGTTATAAATTTTTAGAAATGGTGCGAAATAGCAAGGGTAATCAAAATAATAATGTGCCATTTATTTTTTTATCTGCTCTAGGGCAGAAAGAAGATATCATAAAAGGAATTAATCTTTCTGCTAACGATCACCTAATAAAACCAGTAGATTTTGATTTAATGATTGCTAAAATAAAAGAAAAAATTCACACTGTTAAAAAACTTAATATCTTACATAATAACAATATTTCTAGCTTAAAAAACCAAATTTCTAGTGTTATTCCGCAAGAATTATTATTTCACCTCGATAAAATAATTAAAACTTCTCAATCTCTAAAAGAAGAGCCCTATGGCCCGCTACCGCATCGCCATTATTTAAACGATTTTAACCAAATTTATCTAGATGCCACTATATTAAAAGCAATTGTTAATAATGTTTTAGATTTGCAAACTCTACAAAATAGCCTAAAAGAAGATGAAGAAATTATTGATTTATTAGAATTTTTAACAAAAAATATCAATAATCTAGATGCAGAAGTTAGAAATAAAATTCATCTTAATCAAGTTTTAACCTTTGCTTTGCCAAAAATTAAAATAGAACCAGTCTCGTTTAGCGAAATTATAAAAACAATTATCAACAAAATTATTGGTATTAAAAAAGATTGTTTGCTTGATATTAATATTTTACTTGATCAACATAATCAATTATTGATAGTTTTTACTTTAAAAGATCATTTACATAGCCTGATTAACCATTTCTTTGATACTCAAGTTTTATCAGATCTAAAAAACCAAGGTTGTATTTTTGAAGTTATGCAAAATAATAACAATAACGCAGTTCTTACCATACCAGAATATCGATTACTATAAAAAAATAAACACAGGCACTGTTGCATTCTAAATTTGTTTTAATTTTAGCTATTTTTAACTCATATTAAATAACCGTGTTGCTTGCATTAGCACAACTAAAATAACCATGTTGCTTGCATTAGCACAACTAAAATAACCATGTTGCTTGCATTAGCACAACTAAAATCTAGCTAAACATAGTTAAAATTTCTCCTCAAAACTAAAATTAACACAAATTTAAAATGTAACCATAATTTGGGATGCAACAGTGCCATTATCGCTTGGATTAAGCACTTTTAAATATTTCAACTTTAAAATTAATCAATCTAACAATGTATGTTAAGTTGAAATGGTATAAGATATCTGTTAGATTTGGAATTATAAATGCAATTTGATATAAAAATTTTTACTTAAATTATATTTTCAAAAATATTTTGCCTAAATATTTTTTATAAGATTTAAGTTTAATTGAATTACAAATTATATTTTGCCTAATATTTCGTAAATAGGGGTTTCGTTGATTATAAAATCTAGGTTTTTTTCTCTTCTGATATCGAGTTGAGCATTTTTATCTTTGGTAGCAGGGTTTTTACTTGCAATTTCATTGGTAAGATTCGGCAAGCTATTGTCTAAATTTCTTAAAAAAGCTTGATATTTTTCAAAAATAAGAGCATCTGAATTTTCTTTCATGGTGCTTTGTTGAATATAATTTTGTAATTCTGTTTTAAATAAATTTACAAAATCATAATAATTTTCAATTTTTACAGTAATTCCACCAGATAAATTAATATCGTCGAGTAAAGATATTAGCTTACCATTTATTAATATTTTATATTTTTCGTGAGAAAAAATTATAGATTTTATCAAAACATTCTCGGCATATTGTTGGCTGTTTTCTTCCATCAAAGAAGGATCAACAGGAACCTCGGCAGCGGCTTTTTCTTTTTCTATAGGAGTAGAAGATATTTCAATTTCAAGAGCTATATCTATTTTATCTTGGTTAATATTTTGATCATTTGCCTGTGAATTTGCCTGTGTATTTGCTTGTGAATTTACTTGGGCAACATTTGGCATATTTTCGGCAGTTGCAATAGGTTGAGGAGCAGAGTTAGAATCTTGAATATTGTTATTAACCTGGGCAGTATTTGGCACTGGCTGCTCTACATTTGCAACTTGAGGGCTTGCAGGAGCAGGAGCAGGAGCAGTAGGAACAGCAGGAACTTGAGTATTGGCAAGATTTGGAGAGCTAGGATTTTCAGCAACATTAACCGCAACTGGCTGTTCGGCATTTGCCTTTAAAGGAACTTGAATACTTTGAGTATTGATGTTATTGTTTGGCTGATTTGGAGAAGCAGAATTAGAAACCTCAACAGGAGCTTGATTAGCTTGGGCATTGATACTTGCTTGCATTAATAACTGCTGAATTTGATTATTAATTTCAGGAGCAGAGGCAGGATTAACTTGTATTTGCATAGCAAGTTGTTGTATTTGCTGAAATAAAGCAGGATTGGTGGTGGCTAAATTACTAAGCACAGCAGGATCTAAAATAAAACTATTATTGTTGTTTTGATTGCCTTGATTAATTTTTATCTCGCCAGTTTTGATGCCTTCAATCACTTTATCTTCAAAAACATTTTTGTAAAAATTTAAAAAAGAATAGCCTGTAAGCTGTTTTATGTTTAAAGAAATAGCGACAGGGTTTTGATCTTCTTGCTCAAAAACAAAAGGAGAAGGAAGAGAAATATTCATGGAAGCGGCAGTGTGAATAGTTTTGTTATTTTTAGCATCAACAATTTTAAAACCAGAATCAGAGTAGGTAAAATTATTAATAGCATTATTAATGATGCTAAAAGATATTTCTGGATCAGTGTTAAATTGCAGTAAATAAGAGGAGTTATTTTCAATTGTTTTAACTTCTACCTCATCAACTATTTTTACTTTAAAATTATTTGAAAAAATACTAGAAGAGATTTCGAGTTTTTTAGCGATAAAATTTCTTTTTACTATGGCATTAACTGGAATGTTTATTTTAAGATTTTCTACACTGATTTTTTGGGAAAAAGGAAAGCCAGCACTAGATATTTTATCGAAAGAAATAATTTTTGATTTCTGCACAATGCTAGTTATTTTTCTCTCTGATTGACCAATTTTAAACAACCAAAACACACAATAAGACAACAAAACAATAACAACGGCGACTGCTAATTTGATAATCAGAGATTTTTTCATAGATTTTTGCTTTTAATTAGAAATATTGCGAGTTTCGTTTGGAACATAAACAACTAAACCATCTAATTCTTGATTCATGACAATTTGACAACCCAAGCGAGAGGTAGAAGTAAGACCAAAAGCTAAATCAAGCATATCTTCTTCATCTTCAGTGGGGTTTGGCAAAATATTATAATATTTTGGATCAACAATAACATGGCAAGTAGAGCAAGCTAAAGAACCTTCGCAAGCACCTTCAAGACTAATATCGTTTTGATGAGCCGCCTCTAAAACTGTTGTTCCAACAGGAACTTTAAATTGTTTAGCCTTCCCTGAAACCACAAATACAATTGTTACATTTGACATTTGATAAAACAAATAGAATTTACAAAATTATGAGATAAATAGATTAATGTTTCAAATTAAAATTGCAATAAAAAATTATAAACCTCATCAAAATATTAAAAATCGAGTTGCGAATAATAAACTGGTGGCAAAATATTAGTTATTCTGTCTGTTAAAATATCGGCAAAAAAACGATGGGATTTCAGCAAAACATACCATTCTTTAATATTGCTATGATGATGCCAGTTAATATCGCCAAAATAATCTAGTATAGATAAATTTGCCGAAGCTGAAAAATCGGCAATAGAGATTTGATCGCCGTTTAAATATTTGCTATTTTCTAAAAGATATTCAATGTAGCTAAGATGAACCGCTAAATTGCGATGAGCAATATGTAAAATTTCGGTATTAGGAGAGGTTTTTTCGGTATTTGAAAAACGATTAAAATATCGTTGATAAATAATATATTCTGTTACTTCTTGATAAAATTTTTGCTCAAACCAATTTTGCAAACGCCTAGCTTCGGCTCTTTTATTGATATTAATTCCTAAAAAATCGTATTCATCATATTTTTCTTCGATATATTCACTAATAACATTGCTACCAACTACCACATTTTGATTTTCACTATCAACTAAAATTGGTAGGTTGCCAGCAGGATTTAAGGCAATAAATTCGGTGCGTCTATCAAGAAAATTTTCGATGATTGGTTCAAAGCCAATTTCTTTTGCCGATAAATGAATTCTGATTTTTCGAGAAAAAGGGCAAAGAGGGTGATGATATAGTCGATACATTTTTATTGATATAGATTATTTTTACTTTGCGCTTGCTTAATTAAAGAAAGCAATTCTTGTTTACTTAATAATTCGCTTGTTAATAAACCGTTTTGAGCATTTGGGCCATACACAGCATTAAAAGGAATAGCTACTCTATTATGCTTTTTCATAAAATTGATAATGTCTTGATCTGGAGAGGTAATATCGGCTTTTAAACCAACTACTTGCCCAGATTTTAATAACTCAACAATTTCTGGACTTTTTAAAACTAAAATTTTATTAGCATGGCAAGTAATACACCACTTGGCAGTAATATCGATAAGAACTGTTTTTTGCTCTTTGACAAGATTATTTAAAATTGATTCATCAAAAGTGAACCACAAAGAATTATAGGCATCTTCTTGGGCTTTTTTATGATAATGAAATTTCATTGGCACAACAATAGAAACTGTAAATAAAATCAATAACGAAAATATTTTTATTTTATTTTTTATCTTACTTTTTAAACAATAAAACATCAACAAATTAGCTAAAAAAACTATAAAAGAGGCAACGACTCCGATATTTTCGGTTAAAATAGAAATAAGCCAAATCACCGTAGCGCCAAGCATTCCTGCCATAATTTGTTTGGTTTTTTGCATCCAAGGGCCTGGTTTAGGCAGTAATTTAATAAATTGTGGGGTAATAATTAACAAAATATAAGGCAGAGCAAAGCCAAATCCTATACAAATAAAAATAAGAAATATCGTAGAAAAATTTTGAGTAAAAGCAAAAGAAATAGCTGTTCCTAAAAATGGTGCCGAACAAGGAGTGGCTAATAAAACAGCTAATATTCCTGATAAAAAATTTGGTAAAAAAATATGTTTTTGACTTTCTTGTTTTGAAATTTTTTTATTTAATATAGATGCTAAAACAGAATTCACTTCTATTTCGAAAAAACCACATAATTGAGCGGTAAACAAAACCAAAATAGCAATCATAAAAATAAGAAAGTAAGGGTTTTGAAATTGAAAACCCCAGCCAAGAGATATGGTTGTTGATTTAATAATAAAAGTTATTATTGCTAAAACAGAAAAGCAAAATATAATGCCTAAAATAGTAGCAAAAAAACTAAAACGAATTTTATTAATATGAGCTCCAGAATGCTTTAAAACAGACATTAACTTAATAGAAAGCACCGGCAAAACACATGGCATAATATTTAAAATTAAACCACCAATTACTGCCCCAATAATTATTGTTAAAGAAAGCTTTTTTTTGATAGGATTGTTTAGATTTATGAAATCAAGAGGGCTTGATGGTGTAGTTGGTAATAGCTGAATAGTGCTAAATTGCTGAATTTGCTGCAGAATATCGGTTTGTATATTTTTTTGTAAAGAAAGCTCGAAGTTTTGTTGGACTGGTATGCAAACATTATTGCATATTGAATAATGCACAGCAACCTTGATTTTATTAGTATCGGAGATATTAGAAACATCAACAATTACAGGCAAAATAACTCGACCATCGTAGTAATGATATTTAATAACTTCGGAGCCAAAGTTTTCTTGACCTTCTTTGGCTTTTGGCCAAATAATTTCATGTTTTTGGTAATTATCAGAACCACTAAAATTAAGTTGCGGAGGAATGCCTATATCGGTTGAATTTTGCGAATATATTTTCCAGCCAGAAGGTAGATTAAAATCAAGACCTAAAACGATTTTTGACTGATTATTTATATTTGCAACACTAGCAATTATTTTAGTTTCAACACCGCTTGCAGAGTGTTTTTGTAAAGCCGAAATATTTGCAAAAACAAATTTTGGCAACAAAACAATAACCACTAAACAAAGTATTTTGGTGAAAATTTTTATCATAGAAAAAATATTTATTTTTTGATAAACAAATTTTAAAACCAAAAAAATAAGAAGTCTATTGAAAAAATAAAAATTAAAAACAACTTTATTCTTCAATTATAAAGGAAGCAACATTAACACAAGCCACTACCTGACAAGCAATGCCTTCGGCTCTTCCTAAAAAACCTAATCTTTCAGTAGTTGTTGCTTTAATATTAACTTCAGAGGTAGCTATACCAAGTAGATTAGCTAAATTTTTTTGCATTAATAATTTATAATCGGCTATTTTTGGCTTTTCGGCAATAATGGTAATATCAACATTAACAATATTTGCTTTTTTATGATGCAACATACCAACCACTTTATTTAACATCGTTTGCGAATTACAATTTCGCCATTTCTCGGTATTAGGAAAATGCTCGCCAATATCACCAGCACCAATAGAACCAAGTAAAGCATCCATCAAGGCATGAATAACCACATCGCCGTCGGAATGAGCAATAATTTTACCAGCAAAAGGAATATCTATACCACCAAGTTTAATAGTATGATTATTTGAGCCATAATCAAAGGCATGCACATCAAAGCCACAGCCAATTTTAGTTTGTTTACTTGCTCCAAAAATAAAATTTGCTAAATATTTAGCTCTTTCATAATCTTCTTGAGTGGTAATTTTAAAATTATTTTGCGAACCTGGAATAATCGCCACAGGGATGCCTGCATATTCGTTTAAAGAAGAATCGTCGGTAAAATGCAAATCTTTAAAAGCAGTGTGCGAATTTAAAATATCGTTATATACAAAACCTTGCGGAGTTTGAGCTCGCCATAAATTTTCGCGTTCTAAAGTCCATTCGATTTTGCCTTCACCAATTTTTTTTAGAGTATCTTCAACAGCAATAGCAGGAATAACAGCAGGATGAGTTTCGAGTTTTTCTAAAATACCATTAATAATTCTTTTTGAAACAAAAGGTCGAACTCCATCGTGAATTAAAACTTTACTAGGATTATAATCGGTAAGAGCAACTAAACCATTATAAATAGATGCCTGTCTGGTTTCGCCACCAAAAACTGGGTTTAATAAATCAAGACCAATGGTAGAATTTTCATAGAGCAAAACATCATCTGGATGAATTACACATAAAACATCGTCAATTTTAGGGTGGTTTAAAAATGCCAAAATAGAATGTCGAAGCATCTGCACTCCAAGCAGTGGTAAGTATTGTTTAGGAATACCATTTTCTTGTAATAAACGAGTTCCTCTACCGCAAGCAGTAATAAGGGCAACAATTTTGTTAGTCATGGTTAATTATGTTTTGGGTTAATTGTTTTGATTGTAATCTTGAATTTTTTGTATCATTTCGTTACGAAAATTTTTAATTAAACCCTGCACAGGCCAAGCAGCAGCATCGCCCAATGCACAAATTGTATGACCTTCGATTTGTTTGCTAATATTGTAAAGCTGATCAATTTCTTCTGTTTTAGCATTACCAACCACCATACGATCAAGAATACGCATCATCCAGCCTGTTCCTTCTCGACAAGGAGTGCATTGACCGCAAGATTCGTGCTTATAAAAATGCGATAACCTAGCAATTGCCTTAATAACATCAGTTGATTTATTCATAACAATAACACCAGCAGTGCCTAAACCAGTGCCTACCGCCTTTAAAGAATCAAAATCCATTAAAACCGTATCGCAAATTTCTTTTTTAATCAACGGAACAGAAGAACCACCCGGTATAACAGCTAATAAGTTATCCCAGCCACCAATTACCCCGCCTGCATGTTTTTCGATAAGCTCTTTTAAAGAAATACCCATTTCTTCTTCAACATTACAAGGTTTATTAACATGCCCTGAAATACAAAAAATTTTGGTGCCTGTATTTTTTTCTCTACCTAAAGAAGCAAACCAAGAAGCTCCCCTTCTTAAAATAGTTGGCACAACTGCGATAGATTCAACATTATTAATCACCGTTGGGCAACCATACAAACCAATTAAAGCAGGAAAGGGCGGTTTTAATCTGGGCTGACCTTTATTACCTTCTAAACTTTCTAGTAATGCCGTTTCTTCACCGCAAATATAAGCACCTGCTCCGCGATGAATATAAATATCGAGATCATAACCAGAATTGCAAGCATTTTTACCAATTAATTTAGCATCATAAGCCTCATCGATGGCTTTTTGTAAAACTTCGGCTTCACGAAAATATTCGCCCCTAATATAAATATAGCAAGTTTTTGCATTGATAGCTCTTGATGCCAACAATGCTCCTTCAAGCAACTTGTGCGGTTCGTATCTTAAAATATCTCTGTCTTTGCAAGTGCCAGGCTCAGATTCGTCGGCATTAATTACTAAATAATGAGGCTTTCCTGTGTGTTGATTTTCTTTTTTAGGCACAAAAGACCACTTCATACCAGTAGGAAAGCCAGCTCCACCTCTGCCTCTTAAACCAGAAGATTTAATTTGTTCAATAATATAATCGGCACCATGATTAAGAAAAATTGCAGTATCGTGCCAATCGCCTCTTTTTTGAGCAAAACCCAAACTAAACGATTGTTCGCCAGATAAATTGGTAAATATTTTATTTTCAAAACTAAGCATAAACAAAAAAAATTGATGCAATAAAAAAACAATATTAAAAATATTTGAAAAAGACCTTGTAATTATTTTACTTAATCAATTATAATATTGCAAATCAATTTAACTATTTTATTTTCATATATTTTTTGTGCTAAATATATTTAAGATTTACAAATCATTTTTTTGCAAAATATTGCTATCTTTTATCTTGTTTGTAAGTTTTTCTTGCTCTAAACACAAAATAGATAGTTTTGATACAAAATCTGATTTATCTATTTCTGATATTGAAAAATCAATGATAAAAGAAAAAAAAGATACCAAAAACAAAGATCAAATTCAAAAACAAATACAATCTTCCATTCCCAAATTAAGCAAAACCATCATCACTCCCCCGCCTCCAATTATTGGTGGCGATATTATGATGTCTGTATATATTAACTCTTCTAATCCTATAGTTGATGCCTTGGTTGATATCGGTAGAGCCGCTAATATTGATGTTGATATTGATTCGGCAATCAATAACTCTGGTGGTGTTATCATTAATGCTAATAACCGCCCACTCAAAGAAATTATCGATCGCATTTGCACTCAAGCCAACTTGCGATATTCTTATAAAAATAAAGTTTTATTTTTTGAACCAGATAAATCTTTCTTAAAAAATTATTATTCCGATTTTTTACCAGATTCTCCCCTATGGGATGAGGTAAAAAGCAATCTCGATAACATCTTAATTGCAGAAGCTCCAAAAAATAATGCTACCACCTCTTCTGAATTAGATCAATCTTCTTCTTTGTCTTCCTCCTCTTCTTCTGGCTCTCAAACTAATGGCTCGGTTGTTGCTAATAAAAATTCTGGTTTCTTTACTATTTATGCCAATACTCGTCAACATTTAGCCATAGAAAAATATCTTACCGAAATCAATAAACAAGCTTCTGCACAAGTTTTAATTGAAGCAAAAATAGTAGAAGTTTCTCTAAACGATAGTTTTAAGGCAGGTATAGATTGGGGGCATAAATCTTGGGGGTCAATAGGTAGTCCAGCTGCAAATGTTACTACAAATTTCTCTAAAATTAACAGTTACTCCGATACTGGTCTTTCTTATATACCTGGAAAAGCAGTTAAAATTTTTGGTTTAGGGCCTGATATCAATTTAGCAGTAAAAGCATTATCAACTTTTGGCTTAACTAAAGCAATTTCTAGCCCAAGAATCAATGCCATAAATAATCAAAAATCAACTCTTACTTTTGCCAATAAATTAGTATATTTCAAAATCGAGCAAACCGCAGGAACACCAGCTGTGGTAGGCAGTGCAGGAACTGGTACAGCTACCAACTCAACCAAACAAGAAGAATCGGTAGGTGTTATTCTTAATTTAACTCCATCAATAAATCTTAAAACTAACGAAATAACAATCAACATAGAACCTAAATTTACCACCAGCAACGAAAAGGTAGAAGATGCTGCAAATAAAGGCAACTTCATACCTGTAATTGTCACAAGAGAACTAAAAACTATTGCCAAAATACAAAGTGGCAATGTTTTAGTTTTAGGTGGCTTAATGGAAGATTCATCTAATAACTCACAAACAGGGGTTCCTTTATTAAGCAGAATTCCAATATTAGGGTGGTTTTTTAAATATGTCAATCGCTCTTCACAAATAAAAGAAACTGTAATTTTCATCAAAGCAACCATCATCAATTCTAGCTCTCAAGCTAATTCTGTTGATCGTGATTTACAAGAAAAATACGACATCAATCGCAGAGAATATTTTTAATTATATTATGTTGCCAATTTTAAAATACATTTTAAGAAACGGATTAAGAGATAAACTTTATTTAGGTTTATTTATAACAGTTGCTATTTGTTTGGCAATAGCTATATTTTTAGGATCTACCATGTTAGTTGAGCAAACACAAACTAGTGTTACCTATTTTGCAGGTTCTTGTCGCACTATTTTATCGTGTGGTTTAATTTTATTTGTTTGCATCACTGTAAATAGGGCTTTCGAACATAAAGAAATAGAATTTATCTTATCAAAAGCTATTTCTCGAGAACAATTTATTTTGGGTTATCTGCTTGGTTTTTTTGTAGCAGGTATTATTATTTTACTACCTCTCACTCTTATAGCAATGGTTATTTTTGGTATTTATAACATTGGTTTAGTTTATTGGTTTCTTACAGTTTTAGCCGAAATTTTAATTGTAATTTGTTTTGCTTTACTTAGTTCACTTATTTTAAAAAATGCTTTTTCTGCTATTTTGGCCTCTTTGGGTTTTTATGCTATTTCTCGATTAATGGGTATGTTTGTTTTAGCAATAGAATTGCCAGAAAAAATTAGCATAAACTCTTATAATGCTCTAGCTATGTCTTTAAAATTTTTATCAGTTTTATTTCCGAGACTCGATTTATTTTCACAAAGTGCATGGCTTTCTTATACTAGCTCTATAAATTCTACCGAGTTATTAATTATTTTTTTTCAATCAATTATTTATTTGCCTCTACTTATTTTTATGTCTTTTCACGATTTTAAGAAAAAACAATTCTAACCATGAAGTGCAAAATTTTTTTTCATATTTATTCTCATAAAATATTTTTTTGGCTTTTCATTTTTTGCTTTATTTTGCAAGCTTGGTTCTGGAAAAAAACCGAATCTTATCATCAATCACAACAACCTATTCCTGAAGCACCAAGTAAATATGCTGTTTCGGCAATGTCTTTTGGCGATAAAGAATTTTTATTTCGAGTTTTAGCAAGTCGCATTCAAAATGCTGGCGATATTTTTGCTGGCTTTATGGCACTTAAATATTATTCTTATCAAAATCTTTATCAATGGCTTAAAACTCTTGATACTTTAAATAATAAATCGTTATTAATGCCATCTTTGGCTAGTTATTATTATTCACAAACTCAAAATAAATCAGATACAATCTATATTATAAATTATCTCGATGAATTTGCCAGTAAAGATATCGATAAATATTGGTGGTGGCTATTTCAAGCAACTTTTATTGCCAAACGCGATTTAAAAGATTATAATTTAAGCCTTAACATTGCCAATAAATTAGCTCAAAACCAAGCAAAACAAGCCCCTCTCTGGACTAAACAAATGCCAGCATTCATTAGTGCCGAAATGGGCAATAATTGTTTAGCATTACATATTATCAGCAATATTTTACAAGATTATCAACAAAAATCAGCTAAAAATATTCAAGATAATAATACAGAAATTATCAAAGAAATTAACTTCATGAAATTTTTTATTGAAAAACAAATTTACTTATTAAAGCAACAAAATTTTAATATAAAAGAATGCAAATAAAATCTCTTTCGGCAATTATTTCTATTGCCCTACAAGAAGATAATGCTTATCACGATATTACTTCTGATTTTACTATATATAAACAACAAGAAAATGAATTTTCTATAGTCGCACGCCAAGATATGATATTAAGTGGCATCAATGTTTTAGAAGAAACTTTTTTACAATTAAAACAAAACAAAAAATTTAACCAAAGCAAATATCAATTAACTCTTCATTATCAAGATGGCAATAATATTTGTGCCAATCAAATAATTGCCAGTGGCATAGCTTCTACAAAGCTTATTTTAGCAGGTGAGAGAACTATTTTAAATATTTTACAACATTTAAGTGGAATTGCTACCAAAACTAATCAACTAGTTAAAAAACTAAACAACCCTAATATTGCAATATTTGATACTCGTAAAACCCTACCAGGGCTTCGTGAATTACAAAAATATGCGGTTCGTTGTGGCGGAGGAAATAATCACAGATTTTGTTTAGCTAGCCAAATATTAATTAAAGATAATCATATTGCCTCTAATCAAAATATTATAGAAACCATTAAAAAAGCTCAATCTCAAAATACACAAAATTTACTTCTTGAAGTAGAATGCGATAATATAAATCAGGTAAAAGAGGTAATATTAGCAAACCCCGATATTATTATGCTCGATAATATGTCTATACATGAAATTATTAATTGTTGCAAAATAATTAGAAATCATCATAAATCTATTATTATCGAGGTTTCTGGCTCAATAAATTTACAAAACATTCATTTATATAATGAACTCGATATAAACAGAATTTCTATCGGCTCACTTACTCATTCTGTAAATAGCATTGATATTGGTTTAGATTTTTTATAATAATACCATTTTAACTTTAAAATTAATCAATCTAACAAAATATTTTTGAGATAAAAACTTTAAAAAACGAAAGCTATATATCCATACAGCTTGAGGCTTTTTGAAGCTTTTTAGCCAAAAAGATGAAGTTAGATTTATTAAATATCTAACAATGTATTTTAAGTTGAAATGGTATTACATCTAAAATTATATTTTACTAACCATTTTTGGTATAAATTTTACCTATTTTTAGCATGATATAACTTTCAGTTTTGCTAATGCAACAACACGATATGTTAATATGAGGCTAAAAATAGCTAAAATTTCTTCTCAAAACTAAAATTAAAACAAATTTGGAATTCAACAGTGCCAAAATATAATTTTAACATCAAAAAATAACATTATAACCACTCTAAAATTTGCAAAGAAAGGTTTTGATTAAAAAAATCATTTTCAGAAATTCTATTTATTATTAATTGCTTTACTCTAGGAATAAATTGTAAATATTGTTGTTTATTATCTCTTATTGCTAATCTAGCAAAAATACCTAATATTTTTAAATTTCTCTGCAACGAAAGCACCTGATAATC
>JAUMFK010000041.1:0-11873 GCA_032119875.1 Rickettsiales bacterium
ATTATTTAGTTGTGCTAACGCAACGATTCTTTAGTTGTGCTAACGCAACAACACGACATATTTAATATGTGGCTAGAAATAACTAAAATTTGTTCTTAAAACTAAAATTAGAACAAATTTGCAATTCAACAATGCCATTATTTCTCATTTTTAAATATATAAAAGCTTCTAATATTTAAAAATGAAAAATAATTATAATAATTAAGCTAAAGAATTAGCTTTTTTACGATATTTTGCAGTAATTAAGCCTGTTCCTGCAGGAATCAATCGACCAACAATGATATTTTCTTTTAAACCAGATAAATTATCAACTTTTCCTTGCACCGCCGATTCAGTGAGTATTCGAGTAGTTTCTTGGAAAGAAGCTGCTGAAATAAATGATTTTGTTTGTAAAGATGCCTTAGTAATACCAAGTAAAACTCTATTACATTGTGCTGGTTTTAGATTTTTAGATAAAACTTTTTGATTAGTTTGTTCAAAAATATCACTATCAACATATTCACCAACCAAGAAAGTGGTATCGCCAGGATTAGTAACCTCAACTCGTTTTAACATCATAGACAAAATAACCTCTATGTGTTTATCGTCTATTTTTACACCTTGCATACGATAAACTTTTTGAACTTCATTTACCATATAATTAGTAAAAGCTTGCATACCTAAAATTTTTAAAATATCATGAGGCACCAAATTACCATCTACCAACACATCGCCTTTTTTTACTAAATCGCCATCACCAACAAACAAATGTTTATTTTTAGAAATTGTATATTCAATTGGTAAAATTTCTGGATTTTCAGAATGTAAAATAATTCTTTTTTTAGTTTTATAATCTTTACCAAATTCTATTTTACCATCAAATTCTGCCATAATTGCGGCATTTTTAGGTTTTCTTGCTTCAAATAGTTCGGCTACCCTTGGCAAGCCACCTGTAATATCACGAGTTTTAGAAGATTCTTTTGGTATTTTAGCAATAATATCACCAGCTAAAATTTCATCACCATTTGTAACACCAATGATAGTTCCTACAGAAAGTGCATAATCTTTGCTATCGGAAGAATTTTCTATAGAAATTCGAGGTTTTAAATCTTGCTTACTGTATTGCTTCCAATCGATAACAATTTTAGTAGAAACACCTGTGCTTTCTTCAATTTTTTCTCTTAATGAAATATTTTCAGATAAATCATTGAATTTCGCCACACCAAAAACTTCAGAAATTACAGGAATATTATAAGCATCCCATTCGGCTAAATAATCACCTTTTTTAATTATTGAATTATTGCCATGACCAATAGTTGCACCATAAGGCAATTTATAACGATGTAACTCGATATCTTCTGGATCGGTAATGATAATTTCAAAATTTCTTGCCACAACAATAATTTTGTTATCACGATTCACAATAGTTGATTTTTCATTGAATTTAATCTTACCTTCAGAGATAGCCGAAATAGAAGATTGTTCAGCTCCTCTTTGAGCGGCCCCACCAATATGGAAAGTTCTCATTGTAAGCTGAGTTCCTGGTTCACCAATTGATTGAGCGGCAATAACCCCAACGGCTTCACCAATGCCAGCTAAATTACCAGTTGCCAAATCTCTACCATAACATTTTGCACAAACTCCATTGTGAGTTTCGCAAGTAAGTACAGATCGAACAATTAATGATTTAATACCAGATTTTTCTATCTCTTCTGCCTGTTCTTCGTTTATCATTTCACCAGCAGAAACTATTGTTTTTCCTTTATAAATAATATCTTTAAGCACAACTCTACCTAAACAGTTTTCTGCCAAAGAAACTATGGTTCTACCATCTTCTACAACGGCTTCAATTGGCACACCATTATTAGTTTGACAATCATCTTCGGTGATAATACAATCTTGAGAAACATCGACTAATCTACGAGTTAAATAACCAGAATTTGCTGTTTTAAGAGCGGTATCTGCTAAACCTTTTCTAGCACCATAAGCAGAAATAAAATATTCCATTACATTTAAACCTTCTTTAAAATTAGAAACGATAGGAGTTTCGATAATTTCACCAGAAGATTTAGCCATCAAACCTCTCATGCCTGCCACTTGTTTAATTTGATTTTCAGAACCTCTTGCCCCAGAATCAGCCATCATAAAAATAGAGTTAGCAGTTTTTGGCGAGTCAAAAGCCGATATATCAGACATCATTTCTTTTGAGATTTTGGCGGTGCAAGAAGTCCATTCGTCAATTACTTTATTATATCTCTCGCCAGCGGTAATTAACCCTTCACGGTATTGATCGCTTAATTTTTTTACTTTATTTAAAGAATCAGCAACATAAATTTCTTTGTTTTTTGGAATAATCATATCATCTTTGCCAATAGAAATACCAGCATTACAAGCATTTTTAAAACCTAAAGACATAATTTTATCACAAAAGATAACAGTTTCTTTTTGACCGCAATAACGATAAACAACATCAATAAGATTAGTTACTGCTTTTTTAGTCATGGTTTTGTTAACAATGCTAAATTGATTTTTCATCATATTTGGTAAGCAGTTATACAAATAAACTCTTCCTGGAGTGGTTTGGATTTTTACCAGTTCTCTTTCACCGTTTTCATTGTAAAAAGAATAACGATATAAAATTTTGGTATGTAAAGAAATTATCTGATTAACTAAAGCATGCATTAATTCGCCTTCTTCAGCAATTGGATAAGGTTTGGCAGTATCAAAATCTTTGCCTTGCATTGTTATGTAGTATAAACCTAAAATAATATCTTGAGAAGGCACAATAATTGGTTTGCCATTAGCTGGGCTTAAAATATTATTGGTTGACATCATCAAAGCCCTAGCCTCAACTTGAGCTTCTATAGAAAGAGGCACATGAACTGCCATTTGGTCGCCGTCAAAGTCGGCATTAAAAGCAGAACAAACAAGGGGATGAAGTTGAATTGCTTTACCTTCGGTAAGAACTGGTTCAAAAGCTTGAATACCAAGCCTATGTAGAGTTGGAGCACGATTTAATAAAACAGGATGCTCTTTAATTACTTCATCTAATACATCCCAAACTTCTGGCCTTTCTGATTCGACCATTTTTTTAGAAATTTTAATAGAAGAAGATTTTCCGTAGAGTTCTAATTTAGAATAAATGAAAGGTTTAAATAATTCGAGAGCCATTTTTTTTGGCAAACCACATTGATGCAATTTTAATTCTGGACCAACAACAATAACACTTCTACCAGAATAATCAACCCTCTTACCTAAAAGATTTTGTCTGAATCTTCCTTGCTTACCTTTTAGCATATCGCTTAACGATTTAAAAGGTTTTTTATTAGCATTTCGCACTATGGCACCAGATCGACCATTATCTAACAAAGCATCAACCGATTCTTGTAGCATTCTTTTTTCGTTTTTGATAATGATATCAGGAGCAGATAACTCGATAAGTCTTTTTAAACGATTATTACGATTAATCACTCTACGATATAACTCGTTTAAATCAGAAGCTGCAAATCTGCCTCCATCAAGCATAACTAAAGGACGTATATCAGGCGGTATAACTGGCAAAACCGACATAATCATATGCTCTGGTTTATTGGTAGATTCTAAAAACTGCTCAATTAGTTTTAATCTTTTTATTGCTTTTTCTTTTTTAATTTCAGAAGTTATGGTAGAAAGTTCTTCACGAAGATCTTGTTGTATTTTCAATAAATCGAGATTTTGTAAAACTTTTTGGACAGCTTCGGCACCCATTTCGGCTAAAAAACTACCGTAACCATGAGTTTGCTGCAAGTTATCGTATTCTTCTTCGGTAATTATTTCACCCTCTTTTAAGGGAGACATCAGAGAATCGGTAACTATATAAGCTTCAAAATAAATAACTTTTTCTATCATTTTCAGAGGAACACCTAAAATAGTGCTTATTCTAGATGGTAAAGATTTTAAAAACCAAATATGAGCTATTGGAGCGGCTAATTCGATATGACCCATTCTCTCTCTTCTTACTTTTGAAGAGGTAACTTCAACACCGCATTTTTCACAAACTATACCTTTATACTTCATTCTTTTATATTTTCCACATAAACATTCGTAATCTTTAATAGGACCAAATATTCTTGAACAAAATAAACCATCTCTTTCTGGTTTAAAAGTGCGATAATTAATAGTTTCTGGCTTGGTCACTTCGCCATAAGACCAAGATCTTATTTTATCTGGATCGGCAATAGAAATTTTAATAGCATTAAAATCGAGCAAATCAACAGATGAATTGCTTGTGGTACTTAAAAGACCGTGAGATGATGTTCCAGCAAGTGTCATGATAAAATAATTTATTAATTTTTACTATTAAAGTTTCGATTTAAAAAATTAAAACGAAAAATTTTGATTAAATTTTTTAACAGAAATACTAAATTAATAGTATTTCTGTATTTGAGATAAAACAATTCGAGATTGATAAAAATATATTTTTATTCTTCTATTAATTCAATATTCAAACCTAAAGAACGAACCTCTTTAATCATTACATTAAAAGATTCTGGTATGCCGCAATTAAAATTTTGATTACCTTGGATAATAGATTCATAAATTTTAATTCTACCTACAACATCATCAGATTTTACAGTAAGCATTTCTTGTAGAGTATAAGCCGCACCATATGCTTGCAATGCCCAACATTCCATTTCACCAAATCTTTGACCGCCAAAATGTGATTTACCACCTAATGGCTGTTGAGTAATTAAACTATACGGACCAATTGAACGTGCATGTATTTTATCATCGACTAAATGATGTAATTTTAACATATAAATATAGCCAACAGTTACTTTTCTTTCAAATCTATCGCCAGTTTTGCCATCATATAAATAAATTTGACCAGAAGTATCTGCACCTGCCATTTCTAGTAATTTTGCAATATATTCTTCTTTAGCTTTCTCAAAAATACCAGTTGCAAAAGGCACTCCATTTGTTAATTGTGAAGCAAAATCAATTATTTCTGAATCAGACATTTTATTAATTTTAACCTGTTCTTGTTGAGAATCGTAAATGCTTAATAAAGTATTTTTTAATTTATCAATATATTCGAGTTTATTTTTAGATAAATCTTGTAATAAACCAGCTATTTTTTTGCCAAGTTCTTTAGAAGCAAAACCAAGGTGAGTTTCTAATATTTGCCCCACATTCATACGCGAAGGAACACCTAGTGGATTTAATACAATATCAACTGGCTGACCATCTTGAGAATAAGGCATATCTTCAACGGGAGCAATTTTTGATACCACACCTTTATTGCCATGTCTGCCCGCCATTTTATCGCCTGGTTGCAAACGATATTTAGAAGCAATATAAACCTTAACCACTTTTAATACACCCTGACCTAATTCATCACCAGCTTTAATTTTAGCTACTTTTTCTTGATATTGTCTCTCAAATTTTGCCGAAACTTCTTCGTAATTTTTAATTAAAGCCTCAATCTCAAGCATTGCAGAAGAATCGGAAATTATTATTTTAACCAGTTGATGTATAGATAAATTTTCAAGATTAGCAACAGAAAGAATAGAACCTGCTTTTAATTTATCAAAAGCAACAGATAATTTTTTACCTTCTAATATTTTAATTATAGCATCTTTAATTGCTTTACCTAAAAATTTAAGATGTAAATCTTTTTTACTGGCTAATTCTTCAATTTTTTGCATTTCGATATAAATAGATCTTTCATCTTTCTCTATACCTTTGCGTAAAAAAGTTTTAACATCAACTACTGTGCCACTCACACCAGTTGGCACATATAAAGAAGAGTCTTTTACATCTAGAGATTTTTCTCCAAAAATTACTTTTAATAATTTTTCTTCTGGAGTAGTTGGAGATTCGCTTTTTGGAGTAGTTTTACCTACTAAAATATCGCCAAGATTAACTTCGGCACCAATATGAATAATACCTTCTTCATCAAGCTTTGTTAATACATCTTCACTTACATTTGGAATATCTCGAGTAATCTCTTCTGGCCCTAAACGAGTATCTCTAGCTATGATTTCGAGTTCTTCGATATGAATAGAAGTAAAGGTATCTTCTGCTAAAAGTTTTTCAGAAATAATTATTGAATCCTCAAAATTATAACCATTCCAAGGCATAAAGGCAACTCTCACATTTTTTCCTAAAGCAATCTCGCCATTAGCAATACTATGGCCACTAGAAATAACCTGACCACATTTAATTTTATCACCAACATTAATAACTGGTCGTTGATTAATACAAGTGTCTTGGTTAGTTCGAACAAATTTTTTCAAATTATATAAATCTATTTTTGGATTACCTTTATCATCGGTAGATTCTATTAATATTTTAGAAGAATCAACAAACTTAACAACACCATCATGATTTGCAGAAATTGTTGCACCAGAATCAGAGGCAACAATAGCCTCCATGCCTGTGCCAACTAAAGGAGCATCGGGAATGAGCAAAGGAACAGCTTGTCTTTGCATATTAGCACCCATTAAGGCACGATTTGCATCATCATTTTCTAAAAATGGAATTAAAGTAGTGGCAACAGAAACAATTTGCTTGGTTGAAACATCGATATAATCTATTTTTTCTGGAGGCAACATAATAAATTCGCCATTTTTACGACAATTTACTAAATCATCAATAATTTTTCCGTCTTTATCTGTTTCAATGTTAGATGGAGCGATAGCTAAATCAACTTCTGACATTGCCGATAAATATAAAACCTGATCGGTTAATTTGCCATTAATAACTTTACGATAAGGAGTTTCAATAAAACCATATTCGTTCACTTTAGCATAAGTTGCTAAACTATTAATCAAACCAATATTCTGACCTTCTGGGGTTTCAATTGGACAAATTCTACCATAATGAGTAGGATGAACATCTCGGACTTCAAAACCAGCTCTTTCTCTAGTTAAACCACCAGGACCTAAAGCAGATAATCTTCTTTTATGAGTGATATCTGATAAAGGATTGGTTTGATCCATAAATTGCGATAACTGGGAAGTTGAAAAAAAATCTTTAATAGCAGTAATAAGGGGTTTAGAATTTATTATAGCCTGTGGCATTAGAGTTTCTACATCGATAGAATTAATTTTTTCTATAATAGATTTTTCTACTCTAGACATACCAATTCTCATTTGATTTTCTATTAATTCACCAACAGCTCTTACTCGACGATTTGCCAAATTATCAATATCATCGGTTTTTAAATCGTTATGCTTAATATCGCTAAGTATTTTTATAGTAGTGATTACATCTTCTTTTGTTAAATGTAAAATTTCATTATCAATTTTTAATTCGAGTCGATGATTCATTTTTAATCTACCTACATCAGAAAGATTATAGCGAGCATCTGAAAATAAAATATTATTAAAATAATTTTGAGCAACTTCATGAGAAGATGGGTTTTCACCAGCTCTTACTGCTTTATAAATATCAACCAAAGCATCTTTGGTTGTCATGTTTTTATCAACCAAAATAGTGTTATATAAATAAGGACCAATATTTGATTTACTAGGATTAACAATCAAAACCTTATTTACACTTAATTTTTGTAAAATTTCTAAACTTTCAACAGTAACAATAGAACCAGATTCAAGCAATATCTCTCCAGTTTCTGGTTCAATAACATCTTGAGTATATACAAAACCTAATAAAGCATCATCGGTAAGTAAAAATCTTTCAAATTTTTCTGTTTTTAATTTTTCAATGGTTTTTCTAGTTACTTTCAAACCTTCTTTAACCAAAAGCTCTCCAGAATTAGCACAAATTATATCATGCAAAGTTTTTTTGCCTAAAAAATTTTTTGAGTCAAATTTTAAAGACCAACCTTTTTCGGCAATTTCTGCTTCTTGATAACCGTAAAACTCTTGAATAATATTTTGAGAGGTATAACCAAGGGCTCTTAATAAAGTAGTGGCAGGTATTTTTCTTTTTTTATCTATACGAAAATGTAAAATATCTTTAGTATCAAATTCAAAATCAATCCATGAGCCAATATGAGGTATAATTTTTGCCACATAAGATTTTAAAGAAGAACCTTTTATATTCTCGCTATCAAAAAATACACCTGGAGCCCTTCTCATTTGTGAAACAATAACTCTTTCTGCTCCATTAAAAATAAAACTACCATTTTCGGTCATGAGAGGTATCTCACAAAAATATACCTCTTGCTCTTTTATAGAACGAATTTCTTTAACATCTGAACCTTCTTCTTTATTCCAAATAATTATTCTTAAGTTAGCAACTAAAGATGAAGCAAAGGTTTTTCCTGCAAATAAGCATTCAGAAGCCTCATATTTTGGCTGTTTTAGATGATAATCAATGAATTCAACAGTAAATTTTTCGGCAGAATCAAATATCGGAAAAAAAGAATTAAAAACAGATTGTATGCCGATATTTTTTCTCTTTGCGGGATCGATATTAATTTGTAAAAATTTTTGATAAGAATCTTTCTGCAAAGACATTAGGTGTGGTACAGCATCAATATCTGGGTTGTTGCTAAAGTTTTTTCTTAGAATTGACTGAGTAAAATTGCGATGTTGAGCCATAAATACTTATATTTATATGTAAATTCGGAAAATTATTGTTAATTTTAATATTTTTTCTTTAAACAGGTTTAAAATAAAAGATAATTAAAATTATAAAAGAGAAAGTTAAAGTTGACAAAACAAAATATAATTAATTAATGCAAGAAACAATAATTTTAGTTGCTCTCACAAAAAAAAGAAGTAATACCATTTTAACTTAACATACATTGTTAGATTTATTAAATATCTAACAATGTATGTTAAGTTGAAATGGTATAAGTCATAAAAACAACCTATTATAGTTTAAAATCTTGATGTTTCTTAATAAATTGGCAATTTTTAGAAATAAACTTAAAGTTATTATTATAATGTTAAGAATAATTAGGTTATAGTTTATTATGTCATTTATAAAACAGTAATTAGAATAAAAAAGTATTGCTTTTTTAATATAATAAACTGGCTTATAATTTTAAAAATTTGAAAAAAATGCTATAACAGAATATTTTATTATTTCTTATTTTTAAAACATGTTCTCATTAAAATGAATTTAAATTATAATGAGTTTTATTTATGTTTAAAAAATAAGAAACTAAATAATTAAAGTATTATTATTTTAACTCTACTTTAGCTCCTGCAGTTTCAAGTTTTTTCTTGATATCTTCTGCTTCTGTTTTAGAAACCTCTGCTTTAACTAATTTAGGAGCAGCCTCAACTAAATCTTTTGCTTCTTTTAAGCCCAAGCCAGTTATTGCTCTCACTTCTTTTATGACATTAATTTTATTATCGCCAGCAACAATTAAATGAATATCGAATTTATCTTTAACTTCAGCTACAGGAGCGGCAGCGGCGGGAGCAGAAGCGGCAAAAGACATAGCAGACACACCCCATTTTTCTTCTAATTTTTTGCTTAATTCAGCAAGTTCAAGAATTGTTAAGGAAGATAAAGTTTCGGTTAGTTGATTAAGATCTGTTGACATATTTATGTTGTTTTAGTTGTTAATATAATAATTATTGATTTTTTAAAGTTGCTAATCCTTTTTCTGGGGCACCAAGAATATGCAAGAATTGCGATTGTTGAGTTTGTAGTAGCCCAATAAATGAAGCCCTTACCTCATTCATTGACCCTAATTTGGCAAGATCTCTGATTGTAGATTCAGACATTAGATTGTTCTTAAAAAAGCCAGTAACTATTTTTAATGATTCTACTTGCTTTGAAGTATCAACAATTACTTTTGAAAGAGCAACAGGATCTTGAGCATAAACAATTGCTGTAGGACCAGTTAGGTGATTATAAAGCTTTTCAAGATTTGTTCCTTTGAAAGCAACTTTTACTAAAGTGTTTTTAGCAATTTTGATATTACAATTTTTAGATTTTAAAGCAACTCTTAAATTAAACAATTGCTTATCAGACATTCCACGATATTGAATGATAGTAATAAACTCACTACCACTTATATTATTTTGTATATAAGATACAAGATCGGATTTTTGATTTCTGTTCATGGCAAAATAAATTAAATTGATTCGGCAATAACTTCAACCGAAGGGCCCATAGTTGAATTTATATAGAAAGATCTAATAAATTTACCTTTTGAAGATTCTGGCTTAGATTCTTTGATAACCTTTACCACAGAAGCAATATTTTCTAGTAATTGCTTGGTTTCAAAATTGATTTTACCAACTAAACAATGAACTGTGCCACCTTTATCGTTTTTAAAATCAACTCTACCTTTTATAGCTTCTGATACTGCTTTTTTAATATCATTGGTAACTGTGCCGTTTCTTGGACTAGGCATTAAACCGCGTGGACCAAGTTTTTTGGCTATTTTTGCTAATTTTGGCATAACTTCTGGAGTAGCTATACAACAATCAAAATCTAGAAAACCAGCATCTATTTTAGCTATGACATCTTCTAAACCAGTCATGAAGGCACCAAATTGAAGAGCTGTTTTTTGCAGATCTTCGTTGCCAGTTAAAACTATAATTTTTACTTGCTTGCCAGAACCATTTGGTAATAATACCGAACCTTTGACGGTTTGATCGGATTGTTTTGGATCGATACCTAAATTAATGGCAATATCAACAGACTCGATAAATTTTCGTTTTTTTTCAGCAGAAATATTTTTGATATTTTCAATTGCTTCTTCGATAGTTTTGGCAACTATTTTTTGCTGAACTTGTTGTTTAGTTTTTTTCATATTGTATTGTATAAAATATTTATTCAACAACCTCTAAGCCCATAGATACAGCAGTGCCAGATATCATTGAGATGCAAGATTCGATACTTGCAGAGTTCATGTCAACCATTTTTTTCTTAGCTATTTCTAAAATTTGTTGCTTGGTAATTTTACCAACCATGTCTTTTCCTGGATTTGAAGAACCCTTGGCTAAAGAAATAGATTTTTTAATTAAGTAAGAAACAGGAGGGTGTTTAGTGATAAAAGTAAATGTTTTATCTTTGTAGGCAGTGATAATAACAGGAATTGGAGTTCCTGGATCGTATTCTAGTTTTAAAGCATTAAACTGCTTGCAAAACTCCATAATATTTAAACCTTTTTGACCAAGTGCTGGACCTATTGGAGGGGCAGGATTAGCTTTACCGACAGGAACTTCTAGCTTGATATAACCTAAAACTTCTTTTCCTGGTTTTTTTTGTTGTTGTGACATAAAATAAAGTAATTAAGTGGTTTAAACAAATTATTGTTTACAAGGTATTTACCCAAGGTATTTAACTTTACCACAAAGTTTTTAACTTATTAAAAAGCTAAAAAGTTATTTAAAAAAATATAAAAATCAAAAACATTAAGCAAGCATCATAAAATATGCCTGCAAAAACATTAAAAACTTAGTTATAAATCAATTTAAGCATAAAATTTTAAAGATATTTTTTTTTATTGCAACAATTATTTTTAAAAATTTATTATTTTTTTAAAAAGAAACCAAAAAATGTTTCGCCATAAGTTCGAATATCGAGAATTTTTAAAAAAGAAAATTGTTCAAAATAGTTATTTTCAATATTGCTTTTCTTTCCCCATTCTACCACCAATAAAGTATTACTTGCTAACCAGTTTTTCTGCTCTAGTTCGGTAATAATTTTGGCATAATTTAAAATATAAGGCGGATCGAGAAATAAAAAATCAATTTTTTGCTGATTAATAGGCAAATTATAAACATTTGCTAAAACTGTTTTTGCTATATTTTGCACTTGCAATATTGCTATGTTTTTAGAAACTATTTTCAAATGATCTAAATTATTATCAAGAAAAATAACCTGCTTCACCCCGCAAGATAAAGCCTCAAAACCAATCAAACCGCTACCGCAACAAATATCTGCCATTACCAAATTCTGCAAAGAAAAATTAAATT
>JAUMFK010000042.1:0-18107 GCA_032119875.1 Rickettsiales bacterium
GAAAGCTGTATATCCATACAGCTTGAGGCTTTTTGAAGCTTTTTAGCCAAAAAGATGAAGTTAGATTGATTAAATATCTAACAATGTATTTTAAGTTGAAATGGTATTATAGATTATGGCACTGTTGCATCGCAAATTTATTTTACTGACCATTTTTGGTAAAAATTTTAGCTATGTTTAGCCACAAATTTAACATATTTACCTAAAAATAGCCCGTAAAATTATTTTAAAAATCTGCTACCCGGTTTTACGGCAGGAATATTTTTTAGATGTAGCGGAATGTTATCGGTATCAAATGTTTCTACCTCAAGCTCTAGCAAAGAAAATAATTGCACAGGTAAATTTTGAAATAATTTTTTATCTCGACGATCTATTAAACAACCAATTGCTATCACATTTGCACCATAACTTTTAACTAAATCAATGGTTTCGATGGTTGATTTACCAGTGGTAATAACATCTTCAATAACTATAACAGGTTGGTTTGGTTGTAAAGAAAAACCTCTTCTTAATTCAAAATTGCCATTTACTCTCTCGCAAAATATTGCTGTAGCATTAAGATGTTTGGCAACTTCAAAGCCCACCACCACTCCGCCCATTGCTGGCGAAACAACAACAAGTTTATTATAGAAATTATTTGATAAAAAATAATTAATTTTTTGAGCTAATTGTATGCATATTTTTTCTGCCAAATCAGGATGCATTAACACTTTTGCCGATTGTAAGTAAATATTAGAATGCAAACCAGAAGATAAGATAAAATGCCCTTTTAATATTGCTTCAGATTTATCGAATATAGCAAGTATTTCTGACTCATTAAGAACTTGTGAGTTATTGCTCATGGTAGATTTTTTAAATCAAGAGTTTAGTTTATTTCTACTAATTAAAATATAATGTTTTAATTAGTAGAAATATAATTTGATATAATATTATTAAGCAACTAGCTTTTTTTTAATTTTTAGCCTTAATACTTGAGCAGTAGTAGAAAGTTTATTAAAACGAAAATTAAGCAAAAAGTTATCGATATCGCCATATTTATTTATGGTGCGTAAAGTAGAAGTGGCAATTGATAGCTTGATATTAACTCCTAAAACTTTACTAGGAAAAGATATTTGCTTTAAATTAGGTAAAAATCTTCGGCGATTTTTACGATTAGAATGAGAAACAGTGTTGCCACTTTGTGGCTTAACAGAAAGTATTTGACAAATTTTTGACATATTAATATTATTTAAGTATCTATATTTAAGTAAATTTAAATCGATTGACCTATTTAGCTAATAACTCGATTAGTTTTGCTACCATCGCAGCCTGTATTACCAGCACCATTACCAGTAACTGCATCGTAAATTGAAGGAGCACCAAAAATAACAGCCACACCCAAAGCAACTCCAATAATTACTTTAACATCTATTTTACCAAGTAAAAAACCAGCACCAACTGCCATAACCATAAGTGAAGCAACAATTTTCACTGGATTACCTCTTATTATTGCAACACCATTACAAAGAACATTAGCAATTGCATTGTTATTTTTTTTGTCAGTAATAGCTATTATACCTTGGGCATTTGCTGTTGAAAAAAGTGGCAACAATAAAAAAACAGCAAAAACTACCAATAAAAAATAGCTTTTAATTTTTAATGAAATGTTTGACATAATAAATAAGTTTAAATTAGTAACTAGGTAAGATATTGTAAAACCAAAAAAATAATTGTCAATTTAATTTTCGTAAATTTTTATAATTATTTTTATTTTAACTGTTGCCTTTCAAAAAATCAAGTTTTATTATTAATAGTAATATTAGCACTGTTGCATTTCAAATTTACTCAATATTTAATAATTTAACAGTGCCTTTTTAACTAAATATAAAACTTATGAAAACCAATGCTAATTCTATTAAAATAGGCAATGTTCTTGAGTTTCAAGGTCAATTATGGAAGGTTCTTAAAAGAGAGCATGTTAAACCTGGCAAAGGTGGGGCATATATTCAGGTTGAAATGAAAAATATTCAAACTGGCAACAAAACCAACACTAGATTTGCCTCAAGCGAAGATGTTGATATTGCTTTTGTTGAGCAACAAAATTTGTTATTTCAATATTTTGAGCAAAATAATTTAGTTGCTATGAACATGGAAACCTTTGAAACTTTTGAATTTGCCAAAAATTTAGTTGGCGATGCTCTACCATTTTTAAGTGAAGGCATGAATATTCGGGTTGAATACTGCAATCAAAAGCCTATCAGTATTTTTCTGCCAGAACAAGTTAATGCAATTATTGCTCAAGCCGATGCCGTTGTAAAAGGGCAAACCGCCGCTGCTTCTTATAAGCCCGCTATTTTAGAAAATGGGGTAAAAATTATGGTTCCTCCTTTTATTGAATCTGGCGAAGAAATAATTGTTAACACCACCGATTTTAATTATGTTAGCAGAGCCAAAAACAACAACTAGCTATTCTTTTTATAAAATGAATGGTCTTGATAACGATTTTATCATTATCGATAACCGCCTGCATGACTATAATTTTTTATATCCACAAATTAATCAAATTTGCCAAAAATTATGCCATCGCAAAAACATTGGTTGTGATCAGCTAATTATTTTAAATAATAGCCAAATTGCCGATGTAGCTATTGATATTTTTAATTCAGATGGCTCAAAATCTGGAGCTTGTGGCAATGCCACCAGATGTATTGCTTCGTTAATTTTTGCCGAGAAACAATCAGAAAATATCACTATCGCCATTGGTCAAAAAATTTTACCTTGCACCAAAATAGATCATCAAAACATTGCAGTTAATATGGGGCAAGCAAGCATTCTGCACCAAAATTTAGTTTTTCATCAGCTAAATTTTATGGCTCTTGATGTTGGCAACCCGCATGCTGTTTGCTTTATTGATAAACCATTGTCAGATAATCTTTTTTATACCATAGGCCCTGATGTTGAAAATAATTTAGAATATTTTCCAAATAAAACCAATGTTGAATTCGCCCAAGTGCTTAATTGCCACACCATTGCAGTTCGAGTTTGGGAAAGAGGGGTTGGCGAAACCTCAGCCTGTGGCTCTGGAGCTTGTGCGGTGGTAGTTGCTAGTATTTTGCAAAATTTAGTTGATAACACCGAAATTACTGTTATTTTTGCCGGAGGTAAGTTAAAAATAAGTTGGCAAAACCGCCAAAATATTATTATGATTGGCGGCTATCAAAAAATTTTTACTGGTTTTTTTGATAGCAATTTTCTAATAAATTCTTGACAAATCAATACATAAATTTTATTATTAAAAAATTTGGCAAAATATTGTTAGGCACTGTTGAATTCCAAATTTGTTTTAATTTTAGTTTTGAGAAGAAATTTTAGCTATTTTTAGCCTTATATTAAACATATCGTGTTGCTTATGTTAGCACAACTGAAAGTTATATCATGCTAAAAATAGCTAAAATTTATACCAAAAATGGCAAATAAAATAAATTTGGGATGCAAAAGTGCCTGTTATTAATTTTAAATCAATTGCCTTATTGTAGGTGCTTAAATATCTTAAAAAATCTATCATTATTTCGCTATCTTTATTATTAGTGCTATCTTCTTGTGAAAGCCCTAATAAAGTTGGTAGTTGCACCGACGATCCTGGAGATGGCTCTACTGTGGTGAGTTCTAAACCTGATACTATTTTTTCTAATGGCTCTGGTGATTTATGGCAAACAGAACTTGCCGATTGGCAAGATACCCCCTACTATACAGATGGCAAAGATATCATAATAAATATTGGCACAGGCAATCTTGGCTCTATCGATGCTCATGGCGGTAGCTCCACCATCAATAATCATCCTTGCAACATTTGTTCAAAAATTGTTAAATATAATTCAAATGGCTCAATAGCCTATCAAACACCTAATTGCATCTGTGGTCCAAAAATTTATGGTCCGCCCATGTTAAAGTTGCAATCTTTTCGATATCTAGATAACTCAAGAGAAGTTATTAAGCCAATCGAAACCATAAAACCAGAATGCGAAATAATTCTAGGCTATCTAGAAAAAGCACATTACGGCATAATAGATAGAAATGAAAGAATTACTTGTAAAAAAGATAGAAGTGAACAAATCATTACAGTATCTAGTGGTAATTCAGTAGATACTGCATTATCAAAAAACGATATCAATTCACAAGAATATACTTGCATTCCAATGGAGTGGGCACTAAATTTAGGCGGTTCAAACCCTGATTTTATTAGCACTCCCGATCAAAAAATTGACAGTTTCTTAAATAAAAATTACCTACAAAACGGCAAATATTACAGTAAGGCAACTCACTTACTTACCGCTGATTTTAAAAATATTTCCGATTCAACTGGAATATCTGGCTACGAAATTGTGCATTTTCCAATCAATTATTACGAAAAAGAACTGCATCAAACAGAAACAGATCAAGCTAAAATTACCGTATTAAAAGATGTAAATTATCACAATGTATCAACATGTGTTGCTTCAAATGGCTTTAGTTTGCATCTTGGTTTATTTCCAGAAAATTCTGATATGCCCGGATATAACGGCAAAATTTATGCTTATCATCTTTATTCTTTTAACCAAATATGCCGAATTTATCGCAATGGAGTTTGCGAAAATGCAATAACTCAATTTAAATTAGCACCATCAGATTTAACCTCTATACTACCAAATTCTTTTTTAGATCATAATCATCAACCAATCGCCATCCCATCTGGATACAAAATAAAATTTAAAATCTACGATAATTTCTACACATCGAATTCTCAATATGATAAATACAATGTCACTATAATTAGTGGCATACAAACTCAAAATTCTGCAAAGCAAAATGAAGATGAAGGCATCATTACCGACTCATACAAATCACTCAAGCAAAATGACTTGATACGTGTTACTTATGAAAATTTTATAGTGAAGAATATAATAATTATTAGAATTGTAATGGCTTTATTTTTGCTTTTTTATGCAGTAGGCTACTTAATGGGAATATCAGAAATAAATCAAAAAGAATTAACACTGCGTGTATTTAAAATAGCAATAGTTTTTGCTTTTCTTGATCCTTCTTTAATTGATTTAACAACAAAACAGAAAGTTACATCAGATTTTGACGAAATCAAAAAACAATACTCTTTCACAAAACATGTCACTTTTGGTTTTTGGTTTTATCAACAATATGTGATTAATATTATTTTAGATGGTCTAAATTCTCTCATCGAAATAATTACTAATTTTTCTAGGACTTTAAATCTCGATGGTGCCTCTTCTATGCAAACAGAAGTTTCATTTAGTAGCAATGTTAATTTCGCCTATTTCGATAAAATATTAGAAAAAATCTTTTCAATAAAAACCGTAGGAGCAATAATAAGTGCCATTTTCACTAAATGGCTAATTGGTGGTATGCTTTTAGGAGTGTTTTTATATTTTCTAGTAAAAACAATCTTTAAACTACTAATGACCTATATCCTAAACTGGTTACAAATTATTTTAGTATTAGGTTTAGGGCCGATTTTCTTTTTATTTTTACTTTTTTCAAAAACGAAAGGATTTTTCACTAAATGGCTTGCTTTTGTATTTGCTAGAGCCCTAGATATAGTTATTTTGATAATGCTTACTTTTCCATTTATTAGCATCCTATATGCTGATTTATTAGGATTTATTGGCGGAGAATCTTGTTTAAGACCAATCGGCCCTTCTTTTTTAAAAACAACAATCTGGATTCAAAATGACAATGTTGATGAAGAATTAAATAATTTTTTTGGCTATATCTTTGCATTGGTAAAAAGTATTGCTTTAGTCTACATGACAAGCCTAATTGCTTCTTATGCTCCTAAAATTTCTGGTGCAATTATCAATATTGCCAATAATCAAAATACCGCAGGAAACTCACTAGCAGCATCTAATCTAGCAGCACAAACTACTACTGCAGCTTTAAATACAATAACTTCTGGTGCAAAATTTATCAACTCTTCTTATGTTGGCGGTATGGCAAAATCTTATATCAAACAAGGAGCTTTTGGTTTAAGCAACTTTGTTGGAGCAACTCGTGTTGCAAATTTTGCTAAACACAGTGCAATAAATTTATTAGAGAGCTTAACTTATAGAAATGCAACTGAAATTTTTTTAGGTAAAGAAACCGCTGAAGCTATTTTTGGTAAAAAACCCACTTCCAATGCTCCTGCTGCTGGTGCTGCTCCTGCTGGTGGCGGTGGTGGTGCCGCCGGTACTGCTGCTGCTGATGGCGGTGGCGCTCCTGCTGGTGGCGGTGTTGCTGGTGCCGCTCCTGTTGATGGTGCTGTTCCTGCTCCTGCTCCTGCTGGTGCCCCTCCTGCCGCTCCTGTTGATGGTGGTGTTCCTGCTGCTGGTGCCACTCCTGCTGGTGCTGGTGCTGTTCCTGCTCCTGCTGGTGCCGTTCCTGCTCCTGCTGGTGGTGATGGCGGTGATGCTCCTGCTGGTGGTGTTGTCGCTGGTGATGTTGCCGCAACTCCTGCTGGCCCCCCTCCTGCTGCCGCCGTTCCTGCTTTTGCTGGTGGTGTCGCTGCAACTCCTGCTGGTGCCCCTCCTGCCGCTCCTGTTGATGGTGCCGTTCCTGCTGGTAGTGGTGTTGTCACTGGTGGTGTTGCCGCAACTCCTGCAGATTCTAAAATTGTTACCGATGAAAATTTAACCCAAAGAGATATTGAAAAAGCACTAGAAAAATTAAAAGCTCAAGCCACAGCACTAACAGGAGCAACTTCTTTTCAACCTCTGCAACGAGAAGAAATTAACAAAACAATAAATGATTTTGTAGATAAGCAAATAGATTCACTTATCGCTATGAAAAAAGCAGGTAAAGCAGAAATTAAACCCGATGAAACATCAAAAATAGGAGATATAATTACAAAAACTCCACCATCTCCACAAGAAATGCTTGAATTTATATCACAATCATTAAATAGTCTTGTAATAAGTTCTGTCGACAAAGAACAAGAAGAACTTATAAAACAACTTAACACAAAAATTGCTGAAAGTGCAAGAATTCCTACAAGCGCTGCTGAAAGTACAAGAATTCCTACAAGTGCTGCTGAAAGTACAAGAATTCCTACAAGTGCTGCTGAAAATGTTGCTTATGTTGATGGAGAATTTATCAATAGTTCTAAACGACAATTTTCTCCATCACCAACCCATACAGCCGCACCTCCTCCTGTTGAAGAAGAGCCTAAAAAAGAGCCTTACTCTAAATCTGTTGCTAATGATAATTATAGTAAATTAGATACACAATTTTTATCTAATTTACAACAAAAATTTATACCATTTGCCAACTCAGAATTAAAAAAATCTGATAAAAAATTTACTATTGAAAATGCTCTTGATTTATTTATAGAAGCAAATAATGCCAAGTTAAAACAGTTAAATATAGAATTTATGGCAAATCAAAACATTAGTATCGACATAGAATTACAACGAGTTTTTGAAAAATTCAAAACAGATTTTACCAGCATTAGCAAATCTATGTCACAACAAACCGAAATTATCAATCATCAACAATTAACAACACAAATTGCCACTACAATAATTGCTAATAGCAACTCAACAATACCAGATGCAGTCAAACAAACCAACTTTTCAACAATCGCAACAAAATTAAAAAACGAAAATGTTTTGGCAGAATTACAACAGAATCTTGCTAATCAGAGCATACTAAAACAACAAGAAGCTTTAGCGAGCTTTTTAGCAGATAGAGATAAAACAAGAGAATCAGCTGAACTCAAGAAAATATTAGAGCAAATAGAAAAAGAAACTAAAGAACAACAAAGAATCAACCATTTTCAAGAAATATTCTCGCAAGCAGAAAAAACCGCAGCTTTTGCTAAATATCACAATCCAGAAAAAGATACTTCTGCTATTTCTCAAGAAGAATTGATGAGTCTTAAAGAAGCTAATGTCCTAAAATTAAATGATGAACAAATAAAAGAGCTTGAAAAATATTCAACATTGAGAAACGAAAAACTTTTCAATGAATTAGATGAATTAAACGATGATAAAATTAATGCTTTACGCAAATTGCCTCCAGAACAAATAGAAAAGGTATTAGACTATCTTTCACAAGATGCTGTAGTTGCAGAAATGATAACAACTAAATTTAATGAGATAGATCTTACACAACATCAAGCAACAACTCCAGAACAACTCGAGATTCAAAGACAATCTTTTGATACTATCTTAAAATTAATGGGAGTAAAATATAAATCCGATAGAAATAAAGCCCTCGATTTTTTATTTACTCCACATACAGGAGATTCGATCACCGATCTGCAAGTGCAGTTTGATAAAATGTATGTCTCATTAGAGAAACCTCTTAAGAAAATTCATAAAAAAGATGAAATTCTCACAAAACTTCTTACAAGCATCAATGAAGATATACAAAAAAAACTCGAGGAAAGTTCACAAGATAATGAAAGTGAAAATATTAAACTTCGCAAGATTTTAAATAAGAACGAAATAACCTTAAAACGTATAGATGCAAGACAAAAATCTTTTGAGTCTTTATTTGCTAGAATCGAAAAAGCTATAAATAAATCTTAAATCAATATGCTTCGTTTAATTATGATCTTTATTATCAGTATTTTAGCAGGAAAGATGCTACATATCTTTTTTTCTAAAAAATATGTAGGCAAAAAAAAAGCAGAATATGTAGTTTTTTATATTAAACAAGAGCAAGGGGCAATTGGTTGCACAAGTGTAGAGAAATATAAACAAATTGTAAAAGCATATCAAGAAAATAATCTGAATTTCATCAATAGTTATCTGCAAAAAAAAGAGTGTTTTTTATATAAGAAAAACTATCAATTTTCAGCACTAGATAGTATTTGTCAGAATAATAATCCTAATGAACTTGCCGAGTTAACAGTGCCACATTTATTGTTAAAAAATGTCTATCTTCCTTGCTTTGCGATTGCCAGAAACTAACATAAGAAAAAAGCATCACTGCATTAGTAATACCATTTCAACTTAACATAAATTATTAGATTTATTAATTTTATTAAAGTTGAAATGGTATAATGCCATTTTAACTTTAAAATCAATTAATCTAACAAATGTATGTTAAGTTGAAATGGTATTAGCACAACTGAAAGTTATATCATGCTAAAAATAGCTGAAATTTATACCAAAAATGGCCACTAAAATATAATTTGGGATGCAACAGTGCCATTATAGTTTTTGATATTCTTCCAAGGTATAATCATCAACAGCTACAACTTCGGCAATAGCAAGTTTGGTATTATGTAGTAAATTAGCTTGTTCTTGGTTAATAATATTTTTTTGCAATGCTAAAATAATGAGATTCTGCCAATTTTCTTTTGGTAAATTTTTTTCTTTTATCGCTTGTTTGATTTGCTTAATAGCACTTTTTGCTTGTGTTTTTAACTCTAAAGCATAGTAAAACCTGCCAAAAGAATCGTTTTTATTGTTAGTTTTATAAATGCCATTTGTGAGACTATTTTGAAAATCGTCATCATTTAGCAAAGCCTTGGCAATTTGGTGAGTTTGGTTATCGTTGGCAGCATATGAAAAAGTATTAAGTTTTACCCACCAGCTAATTGGTATAAAGAGCCAAGCTAAAAGCCCAGTAAATAAATTTTGATAAATACCTTCAATTGCTTGTTGAGCTTTACAGAGTTGCTCTTTTAAGGCATACTCTGCTACTAAATATTGTTGAGGGCTAATGGCGGAATGTTGCAGTTTACGTAAAATACAAACACTGATATACATTGCCGAAAGAACATCGCCAAATCTGCCGTTAAGCTTTTCTTTGCTTTTTAGCTTACCGCCAAATTTTAATAAAGCAATATCGGCTAAAAAAGCAAAAGTTGCCGAACACCAAGCTATTTTGCGTTGATATTGAGCAATCTTGCCAGTTTGCATAAAACTAAATGCATAACCTCTAGTTAAAGACAAAACAATGGAAAGCCCAATGTTTCTTGTGAAATGGCAAATATGTTGCCAAAAAGCTTTATCAAATTCAATAAAATTATTGTTTTCGATTGCCATAAATTCTTTATAAATATAGGGATGCGACATAATAGCACCTTGCCCAAACTGAATTAAACCTCGGGTTAAAATATTTGCCCCTTCAACAGTAATTGAGATTGGAGTTGAAAAATAAGGAGCCGAAAGCAAATTTCTTTTACCGCAAATAATACCAGCCCCTCCTAAAATATCCATAGCAGCATTGATGTTTTGTCGAAACATTTCGGTAGCATGATATTTAGCAATCGCACTTACCACCGCAGGTTTGGCACCAGAATCAACAGAAGAAGCAGTGAAAGCTTTCATGGCATCAAGAGCAAAAGTTTTGCCTGCAATACTTGCTAAAACCTCTTCTATTGCCTCAAACTTACCAATTTCGGTAGAAAATTGCTCTCTTAAACTGCTATATGCAGAAGATACAGCCAACACAAATTTTGAGCCACCGCAACTGGTAGATGGCAAAGAAATGCCCCTGCCTGCCGATAAACACTCCATCAGCATTTGCCAACCTTTGCCTAATCCTGCTTTTTCGCCTATAACAGCATCAAGCCCCACTACCACATTTTCGCCATTTAGCGGTGAATTAACAAAAGGAGTAAAAAGTGGATTATGTCTTCTGCCTTGACGCACACCAATTGTGTTATGCGGAATTAAAGCACAAGTAATACCTACATCTTCTTGTGGAAATAATAATTTTTCAGGATCTTTTAATTGAAAAGCCACCCCAATTAAAGTGGCATAGGCCCCAAGAGTGATATAACGCTTGTTCCAGTTGAGTCTGATTTTTATTTCGCCATTGCTATCGGTAAATAATATACCATTAGAAACAATAGAAGTAGCATCGCTACCTGCATTTGGTTCGGTTAAGGCAAAACAAGGCAATTCTTGACCGCAAGCCAGTTTTGGCAAGTAGTTATCTTGTTGTTGTTTAGTGCCATAATGAAGCAATAATTCGGCAGGGCCTAACGAATTTGGCACCATTACAGTAATTGCCAAACAAACCGATCGAGAAGCTAGTTTTTCAATAACACAACTATGAGCAAAAGCCGAAAAACCTAACCCGCCGTAATTTTTTGGAATAATCATTCCAAAAAATTTTTCTTGTTTTAGAAATTGCCAAACTTCTTGCGGTAAGTCTTTAAGCTGTTGCACTTGATAATCGTTGCACATTTCACAAACTTTATTTACTTGATTATCTAAAAAATTCTGCTCTTCAAAAGTGAGAGTTGGATAGGATTCTTGCCATATTTTAGCAAAATTTGGTTTTCCTGAAAAAAGTTCGCCATCAACCCATACCGTGCCAGATGTGAGGGCAATTTTTTCGGTGTTAGAAATTTTTGGAGCAAGATTTAAAAAATTAATAAGTTGCATTATTGATTTTGAAATTAAATAAGCTCTTAATGGAGTGGCAAAAATAACCAGTAAAATTAATAGCAAATTAGCAAAGAAAATATGCTGTGAAGCATATAAAAAGCCAGTAGCAATAAAGATAGCAAGAGAAAAAATAATTTTTTTTGTGAGGCAATTTTTCATAGGCTAATTTTTTAATAAATCGTTGAGTTTATTAGTAGATTCAAGTAAATATAAATCATCACAACCACCAATATGCTGATCATTGATGAAAATTTGCGGAACTGTGAGCCTGCCATTAGCTTTAGCAACCATTTCGGCTTTAATGTGTTGGTTAATCACTTTTATTTCGGTGAACTGCACTTGTTTTTTTTGCAACAAAGCTTTTGCCTTATTGCAGTAAGGGCAGATATCTGTGGTATAAATAATAATTTTAGCCATATTTTTTTAATTAACGGTTAGTATCGAAATATTGAGTGCTATTAGGAATTTTATAGTATTGATCTTGGTCTTGAATTTGAGGCATTCTTTGTAGAATTGGTTGTGGAATAATATAAGGATTGGTATAAATTGTAGAACCACCTTGATAATATTGATAAGGATAATAAACTGGTTGATAGCCGTATTGTTGTTGATAATTCATTTGATTAGCAGGAATATAATATTGATTTGGAGCAGGGTTTTGATTTTGAGGAGGGTTTTGATTTGAATAAACAGGATGCTGATATTGTTGATTTTCTGGCTGTTTTTGGCTTGTATTATTGTTTCGAAAGTAAGAATCAGGCAAAGGATCGTCGTGCGGATAAAGATAATAACAGCCACACATTAAGCCCGCCAAAACACAAAATAGAGAAGTTTTAAAAATTTTTACAACAGTACTAAACATATTATTTTGTTGAGTTTTAATTTGGATGAGAATATTTTAATGGCAATGTATAATATTTGTCAACATCATAATTAGGATAATAAGGTGTAGGAATAATATATGGATTAGAATAGGTCATTGATTGATAATTTTGATTAAGAATTGGTTGAGCGCGTATATAAAAATCTGGGCCCGGAGGTGGTAAATTATGATCGTAAGGAATATTTTTTGGCAATGTATTAACAAATTTTGGATTACTAAATTCGCTTGTTGCACAAGATATAAGATTAAAAAAAAATAAGATAATAAAAAATTGTTTCATATTTTGTGTTATTTTAAAAAAATAATGCTAAATTTTAAGTTCTTGGTTAATAATAGCAAATAATTTTCACATAAATGATTAATTTAACTGAATATGATGTAAAATTTATTAATTATGCCATAAGAATGGCTAAAATTAATTTTGGCAATACTAACGAAAACCCTAGTGTGGGCTGTGTTATTGTAAAAGATAATCAAGTAATAAGTGCTGCCACAACAGCTTTTGGCGGTAGGCCTCATGCCGAAGTTATTGCTATCAATAAAGTGGCAAATAAACAATTACTTATTGGGGCAACAATGTTTGTAACTCTTGAACCTTGCTCTCATTATGGCAAAACAAATCCTTGTGTATTAAGTATTATTGAGCATAAAATTGCCAAAGTAGTGATTTGTCATCAAGATATAGATTTACGTGTGAACGGCTTGGGCATTAAAGCCTTGCGAGAAGCAAAAATAGAGGTAGTGCTGTTAAATGCTTTTCAAGAAGCTCAAGATAAATTTTTTTTCTATGCTAAACAACATCAAAAATCTTGGCTCACTGCTAAAATCGCCACTTCTCTTGATGGCAAAATTGCTACTCAAAGCCAACAAAGCAAATGGATAACCTCATCACAAGCAAGACAATATGCTAATTTCTTACGCAGTAAGCATCAGGCAATTATGGTAGGTGCAAATACTATCAAGCAAGATAATCCAAGTTTAGATTGTCGAATTGCTGGTCTGCAAAATTTATCGCCAATTAAAATTATTGTGAGTGCCAATCTTGATTTTACTTTTTGTGAAACAATTTTTCATAGTCAAACCATTGTTTATGTTGTTACTGCAACTAATCAACAGCAAAACAAAAATTTACAACAATGGCTTTTTCAAAACGATAATCATCAAGCGATTTTTCTTCCACAACACAATGGTTTATTTGATTTAGAATTTTTACTAAACAAACTTTATCAACACAACATTAATTCGGTTTTGTTAGAAGGTGGGGCAAAATTATTTACTGGTTTTTTACAAAAAAATTTAGTGCAAGAATTAATTTGGATAAAAAGCCACAAAATAATCGGCAACGAAGGTTTATCGGCAGTGCAGAATCTGGATATTTTGGCAATTAATGATGCTGTGCAGAATTTAAAAATGCATTCTCATTTTGTTGTAGGCGAAGATTTGATAACAAAATATTATTTTACTGAAATTGCTTGATTTATTTCGTTAATAAAATTGCTAATTTCTGGGGTGAGAATTTGGCAATTATCGGGCAATGTAGCAATTTTTTCAACCAGTGCCGAGCCAATCACAATGCCATTTGCTCCGATATTAGCAAAATCTTGAGCTTGTTTTGGGTTTTTAATGCCAAAACCTACTATAATCGGTAAAGTGGTAATTTCTTTTAATTGCTTAATTTGTAAAATATTATCAGATGCTTTAGCTTGTTTGGTGCCAGTAATTCCAGCAAGTGAAATTAAATACACAAAACCACTAGTATTTTGTAAAATTTGTTCTGCCCTAGCAATTGGTGTGGTTGGAGAAATTAAGTTAATAAAATCAAGCTGCGCAAATTTAACAAAAGCAAGCACTTCATTTTGCTCTTCGAGTGGCAAATCTACAATCAAAACTGCATCGGCACCTGCTTGTTTCATATGTGTAAAAACTTGTTCTAAACCATATTTTAAAAGCGGATTAAAATAGCTCATTATCACAATTGGAGTATGCTGATTTTGTTTGCGAAAATCGGTAATTAAATGCAGTGTTTTTGCTAAAGTTGCCCCTGTTTGCACTGCTCTTTTACTTGCCATTTCAATAATGGGGCCATCACCTGATGGATCTAAAAAAGGCACTCCAACTTCAATGATATCTACCCCTAGCTTGGGCATAGCTAGCATAGCAGTAAGAGTTGCCTGATAAGAAGGATCGCCAGCACATAAATAGGCAACAAAAGCGGGCTTGTTATGTAGTTGCTGAAAAGTTTGAGAAATTCTCATAATTTTACTCCTAAAAAATTTGCCACAGTGTTAATGTCTTTGTCGCCTCTGCCTGAAAGATTAACAATAATTGATTGATCTGGCTTCATGGTTTTGGCTAATTTACAGGCAAAAGCAATTCCGTGAGCCGATTCAAGTGCAGGAATTATTCCTTCGATTTTGCAAAGCAATTGAAAGCATTCTAAAGCTTCATCATCGGTTGCAGAAACATATTGCACTCTGCCAATTGAGTGTAAATAAGCATGTTCTGGGCCAATACCAGGGTAATCAAGCCCTGCTGAAATAGAGTGAGTGTCGTTAATTTGACCGTCGGAGCTTTGTAAGAAAAAAGTTTTGTTGCCGTGTAAAACCGCTTTAGTGCCTTTGCTGATAGATGCCGAGTGCAAGCCAGATTCAACACCTTTACCACCTGCCTCTACTCCATACATTGCTACTTTTTTATCATTGATAAAATCGTAAAATAAACCAAGGGCATTTGAACCACCACCAATGCAGGCAACCAAAGCATCGGGAAGATTTTGTTGCAGGGCTAAAATTTGTTGTTTTGCTTCTTTACCAATGATTGAGTGAAAATCTCTCACCATTTGAGGATAAGGATGCGGACCAGTTACCGTGCCAAGCAAATAGTAGGTTTCGGTAGGGTTAGCAACCCAATCTCGCATTGCCTCGTTAATGGCATTTTTCAAACTTTTTGAACCAGTTTCTACAGCCCTAACCTCGGCTCCTAAAAGTTTCATGCGAAAAACATTTGGTGCTTGCCTAGCAATATCTTTTGCCCCCATATAAATAGTGCAAGGCAACGAAAATAAAGCACAAACGGTAGCGGTAGCAACTCCATGCTGCCCTGCCCCTGTTTCGGCGATAATTCTTTTTTTGCCCATTTTTTTAGCAAGTAAAATCTGCCCCAAACAGTTATTGATTTTATGTGAGCCAGTATGATTTAATTCGTCTCTTTTTAGATATATTTTTGCTCCACCGCAATGTTGAGTGAGTCTGCTTGCCAAATATAGAGGGCTTGGCCTGCCAATATAGTGAGTAAAATAGTAATTTAATTCTTGCCAAAATTGAGAATCGTTTTGAATTTTTGCATAATTTTGCTGTAGCTCTAATACTGCTGGCATTAAGGTTTCGGCAACATAAGCACCGCCAAATTCGCCAAATTTACCTTGTTTATTTGGTTGTTGATAAAAAGAATTAAACATATTAGACCGCCAATAATTTAACTATTTTTGTTGTGGCAAAAGTAGTTGTAGTTAAAATAAAACAAGAGATTGCCAGTAAAACTTGGTAATTTTGCCAAAAATTATCGTTAAAAGCAAGATAAGACAATAACAAAATTGGCAAAATAAGTGGCAGTGCAATAATTGCCATATAGCCTAATGAACGAAAATTATTTGCCAAAACTCCAGACATCGCCGCAATAAAACTGATGGTTAAGGTAGAAATAGCAATAATCGCTAATATTTTAGCAATATTTAGCAGATTAAAATTTTGCAATATCGCTAAACAAAATAGGAAAAACAACTCCAAGCCAGCTTGCTAAAATTTTTGCCAAGATAAATTTTTCAAAATTACCAAACAGCAACAACATTTGCTCAATTGTGCCATCGGAAATATCGGTGTGGCAAAAATTTTGAAAAAAACCTAAAATTACCAATAAAGAGGCAAGAATAGTAGCAAGTAAAAACAAATTTTGTTGATTAATGTTAGTAGCCTGATGCAAAAACTGAAAAATCACTAAAAAAACTACAAAAAATAGTAAATTAACCATAAATTGCTGAGATTTAAACCATAAATTGTTAATTTCGTAAGCAATTATAGTAAAAAACATAGCTAAATAGTGGTTAAGATTGATTCGAGATATTTACGATAGTCGGAATTTACTTTATATTTTTGGCACAGCTTGAGAAACTTTTCTTGATTGATAAAGTTTTGCTGGTAGGCAATTTCTTCGAGGCAAGCAATTTTTAAGCCTTGTCTTTTTTCGATGGTTTGAATAAAGCTTGCCGATTCTAGTAAAGAATCAGGAGTGCCAGCATCAAGCCAAGCAAAGCCCCTGCCTAATTTTACCACACCTAACGATTGTTGTTGTAAATAAACATTATTAACATCGGTAATTTCTAGCTCTCCTCTTGCTGATGGTTGAAGATTTTTGGCAATATTAACCACTTCGTTATTATAAACATAAAAACCAGTGACTGCCCAATTTGATTTTGGTTGAGTTGGTTTTTCGGCAATTGAAACTGCTATATTATTAGATAATTCAACCACTCCATAAGAAGTAGGATTAGAAACTTGATAAGCAAAAATCATTGCCTTGCATTGATGAGAAGTAAAAGATGCAATATGTTGATGAAAGTTTTTAAAATAAAAATCGGAGCCGTAAAAAATATTGTCGCCTAAAATTAAACATACTGAACTTTTGCCAATAAATTTTTCGCCCACTAAAAAAGCTTCGGCAATGCCGTTAGGCTTTTCTTGCACTGCATATTGTAATTTTAACCCCAAATCTGAACCGTCTCCTAAAAATTTGCTAATATTTGGAGTATCAGCAGGAGTGCTAATAATCAGAATTTCGGTGATACCGATATTCATGAGGTTGGCAAGTGGATAGCAAATCATTGGTTTATCATAAACTGGCAACAATTGCTTGCTGATAATGTTAGTAAGCGGAGCTAATCTGGTGCCACTTCCACCTGCTAAAATAATGCCTTTCATAGTTTTTATTTTATTTTGTTATTTGCATCAACCAAAACCACTTTTGGTTGCCAAGTTTTTGCTTCAAAATCTGATAAAGAGCAATAAGAAATAATAATAACTAAATCGCCCACACAAGTTTTTCGAGCCGCCGCTCCGTTAATTTGGATAATGCCAGAATTTTTTGGAGCAACAATTGCATAAGTAGTAAATCTTTCGCCATTATTAATATTTACCACATCTACTTGTTCATAAGGTAAAATATTAGCCTCTTGCAATAAAGCTTCATCGATAGAAATTGAGCCTTCATAGTGTAGATCGGCACCATTTACGGTTGCTCTATGAATTTTGGCTTTTAAGAAATTTAATTGCATAGTTAATCGTTTTTAATAGTGGCAATTTTTAACTCGTTTAGTTGTTTTTTAGAAACTAAAGCAGGAGCATTCATCATTAAATCTTGTGCTTTGCCATTCATAGGAAACGGAATCACCTCGCGTATATTTGGCTCGTCGGCTAAAAGCATAATAATACGATCAATACCCGGAGCAAGGCCCCCGTGAGGCGGAGCGCCATATTTAAAAGCAGTAAGCATTGCCCCAAATTGTTGTTCAACTACTTCTTTACCATAGCCAGCCAAGGCAAAAGCTTGATACATAATTTCTGGCTTATGATTACGTATGGCACCTGAACATAACTCAACTCCGTTTAAAACTATATCGTATTGAAAAGCTTTAATATCGAGCGGATCGTTATTTAGCAATGCTTCTAAACCGCCTTGGGGCATAGAAAAAGGATTGTGAGAAAAATCAATTTTGCCAGTTTCGTAGTTAAGTTCATACATAGGAAAATCGGTAATCCAGCAGAATTTATAAACTGATTCATCAATTAATTTTA
>JAUMFK010000043.1:0-10719 GCA_032119875.1 Rickettsiales bacterium
CTAACTTCATCTTTTTGGCTAAAAAGCTTCAAAAAGCCTCAAGCTGTATGGATATACAGCTTTCGTTTTTTAAAGTTTTTATCTCAAAAATATTTTGTTAGATTGATTAATTTTAAAATTGATTAATTTTAAAGTTGAAATGGTATAATTAAAAATCTAGATTGTTAAAAAAATAATTTTAATAAAACTGTAATAAAATATTAAATATTATTCAAATATATTTTTATAAAATTTTTATTAACTATCTTTGTTTTAGTTTTCTACCACTGCAATCTCTTCTTTGGTGAGTTGATACAGAGCATAAACCATTTCGTCGATTTTGGCATCTGTTTGGCTAAAAGCGAGTTGCAATTTTTTGACTTCGGCTTGCTTTTCTTTTAATCTGGTAAGCCATTTTTCTTCTTGTTTGGCAGTGAGATTTATTTTTTGTAAAGTGATGGCTTGCAAAAAATCTCCCCAAGAAAGCTCGCTCCACCTAGTAAGCTGTTTATTGATGTTTATTGTGGCAAATTCTCCTGTGAGTAATTCAAAAAATTGAGTGTTAATAACATCAATTTTTCCGTTTATTTGCATCATCAATTCAACTTTTTCAGTAATGTCGATTTGTTGTTTTTGGCTTGTGATAGCAATTGGTATTTTGCAAATTGGTTGCATATCTAGTTGATAGTTTGAGCCTTGCATTTTACCTTTATTTTTTAAATAAAAAGCGACAAGTTTTGAATTAAGAATAGCCACAAGATAAAGCAAATTAATATCTTTTGGCTTAATGATATTGCATGCTAGACTGCAATAAAAATTATCTGCAACATAACAAAATTTAGGTCTATTAGTTGATTTTCTTAAAGCTACAATTGATTCGCCAATAAAAAATGTTTCATTTCTTGGCCAGTGCAAATGAAACCATTGATTGCTTTTTTTTATTGTTTCGCGTCTTTTTTTTGTTATATTTTTAAATTGAGAGATGTGTTTTTTAAAATTAGGTAATAAATCTAGATTTTTTGTGTTGTGTTTAGTAAGATACAACACTTGATAATTGCTATCTTTATAAAAATATCTATCACAATTAAGGTAATATTTTCGTAGCAAACTAGATTCAGTTTCGTTTAATTTTATAAATTCATTGTTTTTAACAACAAATCCAGATTTTCCGTTGACAAAATCTGGATTGGGCACTATACCTTGACTAATATCTTGCTCTTTTATTTTATAAACTCCTAGTTTCTCGATTTTGTTTAATATAGGCAAAAGATTTGCAGGCAAAAAATGAATGGTTTTATCAAGTAAATCAGAGGTTGCAAGCTCTATTTTTTCAAAAGTGCTTTTTGTGAGGCTTTCAGAAATTGCCACTTGCTTTTGGGTAAATAATTTTTCGGTTGTGTTGTTTAGTTTGCAATACTCTACAAGATGTGTGGCGGTTGGTGTTTTTTGCAAGCAAAATATCATGGTTTGAATGTCGGCGGTTTTAAAAACTTTGTTATCGTTAAAATCAACATACGAAATCAGTGTTGCTTCTTGCAAAATTTTGTTACGAGTTTTTGAGGCTCCTTGGTTGGTAAGCCAGCTGTTTGGAGCAATGTAAGATAAGTAGCCGTTTTTGTTTAATAAATCAAGCCCAAGACAAGCAAAAAATTGCCAAAAATCCATTTTGCCTTGATAATATTGCGAAGCAAAAGGAGGCTTGTTTTGTTGTGGCGAATGTTTGGTTGATTTATACTTTTTATTAGCAGGGTTTAGTGGCTCAAAAATTTCTCGGTGCTTGTCTTCTTTAATGTAGGGCGGGTTGCCAATAATAACATCAAATTTAAAATTAAATTCTTTTTGCCAATCAAATGCTAGCGACTTGCTAAATATATTAGCTTGCCTTTCTTTGTAAATATCGCCAATCATATCGTTGGCGGTGCCTGTTAATTCGTAAATAACTTTGCCTTCGTATTCGTCATATCGACCAGCGATGTTTTCGTCTGGTATTAAACTGTTGCCGATTTTGATGTTGTCGTTGAGATTTAATAGTTTTTCTTTATGATGAGCGGTTTTTAGCCACAGTGAAAGTTTGGTAATTTCAACCGAATTTGGGTTGATGTCGACTCCATAAATATTGTTTTGTAAAATAAACTGATGATGATTGCTGATGCCTAATTTTTTAGCTTCGTTGGTTAAAAAATCAAAAACCTCTACCAAAAAAGCTCCACTTCCGCAAGCGGGATCGAGCACTTTTATAGAGAGCAAGGCTTTTTTATATTCTTCTAAAAACTCTGCTGAACCTTCGTAAAAAATTGTGGCAATTTGTGTTTTTTTATCGTTTAGCCATTTGCCAATTGTTTGACTTACGATATATTTGGTAACATAAGAAGGGGTGTAGTAGACTCCAAATTTTTCTTGCTCGTTTTTTTCTGTGGTAGCAAAGTTTATGTCTTCTTGGGCTTCGTTTTGTAGATCGGAAATTGATTTTTCAAAAATATGCCCCAAAATTTCAACATCAAGATCGTTTCTAAATGCATAATCGATAACAAACAACAGCTTATCAATTTCTTCATCTGCAATGCAAAGCTCATCAAGAAATTTATCTTCTTTAAATAGCCCGCCGTTAAATGCTGGCACTTGCGGATTGCTTTTATTGTTGCCAATATTAAGAGAACGAAAAATATCTTTTAGATGATTATATTTAGAGCCATAAACCTGCTCTTTAACAAATTTACTTAATGTATTGTGCGGTATTAAGCCCCTTTCTTGGCAAAATACAATAAAAATTATTCTTCTTAACAGTTTATCTGATGCATAAAGGCAAAAACCTTTGCGAGATTGTAAGTGATTAACCTCAATTAAATGCTGTTTTAACCTTGTTCGATTGTGTTTGTATAAATTATAAAAATCTTCTTGAATTCTTTCTTTTTCTTCTTCGCGATCAACAATAATTTTATGCACTGGCGATTGTTGATGTTGCTTGGTAAACAGCCGATCTTTGGCAAGCAAAAAGTGAAACTCGTTTAGTTTGTTTTGGTTACAGGCAAGATCGGCAATAAAAAACGAGTGATATTTACTAGAATCGGTTGCTTTGTATAATCTTATTTCTTTAAAATTACTAACAATAACAAATTCGCATTTGCCACCAACTTTTGGAGCATATAAAAACCCCTGCTCAATAGGGCTAATTGCCAAGCCCTTGCGGTTTTGATTTTTATCAAGATCAACATCACTGCCTTTTAATTCAATAACAACTCGCACATCTCCTGCATTTATGTTATTGTTTTGATTAATATCTTTATCTTTATATCCTTTTAAATTAAAACCTAAAATGCCATCTGGCCTTCTGCCATCGTTGGTGCCTGATTCCCACCAAAGGGTATTTTCTTGGTTTCCTGTTTCTGCGGTATATCCTAATATTTTAACAAAAAAATCTTGCAAAAAATTATGCTGATGCTGTATTTCGTTTTCTAAACCTTGTGCTGTGTGCCATCTGGAGATAATATTGTTTTGAATGTTAAAAATATCGTCATCAGATAGTTGAGAATAATTAGCAAAATCAAGTGATTTTTGATGAAAGAGATTAGTCATTGCAATACTTCAAAGCTTGTGTTATAAAATTTTAATCTAGATAATTTTACTTCAAAGCAATGTTCCACTTTTTTGATAGATATTTGTTGATAGTTTGGATTTCTTCTTGTGTTAAATCACGATCAAAAGCAATAATTTCACCAATATAACCTCCGTAGCTACAGTTATAATTGTTTTGTTGCGGATTTTCTCCGCCAATACCAGAAAAAGTGTCCCCAACAAAAAAACTAGAAAAATCTTGAGAAATAGTTGTGGTTATTGGAGAATTACTATTAGCATATGAAGAAATTGTTTGATTTTTCTTGTCTATTGCTGTTTTAACTTTTAAAACAGCAATAGTTGGTATGGATGGATTTATTGTATGTAAAGTATTTTGCGATTCATAAATTCCTTGTGTATTAGCTAAGCCATGATATATTTTACTAAATGATTTATTCATTATAACAGATGAAAGGGTATTTGGAACCATATTATTTTGATTCATATCATTTTGGCCCATTAAAATACCACATGAACCAATTGCATCATAAGTAAAAACCATAAATCTAGTGCTAGTTTTATTATCAAATGGCAATGGTGCTGGCTCTGGAGTTATGGTGCTTTTTTGAGCAAACATTCTGCTAGATTGAAATCTAAAATAAAGAGCAGGAAGATTATTAATTGCATTTACGATATACATTGGTCTATATGAATTATTGTGTTGATAAACACTTTTTTTGTTGCCGTTAATTATTTTTGGATTAATATCGTTCCAACGAGCCACCAGATCTCTATTATTAGGGCGAGCAATATCTTTTATATAATTTACATTGTTTTGATTAGCTAACTTCTGATAGGTAGAGCTTGTTGCAATATTTGATAATGTTGTTGTATCGCTTTCACTACTATCAGCAACCGCAAAACTGTTTTCTAGGGTTGGTTCAAGCCATAAAACTAGATCGGGAATTAAATTAATATCAGAAGATTTAGTAAATTGAGAGGCAGATTTAAGTTTAGAATCACGAACCAACCGAGATCCGGCGGTTATGCCAGCAATCAAAATGCCAATAATCAGCACCACCACCGACAATTCAATTAACGAAAAGGCTTTTTTTAGGTTTTTATAAGAATAAGGCATAAAATTATGATTGTATGATTATTTTAATAAGATTAAGGGTCTAAACAATTTTAGAGAAGATTTTTTTGATTATTTTTAACAAAATTTAATATAAATCTTGTCTTATATTATTGAATTTAAAATAACTTTCTTTTAAATTCAAGATAAATTTTTCATCAGTTAAGGGGATTATTTTAAAATGGTTGATAATGGCACCGTTGCATCCTAATATCATTTCAACTTTAAAATACATTATTAGATTGATTAATTTTAAAGTTGAAATGGTATTAGTCATTGTATAGTGATTATAATCCAAATCGAGAAAAAGCAATAATTTCGTTTAGTTGATTGCTTAACATGGCAATATTTGGTTGTTTGGTAAGTAAATTTTTTAAGAAAGATGATTTTTTTTCGGTTATTTCGATTATTTCTACTTCTTCGCCAAATTTTTGGTGCATTTTATTTTGTAAAGTAGCAACTTCATCAATTAAACCAAGTTTAACTGCGGTTGCTCCTGCCCAAAATGCCCCGCTAAATAGCTGTTGCTCGGTTTCGTTAAGTTTATTTTGTCTTTTATCTTTTACCAAAGAAACAAAAGCTTGGTAAATATCGTTTTGAGCTTGCTTTAAAATTTCTTGATGTTTCGGATTTTCGGGCAAGAAAGGGTCGAGAATTGCCTTGCTTTCGCCAGAAGTATGAACTCGTCTTTCAATGCCAATTTTACTGATTAAATCAACAAAACCAAAGCCAGAAAAAATCACTCCAATTGAGCCAACAATAGAAGATTGATGAGCATAAATTTCATCGCCACTTAACAATAGCCAATAACCGCCAGAAGCCGCCACATCTTGGGCAAAAGTGTAGACAGGAAGCTTGTGTTTGTTAGCAAGTAAGCGAATGTAATTGTAAATTAACTCGGATTGCACAGGCGAACCGCCCGGAGAATTTATGCTAATGGCAACAGCTTTAATGTTTTTGGTAGTAAAAGCTTTTTTGATTAAATTTTGATAATTAGCAAAATTTAGAGCAGAATCAAATTTTGATTCTTTGCCAATAACTCCGCTTAACAGCAAGTGGGCAACTTTATTTTTTTTGCCAAAAAGTTTTTTATAAATTTTAGTAAAGCAACAAGTTTTTGATTGATCGCAATTGATATTCATAAGTTATTATTTGTGTAGTTGAAAAATTGATAAAGAAGAAAAGATGATTTTTCTATAATAAAGTTTATAAATATAATTGCCAAGACAAAAAACTAAAAATAATAACAATATAAAGCCAGAGGCAATCCATAGCCCTTTTTTTGGATAAATTAAACTTAATATACCAACCGTCATAAGCCCTGCTATACTGCCAATTAAATTAATTTTGTTAAAAGCAGTGTTGGCAACTAAACGCTCTGTGTTTTTATATTTTTCATGCATCAAAACAATTGTTGGTATTTTCATTAACGATAAACTTATAAATAAAATAAAAAATAACCAAAAAATATTATGATGATTAAGAAAAATCAAAATATAAATAATACCATTTCAACTTTAAAATTAATCAATCTAACAAAATATTTTTGAGATAAAAACTTTAAAAAACGAAAGCTGTATATCCATACAGCTTGAGGCTTTTTGAAGCTTTTTAGCCAAAAAGATGAAGTTAGATTGATTAAATATCTAACAATGTATTTTAAGTTGAAATGGTATAATACAAAATAAAGAAATGGTCGCTCCAAAAATCATTAAAAATCGAGGTTTTATCACATAACAAAAATAACTAATCGGCACATGAAAAATAGTGCCAAATAAAAATGTTGAAAGCAATAGAGATGCTTTTTCTGGTGCCATGCCAATTTTTAAAGCATAAACAATTGCAAAACTAGTGCATGCGGTGAGAATAAAACTATATGAAAAACCAGAAAACATAATTTTTGGTGAGTTAAGGATATATTTATAAAAACTTGCATTGTTTTGTTCGGTAATATTTATTTCTTCTGTTTTGATTTTTATTAAAACAAAACCAGAAGCTAAAAAAATGCCAGCTATTAACATAAAAGTGAAGAAATTATCTTGCCAGTTAAATAAATTTAACAACACAGGGCCAAAAGCATTACCGCACGAAACTAAAGTTGAGGCTAAAGCAATAATAAAGGCTCTTTGCGATGGTGTGGCAAGGTTTATCATGAGAGTGTTTCGAGTGATGGCAGTATTAAATAAGGATGTTCCAAGAACATAAATAATAACTAACCATAAATAAAATGAAATAAATTTATACAAACAGAGAGAAGCAATAGAGGTAATGCTTGTGCTTATAATAATACTTTTTACCATACCTGCTTTTTTGGCAAAGTTTGGCAAAAATTGCGAAAAAATAACTCCAGCTCCAATTTGGATAATTGCAGATAAAGATATAAGAAAAGTATTTTTGATGTTATGCTCTAATCGAATAGAAATAAAAACCAACAATAAACCATAAGCAACAGAAGCTATAAAAATTGATAACATCACCAAAAACAAGCTTTTTGTTTGAGTGTTTTGATTATTTGTTATGGTATTTTGTATAAGATTAGTTTCGGCATAATCAAGGCTACAAAGCACCTTGCTAATATTGTGTTTTCTGTTGTAAATTAATGCCATAATAATTTATACCATTTATAATTCCAAATTTATTTTAATTAATGAAAATGGCATTATTCATAGCGTAAAATTTCGGCAGGTTGAGATTTGCTAGCTTTATAAGCAGGATATAAAGTAGCTAAAAAAGAAAATACCAAAGACATAGCGGTTATTGTTATCACATCGCTGATAAATATTTTAGAAGGTAAGTTAGACAAAAAATAAATAGCAGGATTAAATAAATTGCTATTAGTTGCCGATTCAAGCCAAAGCTTGATGTTGTTAATGTTGGCACTAAATATCACTCCAAGAAATACTCCAAAAAAAGTGCCTAAACAACCAATGGTTGAGCCACAAATTATAAAAATATTGAGAATATTTTTTTTACTAAACCCAATGGTGCGAAGCAGAGCGATGTTTTTTTTCTTGTCGTTGACTAGCATAATCATGCTAGAAACCAAGTTAAATACTGCTACTAAAATAATTAAAGTAAGAATTAAAAACATTACTGTGCTTTCAATTTTTAAGGCTTCAATAAAACTAGCATTAGCATCTTGCCAATCGGAAACAACAAGGTTTGGATTAGTTTGAGATAAAAATTTTATAAGGTTATGTTTTATATTATCTAGATTGTTTAAATTATTACTAAATACTTCAATGCTAGTGGCAGAATTAGGAGATTTAAAATGTATTTGAGCCATTTCAAAGTTGATAAAAATAGTGCTAGAATCGTATTCGAAAAGACCGCTATTAAAAACCGCCCCTATTTGATAAGTTTTAATTCGAGGAATGGTGCCAATAATAGTAGAATTTGTTTCGGCGGAAACTAATTTTAAGCTATCTCCCACCTTTAAATTAAGATTTTGAGCTAAAGTAGAGCCGATAATAATTTGATTTTTATTGTTAATGCTGTGAATGTTTCCAGAAATAATATTATTGACAATCAGTTGTTTATAAGATAGATCTGACTCTTTGATGCCTTTAATTAAAACACCTTGGTTTTGGCTACCTGAAATTAACATTGCCTGACTTTCAACAATGGGGTTTGCATAAATAATTTGCTTAATATTTTGGTTTATGTTGGCGATAATTTCGTGGTAATTTTCAATTGGTTGCTTGCTTGTGATGCTAAGATGCGAATTAATACCTAAAATTCGTTGCACCAATTCAAAACGAAAGCCGTTCATAACCGACATTACAATAATAAGGGTAGCAACTCCAATGGTTATGCCTAAAAAAGAAAAAATTGCAATTACCGAAATAAAACCTTCGGATCTTTTAGCTTTTAAGTAGCGAAAAGCTAAAAAAAACTCCAAACTTGAAAACATTAATTAACACCTTTACTAGTTGAATATTCAAAATGAAACACCTGATCTGGAAAAACAATTTTAAAAATATCATGACAAGCAGAAGCTACTTCGGCAAAGCCAGTGAGAATTAATTTTAGTTTAGCAGAATAATGAGCAATATCACCAACCGCATAAATGCCAGTTTGCGAGGTTTGCATAGTAGATTGATTAACTGTGATGTGATTTTTGTTTAGGTTTAAGCCCCATTTAGCTATTGGGCCAAGCTCCATTGCTAGACCAAAAAAAGGTAATAAATAATCGGCTTCTAGATTTAAAATATTTTGCGAAAAATCAATAACACCTACCTCTTTTAAAATACCATTTTCACCTTGTAAAGAATGTAATTGATAAGGAGTGATAAGATTTATTTTACCTTGTTTAACTAATTTTTCGAGTTTATCGGCACTATCTGGAGCACAACGAAATTTATCTCGACGATGCACTACCATAATTTTTTTGGCAATATCAACTAGATTAATTGCCCAATCAACAGCCGAATCGCCACCGCCTGCAATAACTACTTTTTTATTAGTAAATATTGCTTTGTTTTTTACAGCATAAAATACCGATTTCTGCTCGTAAGAATGAATATTGTTAAGTGGCGGTCTATTAGGGCCAAATGCTCCACAACCAGCGGCAATAACAATAGCTTTACAAGTGATATTATTGCCAGCAGAAGTGCCTATATTAAAGGTTTTGTTAGGGTTTTGTGAAATGGTTTGCACTTGCTGATTAAGATGATAAACAGGTGCAAAAGGATTAGCTTGAGCCTCGAGCAATTCGATAAGCTCACTTGCCAACACCTTGGGATGTGCAGGAATATCGTAGATAGGCTTTTCTGGATAAAGAGCAGTGCACTGACCACCTATAACCTCAAGAGAATCAATAACATGGCACTTCATTTTTAGCATTCCAGCCTGAAATACAGTGAATAAACCAGAAGGACCAGCTCCTATAACCACAATATCGGTTGTAAATGTCATGTTAAAATTTACCTTGATATATTTTAATAATATTTTCTAGCATTGTTAAAGCCTCTTTTTTTGGTCTTTGAAAAACATTTCTGCCAATAATAGAACCATTAGCTCCGCCTTGATAAATTTCTCTGATTTCGCTATATACATCGGCCTCACTTTTTACATTGCCACCAGAAAATACAACGATTCTTTTATGATTAAAAGCAGATTTTAAAACATGAGAAACTCTTTGTTGTAAAGTTTTAACTGGTATGTTAAGTTTTTCATAGATCTTGATGTTATCAATATTTTCTAGAGCCTCGGTTGGTGGCTTAACTTTAATAATATGAGCACCAAGCAAAGCAGCAATATGAGTAGCATAAGCACAAATATCGATGGCGGTTTCGCCGATTTTTGATAAATCACCACCTCTAGGATAAGACCAAATAACAGTAGCTAAACCATAAGATTTTGCCTCATAAGACATTTCTTTGATTTCTTCAAACATATCGAAAGCAGCATCAGAACCTGGATAAATAGTAAAACCAATAGCACTACAACCAAGTTTTAAAGCATCTTTTACCGAAGCAGTGCTAGCCTGATGCGGAGCGGTGCCACCATTATAAAGAGAATTTGATGAATTAACTTTTAAAATAGTAGGAATTGCACCAGCAAAAGTATCGGCACCAGCTTCAAGCATACCTAACGGAGCGGCATAAGCATTAAGTGAAGCATCGATGGCGAGCTTGTAATGATAATGAGGATCGTAAGCATCGGGGTTAATGGCAAAGCTACGATCTGGACCATGCTCAAAGCCTTGATCAACAGGCAAAATAACCATTTTACCTGTGCCGGCAAGCTTGCCTGCCATTAAGATTTTGGCAATGTTTGTTTTGGTGCCAGGATTATCGGTTTCGTAGTTGGCAAGGATTTTTTTAACTGTATTGGTAATTTTCATAGGTTTTGTTGCTTATTAAATAATTTGTTTTTATAATTTTAAAAACTATAATTACAATTTTCAAACATTTTTTTAACAATTTTTTATAAATAATCTCAATGAATGATTTTTTAAAAATAAACCTAGAAGAAAAAAACCAAGTTTTAGAAAAAATAAAAACAATTTGCCCTCTTAATAATCAACAAGAACAATCTTTAACAAGATA
>JAUMFK010000044.1:0-1415 GCA_032119875.1 Rickettsiales bacterium
GCCAGAGAGCTGTTGCGAGAAGACGGAGTTATTTTTATTAGCATCGACGACCACGAAATGCATAATTTGCGACACCTGATGAACGAGATTTTTGGGGAACGAAATTTTGTGGGAAATATTATTTGGCAAGATAAATATACCACAACCAACGATAAGAATGGAATTTCGAGTCAAACTGAATATGTTTTATGTTTTGCAAAAGATAGCGATAATTTAGTTATTAATAAATTACCGTTAAGAGAAGAATATGTAAAATCTACCTATGTTTATGATGATAATGATGGTAACGAAAAATACAGATTAGTGCAGATGTATAAAAAGAAAAATCCATATAGTTATGATGTAATATCGCCAACTGGAAAAACTTGGAATTTACCTTGGAATTTTACAAAAGAAAATTTTGAACAAATGAACAAGGAAAATAAGATATTTTGGGGCAAAGATGGAAATGCACAACCGCAAAAAAAAGTATATTTAAAAGATACAACTGGAATTAATCCAGTTTCGTTATTATTAGGAAAAGATGTTGGATTTTCTAGTGACGGAGGAGATTTAGTTGAAAAAATACTAGGAAATAGAAATTTTTTTTCTTACCCCAAGCCCGTTTCTCTCATCAAACATCTTCTGCAAATCTCAACCAAACCGGGCGATCTTGTTCTCGATTTTTTTGCAGGCAGTGGCACCACAGGGCAGGCAGTTATGGAGTTAAATTACGAAGAGGTTAATAAGCGAAATCAAGACGATCTTTTTAAAACCCCTCACCCTAACCCTCTCCCTCAAGGGGAGAGGGAATTGGCTGACGATCTTTTTAAAACCCCTCACCCTAACCCTCTCCCTCAAGGGGAGAGGGAATTGGCTGACGATCTTTTTAAAACCCCTCACCCTAATCCTCTGCCTCAAGGGGAGAGCGAATTTACTGGGCGGAGGTTTATTTTAGTGCAACTGCCAGAAAAAATTGATAACAAAAAAGAGGCTTTTAAGGCAGGTTATCACAAAATTAGCGACATCACTGTTGAGCGAGTAAAACGAGCAAGCGAAAAGTATCAAGGCATCGATAATGGTTTTAAGATTTTGCAACTCACTAATAACCCAGAAAAAGAAGGCTTGTTTTGTCTTGGCAAATATGATAATCAATTTATCATCACTCATTTGGCTTTAATTTATGGCTATGGCTTAAATTATCAAGCAACAAAAATTGCCGAAAAAGAAATTTATTTGCTAAAATCCGAAATTGCCAATACAAAAGATGCAATTATTATTTTAGAGCATCAGCTTTTAACAATGCAAGATATTATGAATTTGGTTTTGCAATTTGGCAAAGGCGATTATAAGTTTTTTTCGCTAGATTGTGCTTTAAACATTGAATTAACCTATAATTTATTGCAACATTTTAAACAAGAAAAAGTGCTAGTATT
>JAUMFK010000044.1:1425-4488 GCA_032119875.1 Rickettsiales bacterium
CTGTTGAATTCTAGATTTGTTTTAATTTTAGTTTTGAGAAGAAATTTTAGCTATTTTTAGCCTCATATTAAACATATTAGGCTAAAAATAGCTGAAATTTATACCAAAAATGGCAAATAAAATATAATTTATAATTCAACAGTGCCATATTCTAATTTTTAGCAGAATTTTAGTTAATAAATTTTTTTTTACGAAAAATATTTATTAACTAAAATTTTTGCCGATCCACAAGCTAAAGTAAAACCTAAAGAGCCATGGCCAGTATTAAGAATTAAATTAGGATATTGGCTTTGTTGAATTAGTGGCAAACCATTGGGGCGAAAAGGTCGAAAACCTTGCCATTCTTGTGCTTTTTCTATTTGCCCGAAGTGGCTAAAAGTAGTTTTGGTTTGTTGATATAAAAAATTTAGGTGTGATCTGTTGCTGTTTTGGTTTAGATTGCACATTTCGAGAGTTCCGGCAACTCGAAAAATATTACCAATTCTGCTGAAAACTAATTTGTTTTGATTGTCGGTAAGACTGTTTTGTGGTGCTAAAAATTTTTCTTGATCGCATAAAATTGATAAACTATAACCTTTTATCGGATATATTTGGCTATTAATTTTTATTCCTTTTAACAAATGATTATCATAAGCTCCAAGGCAATAAACATATTTATCGGCAACAAAAACTCCTTGATTAGTATTGATGCCAGTAATTTTTTTAGTGTTGGTAAAAATATTTTCTATTGTGGTATTATAAAGAAACTTTACTTGATATTTTTCTTGGCAAATATTGGCTAGTTGTTGGGTAAAAAGCTTGCTATCTCCACTTTCATCTTGATTAAAAAAAATGCCCCCTGCCAGTTTTTTTTGTTCAAAAATTTTTGTTAAGGTTGGTTCATGATTTAAACATTGTTCTGCTGTAAATATTTGATATTCTGTTCTGATTTTTTGATAAAATTGAGCTTTTTTTAGAGCGCTATGTAGTGTTTTTTGGGTGCGATAAAAATGTAAAATACCATTTTTCTTATGATGAAAATGCAAATTTGGTTCATCGGTAGTAATTTGATGCATAGCTATTTTGCTAAACATGTTTAACTTAATTAATTCTGCACTGTTTTGATAAGCTATTTTGCTAAAAGAATTTTTATAAAAAGCAAGAAGCCACAGATAAAATTCTGTGTTGTAAAAATCTTTAAAAGTGGCATAAGATTTTATTTTAAAGTAAGAGAGTAGAAAATTACTAATGATTTTTTCTGACCATGGTTCAATGTGAGAATAGCTAAGTTGTCCGCCATTTGCCAAAGAGCAGCCTAAAGAACTGTCTTGATTTTTTTCTAAAACTGTTACTTTACAACCGTTTTTAGCTAAAAAATAGGCAGTTGTAACTCCAACAACTCCAGCCCCTAAAACTATAGCTTGCATGTTTAGTTTAAGATTTGGTTAAGTTTATTTATTATAGCGGTAAATGTATTAGTTTGATAATTATCTGTTTTGCCTTGCACTACTGCAGATATTCGCTCAAGCCCCATTCCTGTGTCGATACAAGGTTTTGGCAAATTTAAAAGTTGTTGATTGGCTGTTTTTTCAAATTGCATAAAAACTAAATTCCAGATTTCAACAAAACGATCGCCATCTTGGTTTGGGCTTCCGGGTGGGCCTCCAAAAATATGCTCGCCGTGGTCAAAAAATATTTCAGAACAAGGACCGCAAGGGCCAACTTCACCCATTGACCAAAAGTTATCGTCGGTAGAAATTTTAATAATTTTTTCAGCAGGTAAATTAGCAATTTTTTGCCACCATGTTAAGGCTTCAAGATCGGTATGATAGACTGTTACTAATAGTTTATTTGGATTTAAACAAAGTTCTTTAGTAAGAAATTGCCAAGCATAAAAAATAGCTTCTTCTTTAAAATAATCGCCAAATGCAAAATTACCTAACATTTCAAAAAAAGTATGATGGCGAGCGGTATGGCCAACATTATTGAGATCGTTGTGTTTACCTCCTGCTCTTACACATTTTTGAGCGGTGGCGATTTTTTTATATTTAGGTGTTTCAATATTGGTAAAGTAGTTTTTAAACTGATTCATGCCAGCATTAGTAAACATTAAAGTAGGATCTTGATGAGGCATAAGCGAGCTAGAGCTAGCTATGTGATGATTGTGTTTAGCAAAGTAATTTAAAAAAGCTTGGCGAATTTGATTTGTTGTGTGCATCATAAAAAATAATAAAATAAACTTGCAAATTAGATAATAAGCCGGATTCTGTTCCTAAAAATTTATAATATTTAGGTGGCAATTATTCATCTTGGCTTGATATTACTATCAAGCTCTAGCAACCTACCCAAACAGCAACATTTCAAGAAAAATGTTTAGAATAAATCTAGCGCTGTTTCTATTTGGTTTTGCTCAAAATAGGGTTTATCAAAACTAGCATTACTGCTAGAGATTGTAAGCTCTTACCTCACATTTTCACTCTCGCCTTTTTTGTTATTTTTTTGATAGCAAAAGGCAGTATATTCTCTGTGATACTTTCCCTAGATTTTTTAAATCTGCCAGTTGTTAACTGGTATTTTTTCTTGAAGCGAGTCCGGACTTTCCTCTGTTTTTCAAGTTTTTATTTTATACAAGTAATAAATACAAAAATAAAAACAGCAATTGCCTTTCTAATCTGCAAGTGTTGTCAATTATGAAGCTATTTTTTGAGATTGCAATATAAATTTTACAAAGATTTTGAGATTATAGAATTTTTTTTATAGAAAGATTAATATTTTTATAAAAAGTGCTTGCAAGTTATTTTTTAATGCTTAAAATTTTGTTTCTTCTAATTTTTTAGTTGTAAAAATTATCTGTTTAATAATAGTATTTTTATGGCTTTATTTGTTTTTTACTAATTTCTTTTATAGGTTATGTAAAAAACAGTAATCTATTTAATTTTTAGATTATAATTATCGTTAATAATTTAGTAAGACTATATCAATCTTATAACATATCACTATGTCTAAAGCAAAATTCGAACGCAATAAGCCACATGTTAATATTGGCACTATTGGCCATGTGGATCACGGAAAAACCACTCTTAC
>JAUMFK010000045.1:0-2325 GCA_032119875.1 Rickettsiales bacterium
TCACTTAATTCTGTCTTATCTGCACTACAAATGAACTCTATACCAATTACTTCGCCCTTACAAGATTTGTTATCAATTATAACTCCTTCTTTTCCAATCATAGATTTAAACCTTGCCTCTCTTTGCTCTATTCTCTTTGATGTTTTAGTAAATCCATCAAATTCAATAAGAAATAAATAAGTTTCTTCCTTTTTTTTATCATAAACCACACAAGTAAGATCTGGAGATCCATACACAAAACATTTTTCAGGTGATAAAATAAAGCTCTCTGAATAAAAAGAAACTTCAAGATGAGGATATTCTTTAGAAAAGTATTTTCTAGCAAATTCTTTTTCTATATAATCTACCGCATCACTTTGTGATTTGCTGATCGTTGGTGTTTTTACAAACATATGAAAGTCTTGTAATGATTTTCGTGTTTTTTCGATATTTTCACCAAATTGTTCAGCAACTTTTTTAATAAATTCCAATTCTAATTGTTGATCGTTAAATTCGGCAAGTTTATTTAAAATATGACTTAATTTTATCGTTTGGAAATGAATTTCTCTGTTTATTTCTTTGTGATCATAACTCCAATTCCAAGATTCAGATGAACTACAATTACACTTCCATATATATGTGTTATTATAAAAAATAGTATTTGCAAGATAATCTTTAACATCTAATGGCTGATCAATAAATGAATCTGTAGTTAATTGTGAACTGTTAGGAGATATCATGCCCATACCCTGCGCCACTAATAATGAAGCGAACTTTTTTATATTTTTATCGTTATTAATAAAATTTTCAACTTCTTCTTTAGTTTGTGGAAATGGCATAATATTTTTAATTATAGTGATAGTTGCAAAATATTATAAAAAACCTTGGTAAGTTGTTCTATTTCTGATAAATCGGCGAATTCGTTAATTTTATGAGCAGTTTCGTTAACCAAGCCAATTTCTACAACTTCTTGAGCATAATCTTTGATAAATCGAGCATCAGATGTGCCACCGCTGGTGCTAAATTGTGTTTTAATTTTGGTAATTTCAAAACAAGATTGTTGAGTAATTTTTGCTAAAAACTGCGGCTCACTTAAAAATGCTTCGCCACTAATTTTATGTTGCAAAATATAACGAGCAGGAGAAATAGTTTTGCTACACACATAATTTACTAAATCAACAATTTGTTGCCCTGTGTGTAAATTATTAAATCTTACATTAAAAGCCAAATCTACCTCATTAACAATAACATTACTGCCTAAATTTTGTGAAATAAAACTAGTAAATTCAAGGTTGCTTTTGTCAAAAAATTTGGTGCCGTTATCGAGATGATGATCTTTTAAAATTTTTGCCAAATTAAAAGCTATAGTAATTGGGTTTAAAGCAATATCTGGATAAGCAACATGGCCTTGTTTGCCAATAATTTTTAAACTAAAACTCACCGAACCTCTTCGACCAATTTTAATAACCTCGCCAAATTTTGTAGGGTTAGTTGGCTCACCTACCAAACAATAAGTCATGGGGAGATTTTTTTCTTGCATCCAGTGTAAAACTTTTTTAGTGCCGTTAATGCTATCGTTTTCTTCATCATTAGTAATAAGAAAACCAATTCCAAAATTTGGCTCTGGATTTTGTTGCAAAAACCGCTCTACCGCCACCATAAAACAAGCAATAGCACATTTCATATCAGATGCCCCTCGCCCATAGATTTTGTTATTTTCAACAACTGCCGAAAATGGGGGATGAAGCCAATCTGCTAAATTACCTTCTTTTACAATATCGGTATGCCCTGCAAAATATAAGGTTTTTTGATGTTGTTTAGGGTTATACAAGCAATGCAAATTATTAACTTTATAAGAATTATCGCCATCAAAATCAAGATGATTACAAACAAAACCTAGCCCGCTTAAATAATGATCGATAAGCAATAAAACTTCATGATTATAACCACTATAAGAACGAATTTTGATAAGTGCTTGTGATAATTGCAATGCAGAAAGATTATTCATAAAGTAGTAGAAAATTTTAGATAAATTTTATTTTTCATTATTAAATATAAACTAAATTTTTTTAAATGCAATATAAATATATTTTTTATGGCACTGTTATATTGCCAATTTATTTTGCGATAGTTTTATGTAGAAAAATTATGTTTAGTAGATATGAAAATTACCTAATACCATTTCAACTTTAAAATTAATCAATCTAACAAAATATTTTTGAGATAAAAACTTTAAAAAACGAAAGCTGTATATCTATATAGCTTGAGGCTTTTTGAAGCTTTTTAGCCAAAAAGATGAAGTTAGATTGATTAAATATCTAACAATGGCACTGTTGAATCCCAAAT
>JAUMFK010000046.1:0-12925 GCA_032119875.1 Rickettsiales bacterium
TTATAATCGGCCATACTTAACCCAAGAAATTTAAATTGCGGTTCATCGCAACGAACTGCATTTGTTTTTTGTAAGGCAGAAAATAGCAAGCTAGGATCGGTGATGTTTTCGAGCTCTAGATTTTGAGCAGAACAACTGCCTAAAAAAAATATTTTTCTTTCTACACCGCTATGAAAACCAGCAACACCAATATTAGCAAGCAATAATATAATGGCGATAATTTGCCCAACTAATTGAGTTTTAGATGATTTTATACATAAAAATATTAAACTATTTAAAGAAATTAACCAAAAAATTATTCTTTGATAATGGCATAAAATACAAGGTTGTAGCCCAAAAATATATTGCGAAATATAAGCTAAAAGCAAAGCTAATAGAGATGCACTAAGTAAAATAGTATGAAAAGGAATTTTAACAATTTTTAAAAATTTTGACATAATATTTTTTTAGCAATTTGTTTTCTTAATTCTACCGCTGGTTGATTGAATGGATCAAGATTTTGACTATAAGCTACAACAATGGTTTCAAAAAAAGAATTCATCATTAGCTTTGCCAAATAATATTCGTTTAATTCAGGTAGATTTATTACTCGAATAGGAACTTGTTTTTGAGCTAACAATTGAATAGTGCTTAATGCCTCGGTTTGCAAGATTTGGCTTAAAGTTTTGTTGTTAAAAATGGTATTGATAAAATTATCGATATGTAAATGATAATTGCGAGGATTTTGATTTAAAATAAAAGTGAAGGTTTTATCTTTTTTGCCATCAAGATAAAGTTGTAACTGACTGTGTTGATCGATAGTGCCAGTAGAATTAATAGGGGTGATGCCAAAACCATTTTTACCTATTGATTCGGCAAAGAGTTGTCTAAACCAATTGTTAAAATAACAAAGTTGATCGGCATAAGGCATTAAAACAGTTTGACAATAATTTTGTTGATAATAAATTAGTTGCTGTGTGCAGTAATATTGTAGATCGGTGTTATTGTTAAGCAACAATTCATCGACAGATTTTTTTGCTCCTGCAACAATTTTGGTAATGTCTAGGCCAGCTAAATAGGCGGGCAACAAGCCAACCAAAGAAAAACAAGAATATCTTCCGCCAATTTTTGGATGATGGGCAAAAATTTTTGGTGTAGAGTTTTGATAAATATAATTAGCAATATCGGTAAGAGTATTTGGTTGATTTTCGGTGATAAATAAAAACTGCTCCTGCCAATTTTTGATGTTAGCTTGTTGAAATTTTTTAATTAGCAACAGAGTTTGACAGATTGTTTCGGTTGTTTCGCCTGATTTACTAATAACTAATACTAATGTTTTTTCTAAAACTAGGCTTGCAAAATATTGATGCAGAGTTGCAGGATCGATTGATTCTAAAAAAATTAGTTGATTTGGCTGATTTAGAGCAGAAAATGTTTTACCTCCCAAGCTTGAACCGCCAGTTCCTAAAATTAAAATTTGTTGATATTTTTCTAAATTAATTTCATCGGCAATTGATTTTACTAAATTTATTTCGTTGTTTTGGTTAACAATATTTATGGCAGGAAGTAAATTTTGAGAAATTTCTTGTTGCAATTGATGAACTGCTTTACCAACTTGTTGATAAATTTTTTGATTAGTTATATCTTGGAAATTATGATAATTAATTTTAATCATAAAAGTTTATTGAGTATTGTTTTTAATAAAATCAATTGCTTTTTTGGCAACATTTTTTCTCGCTTCTTTTTTAGAACTGCCACAAGCAATAAATTGCCAATTAAGACCGCTAATATTTAAAGTGACTTCAAATATTGGTTCATGTTGGCTAGAATTGATTTGTTTAAATATATAATTTGGCAAAGATTTATTATGATTTTGAGTAAATTCTTGTATTGTTGAAACAAAATCTTGGTTATCGTCAAGTAAATGTTCGTTAGATAATAAATTTTGCCATAAATTTAAAACAATATGTTTAGTTTGTAAAAAATCAGAGTCAAGATAAATTGCAGCAATTATTGCCTCCACAGCACTAGATAAGTTATTTTGATTATGTTGCCCACCCATTTTTTTTTCACCGCTGCCAATTTTTAGAATTTTTGGTAAATCAAGATTTTTGGCAACAATTAATAAAGCATCGCCAGAAACTAAATAAGCTTGTTTTTTAGAAAGCTCTCCTTCGCAAGCTAATGGAAAATTTTTGAGTAAAAAATCGGCAATAATTGCTCCTAAAATTTTATCACCAAAAAATTCGAGCCTTTCGTAGTTATGGTTTTTGTTTTGTGAAAAACTAGGATGAGTGAGTGCAAGTTCAAGTAAATTTTGGTTGTTAAAATGGTAATTTAATTTTTTACTAAGCTCTTTCATTGCGGTTTTAAAAATAATCGATTATACCTAATTATTTTATTTATACTGCTAAAATTATCAAGATCAAGCGAAAAAAAGATGAGCGAAACTTTACCTACTAAATTTTCGACTGGCACATAGCCAACATGTTGTAAAAACCTGCTATCTTGCGAGTTATCACGGTTATCACCCATCATAAAATAATGATTTTCTGGCACTATATAAACACCTGTATCGTCTTGATCGGTTTTTTCTTGATTTAAAACACCAATGTATTGATCATGATTGATTTGTTCTTGAAATTTTTGTAGATCTTTATTTGTTTGCAAATCGCGATAGATGCCATCTGATGTTTGTTTTAAAGGAATTTCATTAATAAAAATAATTCCTTCTTTGATTTGTATTTTATCGTTTGGTAAGCCAATAATTCTTTTGACATAATTTATTTCTGGATTATTAGGTAGCCGAAAAACAGCAATATCGCCTCGTTTAGGTTGAGAAAAATAATTGAAAATTCGCCCTTTAAAAATAGGTATACCAAAAGGAAAAGAGTATTTGCTGTAGCCATAGCTATATTTACTAACAAAAATATAATCGCCAATTAGCAAGTTTGGTTTCATTGAGCCAGAAGGAATATGAAAAGGTTCGTATAAAAAAGAACGAATTATTACAGCAAAGATAATAGCTAAAAACAAGCTTTTAAAAAAACCCTCTTCAGATTTTGGCTTATTATTTGGTGAAGTAATATTTTTTTGAGCGGTGTTAATCATTTGTTTAGTATAATTAAGCTTTCTCCTGTCATTTCTAATGGTTTAACAAGATTCAATAATTGCAAAACAGAAGGGGCAATATCTTGTAATGAGCCGTTTATTAAGGTATATTGTTGTGCATTTTTATTAATTAAAATAAAAGGAACAGGATTAGTAGTATGAGCTGTGTGAGGCTGATTATGATGATCAGACATGCATTCAATATTGCCGTGATCGGCTGTGATAAGCATATTTCCGCCAATTTCTAAAATGGCCGATTCAAGCAAAGCAAGTTGTTTATCGATGGTTTGGCAAGCTGCAATTGCCGGCTTTAATAACCCAGAATGCCCAACCATATCGGCATTAGCATAATTAACCACAATAAAGTTGTATTTTTTACTTTTGATTGCTTCTAGCAGTTTTTCACTAACAATATTTGCCGACATTTCGGGCTGTAAATCATAAGTGGCAACTGCAGGAGATGGAATTAGGATTCTATCTTCGCCTTTGAATTTCTGCTCTTGTCCGCACGAAAAAAAGAATGAAACATGAGCATATTTTTCGGTTTCGGCAATTCTTAATTGAGTAAGATTATTTTTACTAAGAACTTCTGGCAAAGAATTAGCTATAATTTCAGGTGGAAATAAAATTTGATAAAAATTGTTTAACTCTTCCGAATATTGAGTAAGAGCAAGAGCGGTAGAAAATTTTTTACTATTGTGCAGTATGGTAGAAATTTGCCTAGCCCTATCTGCCCTAAAATTAGCAAAAATTAAGCCTGCCTGATTTTTTATACCTTCATAATTACCAATAATACTAGGTAAAATAAATTCATCAGTGATGTTTTGTTGATAATAATAATTTATTGCTTCGTTTGGAGTGTTAAATTTTGGCCCGTTAGCATTTAAAATAGCATTGCAAGCAAGATTAGTGCGATCGAGTTTATTATCACGATCCATAGCATAATATCGACCAGAAATAGTGGCAATATCATCAATAGAAAAATGAGATAAATATTGTAAAATGCTTTTTTGAGCAACATCTCGACCATCGGTAAATAAATGCAAAACAAGCTTAATGTTGTGGTTTTTTATTACTTCGGCCAAATATTGTAAATGAGAAATATGCGAATGCACTCCGCCATCAGAACACAAACCTATTAAATGACAAGGTAAATTGTGTGTTTTTAAATGATCTAAAAATTTTGTAAGTTTAGGGTTTTTTGATAAAGAACCGTTTTTGATGCTTAAATTTATTTTTGGCAAATCTTGATAAACAACTCTCCCGGCACCAATGGTAATATGCCCAACTTCGGAGTTGCCAATTTGCCCTTCTGGCAAACCAACCGCAAGACCAGAGGTTAATAGTTGTGAGTGCGGATAGTTTTTTAAGATTCTTTGATAGTTTGGCATAGTTGCTAAAGCAATAGCATTATTTTTATCGTGGCTATTACCTATGCCAAAGCCATCGAGAATACATAAAAGCGTGGTGGCTGTCATAATTTATTCTTCTACTCTTTTAATTGCTTTTTGAATAAGTTGTTGAGCAACTTGTGCCGATTCAAAACCAACAACTTTTACCCATTTATTTTTTTCAAGATCTTTATAATGTTCAAAAAAATGTTTAATTTGTGTTAAAAGTAAAGGAGGTAATTGCTGATAAGAATCGATGTTTTCAAAAACCGAGTTTAATTTTAAAGCAGGAACTGCAATAATTTTTTCGTCTGAACCTTTTTCATCTTCCATTAAAAGCACACCAACTGGTTTTACTGCAATAACTACCAAAGGATTAATAGCAAAATCAGAAACCACTAAAACATCAACAGGATCGCCATCTTCTGATAAAGTATGCGGAATAAAGCCATAATTACAAGGATAATGCATAGGAGTTGCTAAAAAACGATCAACAAATAAAGCACCACTCTCTTTGTTAAGTTCATATTTTACAGGGCTAGAATGCATTGGCACTTCAATAATAACATTAAAATTATTGCCTACACAAGCAGGAATTTGGCTAATATTCATAAAAATAAATAAAATAAGTTGTTGAAACTAAAAACTTTTGGCAATAGAATAATATTGTAATTTTTAAGATGCAATATTTATCACAAATAAAAATGATTATTAAATTAAAAAAAATAGCCATCCAAACCTTTATCGGTATTCATGATTTTGAAAAAGCCAGAAAGCAAGATCTTTTTTTAAATCTTACCCTTCATACTAATTTTGCCGATGCTTGCTACACCGATAACATTAACGACACCATCGATTACGACATTATTTATGAAAAAATCAAAGATTTTACCAATAATCATAATTGCGAACTGCTCGAAAAATTCTGCTACGATTTATTAAAAATAATTATGCAAGATATCCGAATTGACAAAGCCATTTTAGAGGTAGAAAAGATAAGAATTTTTCCTAGTGTTAAAAGTTGCGCCATCACATTAAGCATATCTCGATGATTTTATTATGTAAATTTTATAAAAACACTTGCTATTATAATTAATGCTTGTTAAAATTTTGAAAAATATTAATCTCAAAATAATTATTTTATGGCTAAAGAAACTACCGATAATTCTTTTTCATCTGATATTCAATCTACTTTGCCTGTATTGGTTGATTTTTGGGCTCCTTGGTGCGGTCCGTGTAGGCAACTTTCACCAATTATCGATCAAATTTCGCAACATTTTGCAAATAAACTTCTAGTTTTAAAATGCAATGTCGATGAAAACCCCGAAACTCCTTCGCAATATGCAGTAAGAGGCATTCCTGCCTTAATGCTATTTAAAGATGGCAAATTACTTGATACAAAGGTTGGTTCTTTACCAAAAGATTCTTTAATTGAATGGCTTAACAAATATATTTAAAATTATGCAAAAAACTTATAGTGCAAAACCTTGTGAAATAACTAGGCAGTGGTGGTTAATTGATGCAGAAAATCTAGTTTTAGGCAGGCTTGCTTCGGTAGTTGCTAAAATGTTAAAAGGCAAACACAAGCCCACTTATACTCCAAATCAAAATTGTGGCGATCATATTGTTATTATTAATGCCGATAAAATTCAGCTCACTGGCAAAAAATATCTAAATAAACAATATTATTGGCACACTGGCTATCCTGGTGGCATTAAAAATCGTAATGCTCGCCAAATTCTAGAAGGCAAACATCCACAAAGATTACTAGAATATGCTGTTGAAAGAATGTTAGCTAGAGGTCCGCTACAACGAGATATCTTAAATAACCTCCATATTTATGCTGGCTCTACTCATAAGCACCAAGGTCAAACTCCGCAAGTTCTTGATGTTGCTTCGTTAAATCGTAAAAATACCAAAATTAATTAATTATGTCTATTACCATCAAAGAACAATTAGCTAAAATAGTTAACACCGAAGAACAAGTTGTTGTAACTAAAACAAAACAAGTCGATGCTTTGGGCAGAGCTTATGCCACAGGCAAAAGAAAAAATGCCATTGCAAAAGTTTGGTTAAAAAAAGGTAATGGCAAAATTACCATCAATAACCAAGATATTAACTCTTACTTTGGCAGAGAAATTTTAGTCAACATTGCCTCATCTAGCTTTGAAGCCACTCAAAATCAACAAAAGTTCGATGTTATTGCCAAATTACTTGGCGGTGGCAAAAGCGGTCAGGCTGGTGCTTTATTGCATGGCATTAGTAAAGCATTGGTTTTGTTTGATCCTAACAATCATCAAGTTTTGCGTCATCAAGGCTTCTTAACTCGCGATTCTAGAGTGGTTGAACGCAAAAAATACGGCTACAAAAAAGCCAGAAAAGGTCAAACTTATCGCAAGAGATAAAAATTATATTGTGGCACTAAATAATTTTAAATTGGAAAGTGCCAATTTCTAGGAATTGGGGCAGTGATGGTTAAATTTTTTTGTTGTTGATAATCTTTAATAATAACTTGCCAAGAATGTAGGCAAAGTGTATTAGAAATCTCTTTTTGTTTTACCTTTATGCCACCATACTTGATGTCGTTAATAATAGGGTGGCCAATTTCTTTGCAATGCACTCTTAATTGATGGGTTTTACCAGTAATGGGTTGCAGTTTAAGTAAGCTATAATTTTGATGTGTTTTTTGGCGAATAAATTTAGTGATAGCGATATTGTTTTGATTGATAACAGAATTAAGGTTAGTAAAACTAGGGCAGGGGGCGACTTTTTCATTTTTACCTAATTTTTGTTTAGCGATCGGAATATTTATTTCTCCAGATATTTTTTTAACCAATCCTAACACAATAGCAAAATAAGTTTTGCCAATGTTTTTTTGTTTGAATTGCTGATATAAAAAATTAGCAGTTTCTGAATTTTTGGCAATCAATAATACACCGCTAGTATCTTTATCGAGCCTATGCACTAGATGATATTTTTTAGCTAAAACAAAATCGTCAACCGAAATTTTAATGCCACTGCCTCCTTGGGTGGCAAGGCCAGAAGGTTTATTGATAGCGATAATATTTTCATCTTCGTAAATAGTATTTTGCCAAAAATTGTTGATTTGAACTTGATTTAATTTATGTTTAGGTGTAGTTGGTAAATTGTTGTGATTAATATTGATAGAAATATTAATTACATCGTGCGGTTTGAGCTGATGATTAATTTCTACTTTTTGTTGATTAACCTTGATTTTTTTAGTGCGAATTAGTTTTTGAAGTAGTGCCACACTAGTGCCAAATTGTTTTTGTAAAAAACGATCGAGTCGACTACAATAAGAAAGTGAGTAAGTGATGTTTTGCATTGATAAAATATTGCTAATAAATTAAAATAAATTTGGGATGCAACATTGCCATTATGGCTACCATTATATGGCAAAAGAAGAACCGCAACCGCATTTAGCTGTGGCATTTGGGTTATTTACCTTAAAATAAGATGCTCCGAGTTCTGTTATAAAATCGATGCTAGAATTTTGTAAATAATTAGCAGAAAGCTGATCTGTTTTAGCTAAAACGGTTTGTTCATTTTGATGAATAATAACATCTTGCTCGCTATTTTGGTGATCTTGTAAGCTAAAAACATATTGAAAACCACTACATCCCCCACCTTCAACACTAATGAAAAGCAATTTATTAGTATTTTCAGGTTTGCTAGTAATTTGTTGTATTTGAGAAATTGCCGAAGGAGTAAGAATTATGTTAAAACTATTAGGCATGTTTAGTTTGATTTCGGTTATATAATTCGCTATAAAGCTGTTCTAGGTTAATGTTTTGGCTGGCAAGCAACACAAATAAATGATAAATTAAATCACAAGATTCGTTAATAAGATTTTTACTATTTTGTTGGCTAGGTTGTAGGGCAGAAAGTAGACCAGCGATAGTTGTTTCTACTCCTTCTTCGCCAATTTTCTGCACTAATAATTGATGGTTATTAGATAGTTTATAGGTATAAGAATTGTTGTTTGGTTGTGCTATTTTTTGTTGTATAAGTTCAAACAACTGTGAGAAATTTAGTTGTGTCATAAATTAAAATTACTATAATAGTGCCATATATAAACTGTCATTATGGCATTTTTCATTTTTAAATGCAAGATAAATTTTTAAAAACAATCAACTAAAATTGTTTAGAGTCTAAAACAATGTTGCAAGCATCATCAAAACTCTCGCCAAGCATTGAAATTAGTCCGGGGCAGTGCATATTCATTTCGCCTAAATAAAATTCATTAGCATCTAGTGTTTTGGCAATAAAATCAAGACCCATAAAATGTACATTATGATATTTTTGGCTATTTTCGTGTAGGTATTGCAAAACTTGATTAATAAAAGGTTGTAATTTTTTTAAATATTTATCGGCATTGATTATAATCGATTGACCTGCGGTGGCGGAAGTTGTGAAGCCAGTTTGCGGTTGAGTAATTTTACAACGAAAAACAGTTCCTGCTGTATAAAATTGTTGCTGATTATTTTTTAGTAAAATGGTGCGAAAATCGCCAATTTTAACTCCTAGTAAAAAAGGTTGGAGTAAAATTTCTTCACCATAAACATTGATAATTGCTTGTTGAGAATCTGGATTATTGTTTTGAGAACATTGTTTGTGAAGTAGATTTATTAAAAAATTAGCTTGTAATGTTGCCGAAGCTTGCAAAATATGATTGCTTGCCAAATATTGTTGATGATTTAAGATATTAATTGTTTCTGTTTGATTAGTAAATTCAATACTAAATACACCAGTTGATTGAGCTGAATCTTTGGGTTTAACAACTATTTTAATATTTGGTAAATATGGATATAATTTTTTAAAATTAGCAATCACTTCGTGAAAAGCATTCTGTATTTGTTGTTGATTTTGCCATAGATTTTTTGTGTTAAGAACTGCTGTGGGGGTGGAAAGATTATTTATATATTCTTTATCGGATAAATTTATTGGGCAATGAATATTGCCAAATTTTTGCTGTAATTTAATTAAAAATTGCTGAAAATTTTCTGAACCACAAGGTGGAAAAGGTTTTTTTATTGGCTCTAAACGGTTTAATATTTTAGCTTCGCCAAAGATTTGGCTTAATTCTTGTTGATCTGTAATGTTTTTTAATAAATTCTCTGTATTAAAATATTGCGAAACTATGCTTAATATATGTTCTTGTTGTTGTTTGGCTTTATGGCGAAGCAGATTATTTTCGTTTTGGTATTGATTTAATAATTGTAAAGCAGAATCTTGTTTTAAAGCTAATAAATTAGTGGTTTTATCAAAAAAATTATTACATTTTGATAGGTCTAAAAAATATACTTTTCTACCTTGTGAAACATTTATTAAAGCATAAAATAAGGTGCTATTTAATCCGATAGCCATATTTTCTATTGGCTCGTTATTGATAATTATTAGTTTTTCATTTCTTATTTTACTTGCCGAAAGATGGTTGGTTTTGGTAAAAAATATTGACATTTTTAGTTGAGTTTTTTTGGTTAAACAATAAGCTTTGGTTTGTTTAGCATTAAGTAAGGTATTTTTTTGCAAAATATTACGTGAAAAAATAACAATTTGAATAGTTTTAGCCAAGCTTTTAAAATTTTGCCATTTATGCATTTGAGCTAAACAATCGGCACCGCAAATCAAAAAAAATTGTTGTTTTAAATGTTTTTTCTGTAATTTTTTAACTAGTAAAAAAGTGAAATAGTAGGGTTGGTTTTGACAAATAATTTTTGGTTGATTTTTAGTAATTTTTTGACATAAAGAGAGTCTTTTAGTGTAGGGTAAATATTGATCTGGTTGTTTAAAAGGGTTTTGCAATGTAGGCAACCACCAAAGCTGTTTTAGTTTTAGTTTTTGTATGGCAAGCTTGCTTAAATGCACATGACCAAGATGTGGCGGATTAAAACTACCTCCGAGTAATCCAATTTTCATAGTGAACTATCTATCAAATATGTAGTGGAAATAAAATAATTAACTTAATATTATTGCCATTAAAAAGATTGCTATTAAAATAGGGCTTTTTTTAAAAAAAATTAAACATTGTTGGTGATTAGATAAATTACATTGCTTTATTGCAAATGCCTGATATAAAAATAAAATAAAAGTAATGATAAAATAAGGTAAATTTAATTTTTCAATTGAACCTAAAATTAAAATGCCAAAAAACATTAATAAATTTAATGTTTGTAAAATAATTTTTGCCTTGATGCCAAAAGCTATGGCTGTTGATTTGGTGCCTATTTTTAGATCGTCTTCAAGATCTTGAAAAGCATAAATTGTATCGTAAATTATGGTCCAGACAAGATGAATTAAAAACAAAATTATAACTCCTTCAGATATATCGTTTAAGATGGCAAAACTGGCCATAAACACACCTAAATTAAAGGTGAAGCCTAAAATTATTTGTGGAAAATAGGTTATTCGTTTGCTTAACGGATAAATTAGCACTAAACAAAAGGCAAAAATACCAGTAATTATGGTTTTTGAATTAAATTGTATTAAAATCATAAAAGCAAAAACTAATAATAAAAGAAGAAAAATTAAGCCCTCTGTTTTGCTAATTAAACCAACGGGGATAGGGCGATTTTTGGTTCTGGCAACTTTTACATCGAATTTAGCATCAAGTAAGTCGTTTATCACACAGCCTGCACTTCGCATTAAGATGGCTCCTATGGTAAAGAGTAGTAAAATTTTAGCAAGGATGAAATAATCGGGATCTGGTAATATTTTTATTACCAAGGCGATAGTGCAGAAACAAGGTAAAAGCAATAAAAAAATGCCAACAGGATTATTAATTCGAGAAAGTTTTAAATAACTAATAATTTTTGACATAACAAAATAATTTGCTTTTTTATTTAATGAGCTTATAATTATTGCATAATTTTTTTAACTTGCAAATAAATTTATATCAAAAACATAATATTTAGTATAGTATGCAAAATCCTAGTATGAAAACACAAAAAATACTTGTTGCTAATCGTGGCGAAATTGCTTGTCGTATCTTTAAAACTTGCAAAAAATTAGGCATTAAAACAGTTGCGGTCTACTCTGATGCTGATGCTAATTCTTTATTTACACAAATGGCTGATGAAGCAGTAAATATTGGCCCATCTCCTTCGTCGCAAAGTTATTTAAACATTAATAATATTATCGATGCTATTAAAACAACAGGGGCAACAATGGTTCATCCTGGCTATGGATTTTTATCAGAAAATCGTAATTTTGCTTCTGCTCTTGAAAAAAACTCGGTTATTTTTATAGGTCCTTCGGTTTATTCTATTGAAATGATGGGTGATAAAATCGAATCAAAAAAAATAGCTATTAAAGCTGGTGTAAGCACTGTGCCAGGGCATATGGGCATTATTAAAGATGCTGAAGAGGCGGTTGAAATTGCTATAAAAATTGGTTTTCCAGTAATGGTTAAAGCATCTGCTGGCGGTGGTGGTAAGGGCATGAGAATTGTTTATAACCAAAGCGAAATGGCAGAAGCTTTTTTATCGGCATCTAATGAGGCAAGAAACAGCTTTTCTGATGATAGAGTTTTTATTGAAAAATTCATTGAAAATCCTCGGCATATCGAAATACAGATTTTGGCAGATAAGCACGGTAATGTTGTGTGTTTAGGTGAAAGAGAATGTTCAATTCAGCGAAATAATCAAAAAGTTATCGAAGAAGCCCCAAGCCCTTTTTTAGACGAAGAAACTAGGCAAAAAATGTATGAACAATCAAAAGCTTTAGCAAAAATTGTCAAATATTTTTCGGCAGGCACCATAGAGTATATTATGGATAAATACAAAAATTTCTACTTCCTTGAAATGAATACTCGTCTACAAGTAGAGCACCCTGTAACCGAGCTAATTACAGGTCTAGATTTAGTTGAGCTCATGATTAAAATCGCTTTGGGCGAAAAATTGCCGTTCACTCAAAACGATATTAAATTAAATGGTTGGGCAATAGAATCTCGAATTTATGCCGAAGATCCTTCTCGAGGTTTTTTACCATCTTCAGGTCGAGTAAATTTATATATTGAGCCACAAGAAAGCGAAAATGTGAGGGTTGATTCTGGAGTTTATGAGGGTGGTGAGGTGAGCATGTTTTATGATGCCATGATTGCTAAACTTTGTTCTTATGGCAAAAATCGGCAAGAAGCTATTAACCATATGAAAACCGCCTTGGGTAGTTTTGCTATTTCGGGAGTTTCGCATAATATCAGCTTTCTTGAAACTATTATGAAAAATGAAAAATTCATTAATGGCGATTTATCAACTGCTTTTATTAAACAAGAGTTTCCAAAAGGTTTTTGTGGCAGTAACCTAGATTCTGAAGCAACAGAAGTTTTAATCATTGTTGCTTTAAAAATATTTTTACAAAACTATCAGCGAAATTCTCACATGACAGGGCAACTTCATAATCGACCAAAACAAATATCTGATCGT
>JAUMFK010000047.1:0-4407 GCA_032119875.1 Rickettsiales bacterium
GCCATTATCATTGCAAAATTTTTGGTAATATGCATTGCAATACACATGGGGAACCATATGTGTAATAATCATGTGTAACATGTGTAACTACAATTTTAATACGCATTGTAACACACGTGGTAATACGCATTGCCATAATCATACAATTTTTGCATATTAGTTAAAATATGCAGAGCATGATTATTATTGTTAATAAAAGCATATTTTACCACTTCGGCATAACCAGCTAAAAATTCTCTTTCTGACAGAGTTGTTAAAAAATCGAGATCGCACAACACTAATTTTGGTTGATAAAAACTGCCAATCAGGTTTTTACCAAATTTTGAGTTTATCGCCACTTTACCACCCACCGAGCTATCAACCATAGCAAGCAAAGTGGTAGGAATTTGCACAAAAGCAATACCACGAAGCAAAACAGAGGCAATAAAGCCTGCTAAATCGCCTACTACTCCACCGCCAAAAGCAATAATGAGTGATTTTCTATCGATATTATTTGCCAAAATTTTTTCACATAAATCGTAGGCAACTGCAAAAGATTTGGCTTTTTCGCCGTTTTCAACTTGCAAAACCTGATGCCGAGGCAGTGCTTGTGTTAAAATGTTATAGTGTAAATTATAAACAATGTTATCGGTAATAACAATAATTTTACTAAAATTATTAGAATCTAAAAATTTTTTAAGTTGATGAGGAGCAAATTTTTCGCCAACCAGCACATTGTAACTTTTTTCTGGCAAAGCAACTTTAATAATATCAAATTTTTGTTGCATAATCTGAACCTTTGTTAATAATTAAATCTACAACCTCACTAATACTAGATTCGGTAGTATTTATACTGATATTAGCTTTTTTATAAATCGGATAACGAATGGCAATAAGATTTTCTAATGTTTTTCTTTTGTTAATGTTTTGCAATAACGGACGATTATTTTTATTGCCAATTCTTTTAATAGTTTCATCCAAAGAGGCATGCAACCAAACTGTGAAACATTTTTCTTGCAGTAAAAGACGATTTCTTTCAAGAATAAAAGCTCCACCGCCTAAAGAAAGCACAATATTTTCATTTCTAGCAATAATTTCGGCAATAATATTGCTTTCGATTTGTCGAAAATAACTCTCGGAATATTTTTTAAAAATCTCGGTTATTGACATTTTATAACGATCTTCTATTTCTTGATCGGTGTCAATAAAATAATAACCTAAATTCTGCGATAAATGTAAGCCAATGGTAGTTTTGCCAGCCCCCATTAAACCAATGAGAGCAATTATTTTTTTTGACATAAATTAATTTAAGCAAATTTCTATTGCTTCTTTAATATGAGAAATAGTTTTAATTTGTAAATTATCCAAAATTTCTTTAGGCATTTCTTGTAAATCTTTTTTATTACCTTCAGGAATAATAACCGTGGTAATGTTTCCTCTAAGTGCCGCTAAAAGCTTTTCTTTTAAACCACCAATTTCTAAAACTTTACCAGTAAGAGTTATTTCGCCAGTAGTAGCAATATTTTTTTTGATCTTTTTATTAGTAAGAGCCGAAACCAAAGCCACACATAAAGCAACTCCTGCCGAAGGACCGTCTTTAGGAGTTGCCCCTTCTGGAACATGCACATGAAAATCGGATTTATTAAATTTTTTAGCATCAATTTTTAACTCACTAGCTAAAAATCTGGCATAACTTAATGCAGTAAGAGCAGATTCTTTCATTACTTCACCTAAATGCCCAGTAGTTTGCACTTTGCCAGTTCCTTCAAATTGTAAAACTTCAATATTTAACAAATCGCCACCATATTCGGTATAGGCTAAACCAGTAATAACTCCAACCGCATCTTGCTTTCGAGCAATGGTATAATCTTTTTTTTGCGGACCCAAAAACTCTGCCAAATTTGTTGTGGTTATTGCTATTTTTTTGCTTTGCTTTGTAACCAACATTTTTGCTGTTTTTCTAGCAATTTTCTCAATCTCTCGGTTTAAATTTCGCACCCCTGCTTCAAAAGTGTAATTGCGAATAATGGTTAAGATAGCATCGTTATTAATGGTTAACTCTTTGTTAGTTAAACCATGATCTTTAATTTGCTTAACAATTAAATGCTGTTTGGCAATATGAACTTTTTCTAGCTCGGTATAGCCAGAAAGCTTGATAATTTCCATTCGGTCACGAAGCGGAATTGGAATGCTTGCCAAACTATTAGCAGTAGCCACAAACATTACTTTTGATAAATCATAATCAAGCTCAAGATAATGATCAGAAAAGCAATTGTTTTGCTCAGGATCAAGAACCTCAAGCATTGCCGAAGCTGGATCGCCACGAAAATCGCCAGACATTTTATCGATTTCATCTAATAAAATTAGTGGATTATTGGTTTCGGCTTTTTTCATTGATTGAATAATACGCCCGGGCATTGAACCAATATAAGTTCTACGATGGCCTCTTATTTCGGATTCGTCTTTTACTCCACCAAGCGAAATTTTTACATATTTACGATTAACACTCTCGGCAATAGATTTGGCAAGCGAAGTTTTGCCAACACCAGGAGCCCCAACCAAACATAAAATTGGCCCTTTAGTGTGTTTAGTTTTGAGCTGAACGGCAATAAATTCGAGTATGCGTTCTTTAATTTTTTCTAGCCCATAATGATGTTTGTTAAGAATTTCTGAAGCCTTTTCTAGATCATTACTTAAATTACAGGTTTTTTGCCAAGGTAGTGAAACTACCCAATCGAGATAATTTCGGACAACATTTGATTCGGAAGAATAAGAACTCATTTTTTCAAGCTTATTATATTCGTGCAGACATTTCTTTTTTGCCTCTTTTGGTAATTTATTAATTTTATTTTTTAACTCTAGCATTTCAATGTCGTCGTCTTGCCCTAGCTCTTTTTTAATGTTTTTAATCTGCTCTGAAAGATAAATTTCTTTTTGATGTTTGGTAAATTTTTCTTGTATTTTTTTAGAGATTTTATCTTCGGTTTTGCCAATTTCTATTTCTGTTTTGAGAATTTGCAATACTTTATAAAGCTGTTTTTCAAGATTATCTTGGCTTAATATAGCTTGCTTTTCTGACAACGAACAATTTAAAAAAGGAACAATATTATAACATATTTCTTCGGCTGATTTTGTTTTTGCAAGCGAAATTAACATTTCGGCAGTTACTTTTTTATTAAACTGCGCATAATGAACAAAACTTTCCATCAAACCTTTAATTAAAGCTAAAATACTTGTTTTGCCTGTTTGCACACTTGTTTCTTTATGTTCAGGAAAAATTTCAGTAAGAAAACTTTCGGAATTTTCAACAACATTCGATAATTTTGCCTTTTTTAAGCCTTTTAAAATAACCTTTATAGTGCCATCTGGGTTTTTTATAGTTTCAATTATAGAACAAATTGTGCCATGAAGATATAAATTTTTATTGGTAAAATCATCGGTATCTGGATTAATTTGCGCAACCACAAAAATTTGTTTTTTATGCTTTTGAGCATTATAAACAGCATTAATCGATTTTTCTCTGCCAACTAAAATAGTAGTAACCATTTGCGGAAACATCACCACATCTCTTAATGGTAAAGTATAAAATTGCTCAGCTAAATTTGGAAAATCTGGTATAATATTTTCTGACATAAAACTATAAAATATCGTTAAAAAAAACTTAAATAATAATATTTTAATTGCATAATTGTTGCTTGCAAGTTATTTATGCATTTAAAAATGTTATTATAGGGGGTTCTACTGGCAGATTTTATTTTTACTTGAAAAATTTTTGGTTAAAATCATTTTTCAAGTAAAAATATTTGAGGCATTACTGCACTACTCTATTTATAGGAGATTTCCGTCCAAGAAGAGGTTCTTCTTCTTCTTCTTCTTCTTCTTCTTCTTTATTTCTAAAACAAGGAAAACAAGGAAAACAAGAAAAACAAGCAATTAACCTTCTAATTATTGATTGTGGTGATGATTCATCACTCCTTAACGAAGGTGATTCAGATGGTTTTTTTTCAGGCATCGTTGATTGTGATGATGATTCATCGCTCCCTAACGAAGGTGATTCAGATGGTTTTTTTTCAGGCATCGTTGATTGTGGTGATGATTCATCACTCCCTAACAAAGATTCAGATCGTTTTTCTTGTTGATGTTTTAATGCCTGATGTTGTTTATTTTCTTTAGAACAAGTTGAATCGGTATCTAAAGAACTATCATCATTTCCGCTAGAATAATTTGAAACGGCACCTGAAAAACTATCATCAGATGATCCTGTAGATTGCTCTCTTTTAAAATCAACAGGACTTAATTCTTGCGGACTAGGCAATTCTTTTGGCGCTTCATTACCAGCAAACTGTGGATTTTGTGGTGATACCCCATGTTTTTGATCTTTGTTAAGATAAGGTGGATCAGTAGTCGGTGATGTTGGAAAATCATGAG
>JAUMFK010000048.1:0-548 GCA_032119875.1 Rickettsiales bacterium
TTACAAAATTCGTCTAACTGATTGTGTTTTATCAAAGAAATCAGCAGTGATCTGTATTTATAACCATTAAGTTTATCTGCAATAGACAAACCTCTTTTTAGATTTTCGTGTTTAGTTTCAATACCACAATAAAACTGACCAAGCAGTTTAACTATATTGCCATCTTCAGATAGTTTTTTCCAAGAAGTTTGAAAATTTTTTACCTCCGAAGCTATTGATCTTAATTTATCTGAATTCCAGCCACTTCGATCACAAAAAATTTCTGAACACTTTTCAATACGATCTATATCATGTTTTAAATTATCTAATTCGATTTCCAAGGTATTTATTAAAGCCTTGCAAGATTCTAAATTTATATCTTGAAATGAATGCACTGGATGATTACAATCAAACTTTGGGAATGAAAATAATAAATCGCTATTACCTAAACATAAGAAATTTTTTAAAGCAAAACATTCTGGATGAGAAAGGTTCTGATTAATACTATCGAAGTAAGCAAATAACTCCAAAAACGGCTCGAATTTGGTATTTAAACTATCAAATCTAAT
>JAUMFK010000048.1:558-1611 GCA_032119875.1 Rickettsiales bacterium
CTTCAAAAAGCCTCAAGCTGTATGGATATACAGCTTTCGTTTTTTAAAGTTTTTATCTCAAAAATATTTTGTTAGATTGATTAATTTTAAAGTTGAAATGGTATAACTCCAAAAACGGCTCGAATTTGGTATTTAAACTATCAAATCTAATACCAAGCAGAGATTTTAGAGATTCGTTAGAATTTAACCCTTCTAAATCACACATCCAATTTTCTAGCTCTCTTAAATCTTTAATGGCCTGAGCTTTATTAAATTTATCATGACGACAAATTAAGCTATAAAACTTTTTTGCCTTTTGGTATTTGGAAGAAAGCATATCTAACATTCCAGCTTCATTCAAAACTAAAATATTTTGAGTTATCTCATCTTTTTTAATAGACGAAGATATCAAAATTTTTGATTTTAGAATTTCCTGTTGCTTTAGCAAATTATCTACTTGTTTATGTCCTTTTTCAATCTCTATTTTTGCAGATGGATCAGCTAAAATAGCATTATTTCTTAACAAAATTGCTTCACGAGAAATATTTTTAAGAACCGCATTTGCATTAATGATATATTTTGTAGAAATTTTTGCTAAATCTTCAGAAAAATTCTCAACCTCTTTAAGCAAATTTAACACTTCGTTTAATCTGAATAAATTTTCAGAACTTTCCGAGAGTTTTTGTTTTAAATCTGCACTAGCTAAACTTCTAATAGATTTTTTTTCTATTAAGTCGGCTATTTCCAGAATTTCATCAGCAATATTAGGAGCAGAGGGATTTTTTAGATTTAGGCTTAAGGAAGATTTTGTAGAAATTAGGTGAGATGCCTCTCTGAAAAATTTTTCCACATCATCAAGAGCTACTTGGCAATTCAAATTTTCAATAAATACCAACTCATTACTTGTAAGATTTGTAGGAAGTGATTTTGCAATGTCTTTAATATTGATTAAAATATCAAAACTCTCATCTTTATCAATGCCGTATTTAGCTCTAATACCATTTCAACTTTAAAATTAATCAATCTAACAAAATATTTTTGAGATAAAAACTTTAAAAAACGAAAGCTGTATAT
>JAUMFK010000048.1:1621-17985 GCA_032119875.1 Rickettsiales bacterium
ATCAATGCCGTATTTAGCTCTAAGATCAGAAGATGAATAATAAAATTGAGATGTTTTTTTTGCCGCATTTAGGATATTAGTTGATGTAAAATGATCAATATTTGGCAATCCTATGTCTTTCCACCAAGTGTCATATTTTGTCGTCTCCTTCCACTTTTCTTCTAGTATCTTCAATAATGTAATGATTTCTTCGGATTCTGTTTTAGAAATATTTTGTGTCAAGGATATATTGTATCTTTGTAATTCTTCTGGTAAAGAATCTATAATTTTTGTTAGAGCAATAGCTTTTCCCAATATTTGATAAATTGTGTAACCAGAATTGCCAAAAACAGAAGATATAATTTGAATATACGAACCCAATTCATCACGAGTTTTCTTAAACGAATCTTTTAAATCTGTTAATTCTCTAGGGTTTGCAGAATGTTTTGCTTCTATTATTCTTTCACGAATTGATGAGATGATTTGCTCTTTCGAAGAACGAGTAACTTGTAACGGCAATAAAAAATTACCCAATCCAAAATTCTCAAGTCTTGATTTTACAACCTCTAGTGCCGCAGATTTTTCTGCAACAAATAAAACTTTTTTACCTTGAGATAAAATAGCGGCAATCGTGTTTACAATAGTTTGCGATTTTCCTGTTCCCGGAGGGCCTTCTACCACTATATTCTTTCCATCAACCACATCAACAATTGTGCTAAATTGAGAAGAATCGGCATCTGTAACTATAAGAGGAACTTTGCTCTCGATTTCTGGAGTGTCAATATCATATTCATCACCAAATACAGATGTACCTATTTTAATATCTGATTTTGCTCCAAACAAAGATGCTGTGATTGGATTCTTTAAAAAATCCCATCCATTTTTTGAATCTAAATCGTGATACATAGCTAATTTAGCAGAAGAAAAAGTTCCGATGACAACCCATCTTTTTAACTTCCAATTTATATTTTGTGGTCTTTGGCTCTCGATTTGAGCAAAATATTCTTCAATTGATTGTTGTTCTTCATATTTTGGCAAAGCAACCCCATATTCTAGGCTTAATTTCTCTGATAAAGTAGCATTCAATTCTGGAGTCGCATCTCTAGCGGAAATCCAAAATTCATGACCAGATTTGGTTTTTCTTTTTTCCAATTCTACTGGTAAAAGTATGAGAGGTGAATAGCAGGTTGCTTCCGAGTTATTATTCTCTTTCCATTCAATAAACCCAAATCCAGCATATAAAACATTTATTCCTATTTCTTCTTTCGACTGTCTGTCTTTTAAAGAAAGAGCATTTAACTTTCTTTCCAAAGCATCTGGCAATAAAAGTGTTTGTATTTTTTTGTCTGCATGATATCCATCGGAATGTTTCTCATCTTCTATAGGTAATTCATATAGAGGATTAATATTGTGATTTAAAGCATGTTGCTGTATTGATAAATTAGATTTTGTTTGTCTAGGAGGCATTTTTAACTTTTCTCTTATCCTATTTTTTAAGCTACGTTCTGCTTTTGCAAGCTGATCGGCCCCTTTTTCATCGCTCTGATTTATCGTATCTAGCTCTTGTAAATATATTTTATCGTTAAGAATTGCCTCTACCAAAGCATCATGAAATTCGCGAGAAGATTCATCCTTCGGCTCTTCTTCTAAAGCTGGCAATGGTATAATTCTCATTTCGTTGTTTCTGATTTTGTCAAAAAGAACACTAGGAATTTCATCTATAATTCTAATACTAGTTCCAGATTTATCTTTTAAATTTGTTGAAATCAGTTGATTGCGACGAGTTGTATCAAGTAGCTTGCGTCTTAGTGTCTCAATTTTATTGGAAACAACCCTAATAAGATCTTCATTCTTTTTCAACACTTCCGATTTTAAATCTGACATATTATGGCGATATTAATTGCTAGAAATGGTATAAATAACAGAAAAACTGGCCAAATAAGTGAAATTTGGCTGTTGATGATAAAATTTTTCAATTGTGTGTAAAAATTTTTTTGTGATAAAATTTTTTGGTCGAGCAAATAAAATATTGCTACAACCTATAATTTTTAAATCTTGCAATAATTTATTTATTTGCTGGTATTGAATTTTTATAATATCAAGCATTGCCAAAGGCGATTGAAAACCCACTTTAGCAAGTAAATGAGTGGCGGTTTTAAGCCCAATCAAAGGGGGCATTCTAGCAGAAGTTCGTTGATAAAGATAATTTTCTGCTTGTTGTGTTGCCAAAAATAATTCTGGCAAATGCTCTTCGCCAAAAAAACTAGCTAAAAATAAGCCATCTTTTTTTAATAATTGTTTTACTTGCTGTAAAAAACTGGGTGGATTATTAATAAAATGCAAACTTAATAAACTAATAATTAAATCAAAGCCATCAGCAAAGTGGCTTGAAAAATTGACTTCTGATAAATTTTCTTCATCAAATAATAAATTATCAAATTGACTAAATATATTGTTGCTTTCATAGCCTAAATCAAGCAAACCTAGCTTGATGTTGCCAAGTTTATCGCCAATAATTAAAACTTTGCTAAATTTTTGTTGATAAATTTGTAAATTATCAAGCATTTGCCTAGCCACCTCTTGATATAAAAAAGCATTTTCCTTTAATAAAGAAAGCTGTCTAAAATGATTGCGAAATAATAATTTTCTATCAAATAGCATCTTTTGGTATATTTTTTTTTGCCACCTCAATAATATCGAGTGGCTTCATTTGACCTAGATTAAAATTAGCATAACCAGTTCTGATAAGCCTGCTTACTTGCAAACCAAGATGCAACATAATTTTACGAATCTCACGGTTTTTGCCTTCGGTTAAGTGTAAGGTGAGCCAAGCATTAGAAACACTTTGGCTATCGATCACCGCTTTAATTGGCTTGTATCGAACATTTTCGATGGTAATACCTTTGGCTAATCTTTGTAGTTTTTTTTCATCAACACTGCCAAAAACTCTTACTCTATAAGTGCGAATCAATTTGTTTTTTGGTAATTCTAAAAACCTCGCCAAACTGCCGTTAGTGGTAAATAAAATCAGACCTTCAGTGTTAAAATCGAGCCGACCAACACTTACTAACCTAGGCAAATGTTTAGGCAATAACGAAAAAATAGTAGTGCGATTTTCTGGATCTTGGTGAGTGCAAATACAACCTACTGGCTTGTAAAACAAAAACAAACGAGTAGATTGAGGCTTATTATTTAACAATTTGCCATCAATTTTGATAGATTCGTCTGAAATAAAAGTAGCAGGGCTAGAAATAACCACACCATTCACCTGCACTCTGCCCTCTAAAATCAGAGATTCAGCTTCTCTTCGAGAGCATTTGCCAGATTGGGCAATAACTTTGGCGATTCTTATTGGTTTTAACATTGTTTATTTTGATGGTAGTTTTTACAAGCCAAAACAAAAGATTGAAAAATTTTGTTGTCGTGCTTATTGGTTAAAAATTCTGGGTGCCACTGCACACCTAAATAAAAATCTCGGTTAGAATCTTCGACTGCCTCAATAATGCCATCAGAAGCAGTGGCAGAAACCTCAAGATTAGTGCTTTGCACCGCTTGATGATGCGAAGAATTTACTGCAAAACTAGTTTCTTGCACAATTTTAGCTAGTTTTGAGTGAGGATTAATATTTATTTGATGATAAGGTTGATAATTAGAAAAATCTGGCAAATTACTTTGCTCATGGTTAATAAAGCTGGGATTGTCTGGGATATGCTGAATAATTTTGCCCTGATGCAAAATGCTTAACAACTGCATACCGTTGCAAATACCAAAAATAGGTAATTTTTCATTTTTTACCGCCTCACTTACCAAGCGAAATTCAAAATTTTCTCGAGTAAGATTTAACTTGGTTTTTGGATGAATTTCAGGCTCTTGGTAGCGATTTGGATGAATATCCATATTGCCACCTACAATTAACAAGCCATCAATTAAGCTTAAATACTGCTCTATTGCTTGGTAATTATAAGTAAAAATAAGTGCAGAAGCTTGATTTTGATTAATAGCATCAACATAATTTTGCCTTAAAGCATAGTAATTATAGGCAGAGTAGCCCTTTTCTTTTGAGCCTAAACAAAAATCGGGCAGAATACCCACAATAGGTTGAATCATGAGTTATTTAATTAAGTTCGGTTGGAATATTAAAGCAAAAATGATTTGGCAAGCTTTGCAAATATTGTTTTAACTCATTTTTTAAAAAATGTAACGATGCCGGCGAATCACCCTCGCACCTCGCCACCAAAAGAGCTTGAGTATTAGATGCTCGAAGCAACCACCAACCTTGTTTATTACTAACTCTAATGCCATCTATATTATTAAAATTTTGCTGATTAGCAGTAAGTTTATTTTGTAAAAACTGCACAATAGCAAATTTATCTTCTTCGCTAGTTTCAATTTTGATTTCAGAAGTAGCATAACTAATAGGCAGTTGTTTTAGTTTTTCTGCCAAAGAATTATGGTTATTACTTACAATGTTAAGCAAGCGAATACTAGCATATAAAGCATCATCAAAGCCATAATATTTATCGGCAAAAAAGATATGCCCAGACATTTCTCCTGCTAATAAAGCTTTGGTTTCTTGCATTTTTTGTTTAATAAAAGTGTTGCCAGTTTTGCACATCAAGGCATTGCCACCTGCATTTTTGATGGCAGAAAAAAGTTTGTCGCTTGCTTTAACATCGGCAATAATTGTGGCAGAAGGGTTGTTAGCCAAAACATCTTGAGCATAAAAAACCATTAATTGATCGCCATAAATAATGTTTCCTTCATTATCAACCGCACCAATTCTGTCGCCATCGCCATCAAAAGCAATACCTAAATCACAATTATTTTTTAGCACACAATTAACAAGATCGGCTAGATTTTCTGGCACCGCAGGATCGGGATGATGATTAGGAAAATTAGCATCAATTTGCGAATAAAGTAAAATTGTTTCACAAGAAAACCTCTCATGTAGTTGATTACTTAACTGTTCTAAAACCTCACCTGTAGCACCGTTGCCAGCATCAAAGGCAATTTTTAGCGGTTTAGTAATGTTTAAATCGACCAATAATCTGTTTATGTAGGCTTGCATAATATTGATTTTATGCACCGAGCCATTACCTGCAATGAAATTGTTATTTTTAACAATTTCGGCAAGCTGTAAAATTTGTTCACCAAAAAATGGTTTGTTTTTTAACATCATTTTAAAACCATTATGATCTTTGGGGTTATGCGAGCCAGTAATCATGATGCCTGCATCGGCTTGCTGATGATGAACCGCAAAATAAAGCATAGGAGTAGGGCCTAAACCAGCATCAAAAACATTAATACCGCAACTTACAAGACCATTGATAAGCTCTTGTTTTAGAGCAGGAGAACTCACTCTGCCATCGCAGGCAACCACAATATTTGTGTAGTTATTTTGATGCAAAATTGTGGCAAAACTTTTGCCAATAAAAAAAGCATCGGAGTTATGGAGAGTTTTTTGGTAAATACCTCTAATATCGTAAGCTCTTAAAATGCTAAAATGAAAGTGATGTGACATATTTTGGTGATTATGATGATTATGGCACTGTTGAATTCCAAATTATATTTTAGTGGCCATTTTTGGTATAAATTACAGCTATTTTTAGTATGATATAACTTTCAGTTGTGCTAATGCAACAACACACTATGTTTAATATAAGGCTAAAAATAGCTAAAATTTCTTCTCAAAACTAAAATTAAAACAAATTTAGAATTCAACATTGCCATTATTTTTAAAAAATTTTAATTTAATTATTTTTGTTGTCAAGAAGATATAATGTTGTATTCCAAATTTATTTTATACCATTTCAACTTAAAATACATTGTTAGATTGATTAATTTTAAAGTTGAAATGGTATTAGATAGATATAGCACTAAACTCACTTTAAGAAACTATTAAATTTTCTTATTTTTTAATGGCACTGTTGAATTCCAAATTTGTTTTAATTTTAGTTTTGAGAAGAAATTTTGTTAGATTGATTAATTTTAAAGTTGAAATGGTATAATAATGTTTTAAATTAGCCAGCCCAATTTCCTAGAGGGCTAGAAGCAGATGCAAATTGACTTTTTGGCATTCTACCCGCTAAAAAAGACATTCTGCCGGCCTCAATTGCTAATTTCATGCTTTTTGCCATTAAAATAGGATTTTTTGCTTTGGCGATGGCAGTATTCATTAAAACTCCATCACAGCCAATTTCCATAGCAATTGCCGCATCAGAAGCGGTGCCAACTCCGGCATCAATTAACACTGGCACTTTAGCATTTTCTACGATAAACTCAATATTTAAGCGGTTTTGAATGCCTAAACCAGAGCCAATAGGTGCCCCCAAAGGCATTATAGCACAACATCCAATACTTTCAAGCTCTTTCGCCACTATGGGATCATCAGAAGTATAAACCATCACTTTAAAGCCATCGGCAACCAAGCATTTAGCAGCTTCTATAGTTTGCATCACATTTGGATAAAGAGTTTTGTTATTAGTTAAAACTTCTAATTTAACTAAATTCCAACCGCCAACACTTCGAGCCAAACGTAAAGTGCGTATAGCATCTTCGGCAGTGTAGCAACCTGCGGTATTTGGCAAATAAGTGTATTTTTTAGGATCAAGATAATCTTGCAACATTGGCTCTTGGCTATTTTGCAAGTTAACTCTACGCACTGCAACGGTTACAATTTCGGCTTCAGAGGCCTCAATAGCGAGTTTAGTAAGTTCAAAACTAGCATATTTACCTGTGCCAACTAGTAATCTAGAATTAAATTTATGACCTGCAATAATTAATAAATCTGAATTTTCTAGCATATAGCAATACCAAATTGTTTAGCAAAAATATCAGTAAAAAGCCACACCATTGGGGCAACCAAGGTTAAACCATCGAGCCTATCAAGCACTCCACCATGCCCTGGAATAATTTGGCTTGAATCTTTCACCCCAAATATTCTTTTAACTTTTGATTCTAAAAAATCACTTATCTGCTCAATAACCGATAAAAATCCGCTAATCACAATAAAAAACAGCATATTACCTGGAAAAATCAACCCCGAAACTCCACCAATTAAACAGCTTGCCACCACTCCGCCAAGCAAACCCGCCCAAGTTTTATTAGGGCTAATGCTAGGAGCAATTTTTGGCCCACCAAAATATTTACCAGCAAAAAAAGCAAAGATATCAGTTGCCCAAACAATGCTAAACATCCAAAATACAATTGAAGCTCCAGAAGTAGAAGTAGCATTTTCAGACAATCCGCAAGATTTAAGATGATAAACTTTCAGCACCGAAAACAACGGAATAACCACATATAAAAAACCTAGACACAACCATTTTTGCTGATTTTTGGCAGATTTAGTAATGCCCACCCATTCATAAGTCATTAAAAAAGCAATGCTTAATGTTAAAAATAAAAATAAATTTGGAGCAAAAAAAATGGCAATAACCACTAACGGAATAAGTAAAAAAGCCATTAAAAATCGTTTTTTTAAGTTATTCGAGGGATCGATTTTTTCAAAAAAATTGAGCATTTTTTGCCAATAAAAAGTGATTTTTAAGTTATGTTCTGATGCCATATTTTCTGGTTCGTTGATTAAAATTAGTAATAGCTTTTGCTAAATCAATAGCAGAAAAGCTTGGCCAAAATTTGTTGACAAAATAAAGTTCAGTATAGGCTATCTGCCACAAAAAAAAGTTACTAATTCTCAGATCGCCAGCAGTACGAATTAGTAAATCTGGATCTGGAATTTGTGGCTGATACAAATAACTTGCAAAAATCTCTTGGTTTAATTGCGATAAATCTAGCTTTTGCAAAGATAAATCTTGCTGAATTTTGATTATAGCATCTAAAATTTCTTGCCGACCACTATATGAAAAAGCTATATTTAAAGTAAGAGCAGTATTATTTTGGCTTTTTTCAACCGCCAAAGCAATTTTTTGCTGTAAATTAGCACTCACTTTACATAAATTACCGCAAATTAATAATTTAATATTTTTTTCAAGCAATTTATTTAACTGATTATCAAGATAATTTTCAAGCAACTCCATTAAATAAGCAACTTCTTGTGGCGGTCTATACCAATTTTCTGAAGAAAAAGCATAAAGCGATAAATAGGGCAAACCAATATTTAGCGAATAATCTACAATATTTTTGATATTTTCCACACCCATTTTATGCCCTACATGTAATGGCAAACCTTTGCTTTTAGCAAAGCGAGCATTACCATCCATAATAATAGCAACATGCTTTAAACCTTTTAAATTCAAAACTTTAGGTGGTTTTTTTAACAAGCTAAACATAACTTTGCGCAGTTATATTTTCATTAGATCTTTTTCTTTTATCAATAAAGTTTCATCAATTTTTTTAATAAATTCGTCGGTAAGTTTTTGGGCTAAATCATTAAAACCATGGCCTTGATCTTTACCAAGCTCTTTTTCGTGTTTTTTTAATTCATCTAAAACATCTCGACGAATATTTCGGATAGCAATTTTTTTATCTTCGGCATATTTTTTAGCGAGTTTAACTAACTCCTTTCTGCGTTCTTCACTTAATTTTGGCACAGCAATTCTTAAATTTGCGCCATCAACTAGGGGGTTAAAACCTAGGTTGGCATTAATTATTGCCTTTTCAACCGCTTTAACATTAGATTTATCCCACACCTGCACGGTAAGTGAGGTGGCTTCTGATGCTGAAACATTAGCTAATTGATTAAGAGGCAGAAATGATCCATAAACCTCAACTTTAACAGCATCAAGCAAACTAGGGTTGGCTCTGCCTGTAGAAATAGTGGCAAGATCTTGTTTAAAAACTTGTAAAGTATCTTCCATTTTTTTTCGGCCCTTGGCAAGAAGTTGATCGATCATAAAAAAATATTTAATTAATTAATAATAGTAAATTTGCCTTTTTTCTGCAAAACCTGCTCTAAAGAATTAGGTTCTTTAATAGAAAAAACCACAATTGGCAATTTATTATCTTTAGCTAAAGTTACGGCAGTTTGATCCATAACTTTAAGATCTTGTTTTATTAAATCAAGATAGCTTATTTGCTGATAATGCACAGCATTTTTGTTAAATTTTGGATCGGAACAATATACACCATCAACTTGTGTTCCTTTTAAAATCACATCGCATTTCATTTCAACTGCTCTTAATACTGCGGCAGTGTCGGTGGTAAAAAACGGATTACCAGTGCCGGCCGAAAAAATAACAATGCGGTTTTTATCGAGATGGCGAGAGGCTCGGCGTTTAATATAAGGCTCACAAATGTTATTCATAGGAATGGCAGATAACATTCTAGTTTCAAGCCCTTTTTTTTCAAGAGCACTTTGCAATGCCAAAGCATTAATGCAGGTGGCAAGCATGCCCATATAATCGGCCGTAACCCTTTCGGTACCCATAGCAACTTGTGAAATACCCCGAAAAATATTGCCACCACCCACCACAATTGCAATTTGACAACCCAAATTAGAGGCAGAAATTATTTGGTTACAGATTTTTTCGATAGCCACAGGATGATGCCCAAATTGCTGATCTCCCATTAGAGCTTCTCCAGAAATTTTAAAGAGTATTCTTTGAAAGACATTGGACATAGATGCAAAATTAATTTTAAAATAATCTTGTAATTTTAAATGTTGCTAGATAAAGTTTCAATCAAATTTTGCACTTTTAATTTTTTATTTTGTAAAAAAAAATTAAGTAATATCATTTCAACTTAACATACATTGTTAGATTGATTAATTTTAAAGTTGAAATGGTATTATAAGCTCTCATTGCTAAAATGTAATATTTCCCATGCTTGTTTTTCAAGACCGAGTTTAAGATAAATTTCTGCCATTCTACGATAAGCTTCTGGGGTTTGTGATGTTGTAGGATAATTATTAAGAACATTCTGAAAATTGCTTAATGCTCCTATAAAATTATTGTTTTTAAGCTGATATCTACCAATTGCCATTTTAGAGGCGGTTAAATGTTCGTAAGCAAATTTAAGTTTTTCTTGAGCATCTGTGTAATAAATAGAATCTGGATATTGAGTAATTAGTTGTGAAAAAATATTAACCGATTCGATAGAATCTTCTTGAGATCGATAAATATTTGGTATTTTTTCATGATAACAAAGCCCTTGCAAATAAAGCATATAAGGTGTATACTGATTGCCAAAATTTGTTTGTAAAAAATCTTGAGTTATTTGTAGAGTTTTAGCTTTTTCATGGGCTCGATAATAAGCATAAGCCGACATAGTTTTTGCCTTAATTGCCCAAGGTGAAAATGGAAAATCTTCTTGTATTTTTTCAAATTTCTCGCCCGCTTCTTTGAAATCATCTTGTTGTAAGGTTTTGTAGGCTTCGTGGTATAATGCAGAAAGAGAATTATCTGATTTTTGATGCTTGCAAGAAAAAGTCAACACAAGCACCGAAAAAAGAAATATAATTTTTGTTATAAGCATTATGTGATTTTTCTTACATCAATTAAATGACCATAAATAGCACAAGCTGCCGCCATTGCTGGGCTCATTAAATGTGTTCTGCCACCTCTGCCTTGTCTGCCTTCGAAGTTACGATTAGAGGTAGCCGCACATCTTTCGCCAAATTGCAGTTTATCGGCATTCATAGCTAAACACATAGAGCAACCTGGCTCTCTCCATTCAAAACCAGCAGAGATAAAAATTTGATCTAAACCTTCTTTTTCGGCCTGCTCTTTTACCAAACCAGAACCAGGAACAATCATGGCTAACTTAATGTTTTTGGCAACTTTTTTGCCTTTTACAACTTTAGCGGCCAAACGTAAATCTTCTATTCGACCATTAGTGCAAGAACCTATAAATACTTTATCAATAATTATTTTTTGCAAAGGCTCCCCTGAAACCAAACCCATATATTCAAGCGATCTCAATACCGCTTCTTGTTTTGATTTATCGGCAAAATCAGAAGCAAAAGGCACATTAGAGGTTATTGGTAGAGAATCTTCAGGGCTCGTTCCCCAAGTTACTTGTGGTGCAATATCGCTGGCATTTAAAGTAATTTTTTTATCATAAAAAGCTCCTTCATCAGAAAATAATGAAAGCCAATAATCAACAGCTTGTTGCCAATGTTTGCCTTGCGGTGAAAAAGGTTTATCTTTCAGATAATTTATGGTAGTGATATCTGGAGCAATTAAGCCCGCTCTAGCTCCTGCCTCTATTGACATATTGCAAATTGTCATTCTACCTTCCATTGATAAGTTTTTAATGGTAGAACCTGCATATTCAATAACAAAACCTGTTGCTCCTGCGGTGCCTATTGTGGCGATAATGGCTAAAATAATATCTTTCGCTGTGCAACCAATCGGCAATTCACCATCTACCTGCACTAACATATTTTTTGCTTTTTTTTGAATTAAGGTTTGAGTTGCTAAAACATGCTCAACTTCAGAAGTGCCAATGCCAAAAGCTAATGCACCAAAAGCTCCGTGGGTAGAAGTATGGCTATCGCCACAAACAATTACCATACCAGGCTGTGTAAAGCCCTGCTCGGGGCCTACAATATGAACAACTCCTTGCTTTTTGCTATCGAGATCGAAATATTGAATGCCAAATTCTTGGCAGTTTTTTTCTAATGTTTCAACTTGTAATCTAGAAGTTGGCTCTGATATGCCTTTACTACCTTTGCCACGATCGGCAGAGGTGGTTGGCACATTATGATCGGCTACCGCAAGATGATTTTTTTTATTTCTTACCGTTCTTTTTGTAAAACGCAAGCCTTCAAAAGCCTGTGGAGATGTTACTTCATGAATTAATTGCCTATCAACATAAATTAAACTATTGTTGCCATCATCACGAATTAAGTGCTGGTGCCAAATTTTATCGTATAAAGTTTGTTTGTTTGTAATCATATAATATTTTTTATAGTTGTTGTAATATTTCTGGGCTAAATTGATAATTACCTACTACCAATTGCACATCGTCGCAATCTTGAAGAAGGTCGATCATTTTCATAATATTTTTTGCCATATCAAGATCGTTAATATTAATGTAATTATTAGCTTGCCAAGTGAGTTTAGCAGAAGATGGATTGTTATAAATAGCTATTAATAAATCTCGAGTGCTAATGAAATTTTCGGGAGTGGTGATGATAATATGGTATTCTGGACTAGATTCTACCTCGGTTGCTTTAAATTCGAGAGCTTTTTCAAACATCTCTTCTTCGTTTGCTACTTTTGCCTCAAATTCAATTAAACCAATTTTGTTAAACATAAAGCTTACCGAACCAGTTTCGCCAAGACTTCCGCCCATTTTGGTAAAGATGCTACGCACTTCACTAGCAGTGCGATTGCGATTATCAGTGAGAGCCTCAACAATAATAGCAATTCCGCCTACAGCATAACCTTCGTAGCGAATTTCTTCAAATTGCGAAGTGTCGGTTCCCATAACTACTTTTTTGATAGCGGCATCTATGCGATCTTTTGGCATGTTATTATTTCGAGCTTCAATAATAGCATTGCGAAGTCGGGCATTAAAGTTAGGATCTGGCTGACCAGCTTTGGCAGAAACCGTGATTTCACGCATTAATTTGGTAAAAATTTTTGCCTTTTTTATATCTTGCGCCCCTTTGCGATGTTTGATATTGGCAAATTGCGAGTGTCCGGCCATAGAATTGTTAAGATTTTATTGGAAAAGAAGCCCCATTTTGAAGATCGGTAAGTATTTGCAAAAATTTTTCAGAAGTTAAATTTTCACAATAATCGTCGTTAATTTGCACTACGGGAGCATTGATGCAAGCCCCTAAACATTCTACTTCTTTGATAGTAAAAAGATTATCGATGGTTGTTTGATCGATATCAATACCAAGCTTTGCTTTACAGTCGGCAATGATTTGATCGATACCTCTTAACATGCAAGGAGTTGTTTTGCAAAACTGCAATAAATATTTGCCAACAGGTTTTAAATTATACATAGTATAAAAACTTGCCACTTCATAAACTCTAATTTCTGGCACTTCAACCAAATTGGCAATGCAAGAAATAATATCTTTTGAAATCCAGTTATTGTTTTGTCTTTGAGCTAAATCAAGCAAAGGCATAATGGCAGATTTTTTTCTCTCTGCTGGATATTTTGCTAAAATTTCGGCAACTTTAGTGGTGTTTTCGGTATTAAATTGAAAAGTCATGGTTATTTAACATTGCGCCAAACAGCTTTTTTGGCAATTAACAATAAAACAAAAAGAATAAATAAGAAAAGCATTGAGCGAACTCCCATTTTTTTTCGGTGTTCAGTTTCTGGTTCGGCCACAAACTGCAAAAAATTAACCACATCGATAGCCATTTGCTCTTTACTAGCATAAGTGCCATCTTTGTATTCAATTTGCCCATCTTCAATTAAAGGAGGAGGCATAGAAATTTGCCTACCCTCAAAATAAGGATGATAATTTTTGCCCGAAGCAAGTTCAAAACCATCTGGTGCTTGTTGATAGCCTGTAAGTAGCGAATAAACATAATTTGCACCATCGTGCCTAGCTTTAATAATCAGCGAAAGATCGGGAGGATAAGCACCGCCATTGGCAGATCTGGCGGCTTGTTCGTTTAGATATGGGCCAGTCATTTTATCGGAAGGTAAGCCAGTTCTTTCAAACATTTCGCCATCGTCGTTTGGACCATCAACAACTAAATATTCGGAGGCAATTTGTTTAATTTCAGATTCGTTAAAACCAATGGTAGCTAAATTGCGATAAGATAATAGTTTTAACCCATGACAAGCCGAACAAACTTCTTTATAAACCTGATAACCTCTTTGAGCAGAAGCACGATCAAACCTGCCAAAAATACCATCAAACTCCCATTTTTGTTGTTTAGGATGCAGTGCCGATGTTGTAGAAACTGTTGTGCTAGCTATGGCAGAATTAAAGATGAGTAGTAAAAATAAAAGATGATATATTTTCATAGCCGATTAATGCTTTTGTTTGTAATGCTGATCGATTGATTGTGGCAATGGCAAAGTTTTTTCAAATTTTGGCAACAATGGCAAAATTAATAAAAAGTAAGCATAATAATAGAGAGTAGAAAGCCTTGACGCTATAATATACCAACCTTCTGCAGGCGATTTGCCAAGCCAACCTAATAAAAAAAAGTTTAAAATAAAAAGATAGAAAAACTTTTTAAAAAGTGGGCGATAAGCACCAGAACGAACAGGGCTTTTATCGAGAAACGGTAAAAAGAATAATAAAGCTATCGCTCCAAACATCATTAAAACTCCGCCTAATTTATCGGGAACCGCCCTTAACACAGCATAAAAAGGCAAAAAATACCATTCTGGCACAATATGAGCAGGGGTTACCATTGGATTAGCAGGAATATAATTATCGGGATGACCTAATGAATTTGGATAGAAAAATAAAAAATAACCAAAAACTAAAAAAAAGGCAACAAAACCAACTAAATCTTTGATGGTAAAATAAGGATGAAAGGCAATGGCATCTTGTTTAGATTTCATTGGCACACCACTTGGATTGTTAGAGCCAGTTTGATGCAGTGCCGCTAAATGCAAAAACACAATTCCAACAATTAGAAATGGCATTAAAAAATGTAGCACAAAAAACCTGTTTAAAGTAGGATTATCAACCGAATAACCGCCCCAAAGCCAAGTTACAATAGATTTGCCAACAACAGGAATGGCAGAAAATAAATTAGTGATTACCGTAGCCCCCCAAAAACTCATTTGCCCCCACGGCAAAACATAGCCCATAAAGGCGGTTGCCATGGTAAGTAAAAAAATAATAATACCAACCCACCACAAAACCTCTCTTGGAGATCGGTAAGAGCCATAATAAAGCCCCCTAGTTATATGGGCATAGAGTGCAACAAAAAACATTGAGGCCCCTACGGCATGTATGTAGCGAATAAGCCAGCCATAATTAACATCGCGCATAATGTGTTCAACAGAATCAAAGGCAAATTTAGTGTTTGGCACATAGTGCATAGCTAAAAATAAACCGCTTATAATTTGCACTAATAAAGCAATACCAGCAATTGAGCCAAAATTCCACCAATAGCTTAAATTTTTAGGGTAAGGATGTTTTTTTAAAGTATTTTCTACAACAGATAAAATTGGCAAGCGCGAATTAAGCCAAGCAACAGCTTTTGATTGATTTTCTGGAGTATCGATATGGATTTGGTGAAAATCTTTTAATTCTTGATTGGGATCGTTATGGTTGTTCATGTTTAGCCGATTTTAATGGTTGTATCGTTTAAAAATTCGTAAGGAGGAATTTCGAGATTTTTTGGAGCAGGACCTTTACGTATTCTGCCAGAAGTATCGTATTGAGAGCCATGACAAGGGCAAAACCAGCCTTTATATTCGCCTTGCCCGCCAATTGGCACACAACCTAAATGTGTGCAGATACCAATAGTTACTAACCACTGTTCTTTACCTTTTTTTACTCGGTCAGAATCTGGTTGAGGATCTTTTAAATCGGAATTTGCAACATCAGCAGCTTGTTTGATTTCTTCTGGGGTGCGATGCTTGATAAAAATTGGTTTACCTCGCCACATTACCTTTTTTTCTTCACCTTGTTTAATTGGCGAAATATCAACTTCAATTGAAGCGAGAGCCTGCACATCTTGAGAGGGATTCATGCTATCGATAAATGGTAAAAAAGCACAAACAACACCTACTCCAGCAGTAACATAGGCAGTGTTTTTGATGAGATCTCGCTTGGTTTGATTGCAAGAATTATTATTTTGGCTTGAATCAGACATAACTTAATAAAAATTAGTAGAATACAGTATTTGCAATAAACAATGGCAAATAAAATAAAATTGTGATGCAACATTGCCATAACGATAATTAGTTAAAATTTTATACTTCATTTTTTGACTAATTTTCATTGTTTGGTAAAAATGCTCTAAAAAATATTTTGGTTAATTTTAGTGCAGTAATCTTTTTTTTCAAGAACTAAATTTAGCTAATTTAACTTTATATTTTTGAATATTTCTTATCTCGCAAAATCTTGCAGAAATAAACTTTGCCCGATGTCGTCAAAAATATTAGTGTGAGTAGCGATAATCACTATGCCATTTTGCATAATTTTGGTTTTGATTAAACCTTTTAACTGTTGTTTGCCCGCCATATCTAGGTTTTTTGTTGGTTCATCTAAAAGCCATAAATTAGCATCATAAGTAAGCAATAAAGCTAATAAACATCTTTGTTGCCAACCTGCAGAAAGTTTGCCTATTTGATGATGGCAAATTTCAGTGAGATTAAAAAAATGCATTGCCATAGGCACAGTAATTTCGGTAGCGGTTAATTTGCTATAAAACATTAAATTTTCTAGCACCGAAAGTTGTGGTTTAAAAAAATTTTTATGCCCTATAAATTTTATTTCTTGCTGAAAGCTTGGCAATATTTTTTTGATATTTTGCTTTTGCCAA
>JAUMFK010000049.1:0-6874 GCA_032119875.1 Rickettsiales bacterium
ATTAATGCAGATAATATTTTTTTGAATTTTTTATCTCAAAAATATTTTGCTAGATTTGCAATTTTCTTATCTTTATATTAATACAGACAATATTTTTTTGAATTTTTTATCTCAAAAATATTTTGCTAGATTTGCAATTTTCTTATCTTTTTGGCTAAAAATTTTTTAAAAATAATATCTACATATTAATACAGACAATATTTTTTTGAATTTTTTATCTCAAAAATATTTTGCTAGATTTGGAATTTTCTTATCTTTTTGGCTAAAAATTTTTAAAAAATAATATCTACATATTAATACAGACAATATTTTTTTGAATTTTTTATCTCAAAAATATTTTGCTAGATTGATTAATTTTAAAGTTGAAATGGTATAACTATTCTTCTTCAATATTTTCGTTTGATTGTTGGCATTGCCATTCTTGTTGGCGAATAAAATTTTTGTAATGATTTAGTTTTGATTGTTGATAAGTAAATAGATAATCGTCTTGCATAAATTCATTTATTAAATTATTGAGATCGTGCAGTGTTTTTTGATTTTTTTCTTCCTTCATTTTTGTATTAGAATTTATTAAATTCCAAACATGTTTTTGTGCTAAATTATTGGGATGATTTTGGGTGTAAAAAAGATGTTGATAATTTAAAATATTTGCCATATCTTTTTCTGATGTTGATTTTGTATTATATTTAATTAACTGATAATTTTTGTTATCAATAATTATTAAATCAATTTTATCAGTAAATTGTAAATTACCATGATTAAAGGAAATTTGTTGTTTAGTTATAAAGTGATGATTTTTATAATTTTGACTAATTTCTTGATGAATATTTTCTAAAATTTTTTCTATCCAAAGTTTATTTAATAAAATATTGCCAGAATCTAAAAAATAAAACGATAATTTTTTAGCAAGATCTTGGTTATAATTAACATAATTTTGAAAATAATTATTTACAACATCTGTTAAAAATACTTGTTTTGCAAGAGATATTTTGTTTAGATTATCAAAATTTGATAAAACATTAAGTTTTAAGATTTTTTCAATATAAAAAGAATAAGAATTTTCGGTTAATTTATATAAATCTCTTGCAGAAAACTGCTTTGGTTTATAAAGATTCACAACTTTAACCGCAGGTTTTTTATTTGGTTCATAAGGCAAATTTGGTTCAGTGAGGCGATGTTTTGTAAAAATTAACTCCAACAAGTGAGAAGATAATTTCTGCACCAGCACTCGTAATTTTAGTAAAAAAGGTGAAATTTTATTGATTTTACCGCTACTATCGGTATTGCTATATGTAAAAAATATTTGTTTTTGTTGAAAATAGCTACAAAAATCAAAAGCACTTTGCCCAAATCTTTTTTGAGTTAAATTAATATTTAAATCGGTTTTAATTTTGTTGCCAATCAGCCCGCCATCTTGATTTTGTGGTAAAAAAGATTCGTTAACATTGGTAATAATCAGTATATCAAAAGTTAATAAACGAGCCTCTAAATGTGATAGAATCGTGATATTACTCTTATTTGATTTATCAGGAAAATAACTAAAACTATTAATAACACATTTTAATTCGTCGAGATTTTGTATTTGATAATTTAAAACTAATAATTCTTCAATAAATTTTTTAATATCTTCGTTAGTATTTAAAATATCTGAAATATTTTGCTTGGTAATTTTTGCAAAAGAATTAAAATAGCTTTCTAAACTGGCTTCTTTTGGTAAATTATTAGCTAAATTTTGTAAAAAATCAATAATGTTTTCTAAAATTTCAGGAGTGAATTTTTCTTGGTTATCTTTGCAAAATTTTTGATGATGAAAAGATTTTTCATAAATATTGTCGGACAAAAAATTAACCAACTCATTTAAATTTTTTGCAATTAAAGGTTGTCTGAAAACAAATAATTCGAGCCAATGTAATAAATTTTTATCAATGTTAAATAATTGATGGTGCAACAAAGCAGATAAAGTGTAGGTGTTAAAATTTTCGTTAACAATTTGATAAAGTAACAAAATAAAGCTAAAAATAGGATGATTTTTGGCATTTTGAGCGATTTTATTATCAAAAACAATATTTTTTTGCTGTAAATGCAAAGTAAGAAATGGTAAAAATTTTTCATCATAAACTACAATTCCTATTTTTTTACTAGCATTATGAATAATTTTTTGGCAAACAAAATCGCTTTCTGCAAAAAAATTAGAACATTCAATAATTTTTAATTGATCATTTTTAGCTTTTATGGCTAAAAAATCGGCTAGTTTTTCATCTTTTTGCCAAGTGATAGTTTGTTTTGCTGGTAAAAATAATTTTTGCAGCACAATTTCTGCTAAATTATTGTTAGAATTACTAATATTTATTACATCAGAATGTTTAATGTTATGTGTTTGTAATATTCTGTGCAGAAAATATTGCGGATGATTTGGTAAAACAGGTTCGGTAAAAATTTCTGGCGATAAACCATACAAAACAACATGACCTTGTTTTTGTTTGGCAATAGAGCCAATTAATTGTAAAGTAGAATCAATACTACCGCTTGAGCCTGCAATAATAAGAGGAGTAGCTAAACAATGTTTATCAATTAATTCGCTCACAGTTATTCTTAAATAATTAGCAAAAGATTCGGCAAATAAAATATTATCTTTTAAATTATGATGTTTAGTTTTGCAGTAAAAATTTTTGATAAATTCTAGGGTAATTAAGCGATGCTCTGCCAAATTGCTATCGTCTAGTTGATTTAATTGATGCAAATCAATTTTTTCGTTTTCAAGGGCATAAAAAATTTCTAAAAATTCAAGAGCAACTTTAAAATATGTGGTGTTTTTATTATTTTGTTTAAAAATTTGTTGTGCTTTAATTATTTCAACCAAACGCAGAAGGCTAGAAATTTTTGATAAAACTTTATGTTGTTTAAGCAACATAATTTTTTCATCATTTTGTGTGATATTTAGTAATTGATGGCAATCATCTATTTGTAGTTGATCTATTGCTTTTATTGTAGGTAAAAACTTGGTTTTAGAAAAAATATATTGTTTAAAATCGTCAATGCAAGATTGATGGCTAAAAATAACAGTGCATTCTTTGTTGGCAAATTTTTTGATAAACCACTCGCTAAAAGTAGCTAAAAAGTTTTCGCCAAGCGGAATGTTAAAAATATTATTTTGATTCATTTTTATAAAAATTGTTATAAGAAATTTTTTCTACCACTTAGAGCAATACTTAAAGTATTTTCATCGAGATAATCAAGCTCGGTGCCAATTGGTATGCCGTAGGCAAGGTGAGTTATTTTACTTGGTTTGTGAAGCTTTAAATTATTGATAGCATCTACTAAAAAATTGGCAGTATTCTGCCCGTTAATAGTTGCAGAAGTGGCGATGATGATTTCTTGAAATTGTTGTTGTTGAATTCGACTAAATAAACTATCAAAATTTAAAGTTTGCGGAGTTTTGCCAGAAAGGGCACATAAACTTCCGCCTAAAATATGAAAACAACCCTGATAAGAATTAGTTTTTTCGATTGCCCATAAATCGGCAACTTCTTCTACTACACATAAGATTTGTTGGTTTCGAGCAGGATTTGCGCAAATAAAACAAACCGGATTTTCATCTAGGTTGCCACAAATATGGCAAGTTTGTATTTTATGATAAAGATCTTGTAAATTTTGAATAAGTGGCAAAAGAGTTTTTTCTTTGTTTAGAGCTAAATGTAAAGTGATTTTTTTAGCAATTCTCGGCCCCATATTAGGTAATTTAGCAATGCATTTAGTAAGTTGTGAAATGGAATTTTGATACATAGTTAATGAAGAATGATGCAATCTGCTTTGGTTTTTTTGCTATGAAAAATAAATTGTTGGCAAAATTCCTCTGCTTCGCTTTGATTAGTAAAATCGCCGATTTTTAGTCGAAATAAAATTCCTTTGTTGTTTAAATCTATTTTTTCAATAAAATGGTGATAATTTTTTAGAATTTTTGCTTGATTTTTAGAGATTTTTTGCCAATATTCTTCGGCCAAATCTAGTGAAGACATTGCCGCTACTTGCACTTTAATGATGTTGTTTTTTTCATTTTTTAATGTTTTATTTATATTTTTTTCTGTAGAATTGATGTTTGGTTGATTTTTCTAAATCTGTTTTTAGAATTTTTTCAGAGATTTCGTTTGTGATTTTTGATGATTTTTGATTATTTTCATCTATTGGAGATGGTTGTTTGGCGGTGTCAATGGCTTTAACGGCTTGATAATTATTAATATTTTCAGCTTTTTTTTGTAAAATATCTTCATAAATTGAGTTGTTGTTGTTAGATTCTTCTGGCGAGGTTGGTTTTTGTGTTTTAATTATAGTTGATGTAGCTTTGATTATTGGTATTTCTTTTGGATTATTATTGCTGATAAAATGATATGCATTAAGCACAATCCAAAAAAATAAACCAAACGAAATAACCGCAGCCAAGAAAAAAAATTTCTTTTTTAAATTATTATTGTTTAGAGATTGTTTTTTATAACCAAAATCTTCCATATAATTTTAATGCATTTCTGTTAGGGGGGTGATGCTGAAAATATCGAGACTTTCGGCAATAATTTTTTGTACACCAATAATTAAGGCAACTCGAGCTAGGGTTAAATTTGGATTATTTTTGATAATAAATTTATAGCCAGCATCAACAACTCCTAATTGCCACCAAGCATGAAATTCTGCTGATAATTCTTGTAAATAGAAAGCTATTTTATGAGGCTCAAAATGACATGCCGCTGATTCGATAATTCGAGTAAAATTCGTAATTTTTTTCAATAAGGCAAGCTCTACTTCATTGTGTAGTAAAGAAAAATCAATTTGTTGATGATTAGTTAAGTTTAATTGAGGCATTTCTTTGGTAACATTTTTTAGCACCGAACAACAACGAGTATGGGCATACTGCACATAAAAAATAGGGTTATCTTTTGATTGTTCAATTGCCTTGTTTAAATCAAAATCAAAAGGAGCATCGTTTTTACGTGTAAGCATTAAAAAACGTAGAGCATCAGAGCCAATTTCATCAACCACTTGCTTGGCAGTAATAAAATTACCAGCTCTTTTTGACATTTTTAAAGCTTCGCCATCTTTAACGAATTTAACCATTTGACATAAAATAATTTTAATTTTTGCCTGTTGTTTGGTGATAATGCTAGTGGCGGCGGTGAGTCTTTTTACATAACCTAAATGATCGTAGCCCAAAGGCATAATAAATAATTTAGCACCTCTAGTAAATTTACTGTGTAAATATGCTAAATCAGAAGCAAAATAAGTAAAAGAACCATCGGCTTTTTTTACAACTCTATCTTGGTCATCGCCAAACATTGTAGAGCGAAATAAGGTTTGATTTTGTAAAGAAAAATCTTCTGATGATAAAGAACCAACTCCTTTTTGGGTTTTAGGAGCTTCTAAAACACCTTCATAAATGTAGCCTTGTTGAGTTAAATCTGCTATAACTTGTGAAATTTGATTAGTGTTATGTAGCTGTTCTTGTTCGGAAAAATAATTATTATGCTCAATTTTTAAGGAAAGCAAGTCGGATTTGATAATGTTAAGCATTTCTTGCAAAACTAAAGAGCGAATTTTGATAAAATATTGTTGAGGTGGTAAATTGATTAAACTATCACCAAATTGTTGATAAATTTTTTGCCCAATATCAATTAAATATTCGCCAGGATAATGATGGCTAGCAAGATTAAAATTTTGCCCACAAGCCTGTAAATAACGGGCATATACCGATTCTAACAATGTGTCAATTTGCTTGCCAGCATCGTTTATGTAGTATTCTTTAAGAACTTTATAACCAACTTTTTGCAATAGTTTTGCTAAAACATCGCCATAAATAGCCCCTCTAGTGTGCCCAATATGTATAGGACCAGTGGGGTTTGGTGAGGCATATTCTAGGTTTACTAGCAAATTATTGCCTAAATTAGGGTAACTAATGGGCTTGGTAAGTAAATTAAGTAAATTATCATAATAAGCTTGCGGATGCAGAAAAATATTAATAAAACCAGCTTGAGCTATTTCAAGTTTAGTAATGTAAGGATGTGAAAGATGCGATATTATTTGTTTAGCTAAATCTTGTGGCGAAACCGCAAATTGCTTACTATACACTAAAGAGATATTACAGGCTATATCGCCATGAATTGTTTGTTTGGTGGGCTCTAATACAAATTCTAGGTTAGTAATTGCAACACTTCTTGTTAAGTTTTGTGTGGCAATAAGATTATTGATAATATTTTGAAATTTTTCTTTAAGAGCAAGAAATATATTTGACATTGTTTAAATAATTTAAAAAAAAGAAGGTTGTTAACCTAAAACTAGAAATGGCATCATTTACCAAATCAAAACGAGTTTTATAATGGCATTATTCTAAATTTGTTTTAATTTTAGTTTTGAGAAGAATTTTGCTATTTTTAGACTCATATTAAATATATAATTGTTGCTTTTAGCATAACTGAAATCTAGCTAAAAATAACTAAAATTTCTTCTCAAAGCTAAAATTAAAACAAATTTAGAATGCAACAATGCCATAATTTTAATTTTAAAACAACAAATTATCAAGAAAAATGGTAAATAAAGTAAAATATAATTTAGAATATAATACCATTTCAACTTTAAAATTAATCAATTTGTGGTCATTTTGTAAAAAATCTTGTTTATAAAGAAAAAAAATATATTGACATTTACAAATATTTCTTTAAAGTTATTGGCAAATGCTATTTAAATTGTTTGCATTTTATATCATTTCAACTTTAAAATTAATCAACTTTAAAATTAATCAATCTAACAAAATATTTTTGAGATAAAAACTTTAAAAAACGAAAGCTGTATATCCATACAGCTTGAGGCTTTTTGAAGCTTTTTAGCCAAAAAC
>JAUMFK010000050.1:0-7240 GCA_032119875.1 Rickettsiales bacterium
AAAAACAAGGTATTTGAAACTTTAATTGAATTAGAAAATCAGGTTTGTGAATTTGTTAAGAATCTAGGCAATGAAATTGTAAAAAGCATTTGTTTATAGATGGTCAATTAAAAAGTTGAAATGGTATTATACCATTTTCTTACCTTTATATTTTAATCGAGAGGAACTATCGGCAAATCTGATGTATTTTGATTGTTTAAATTTAAATTATCAATTACTTTGTTGTTATCGTTAAAATTAGCTCCGTTTTGTGGTGCAACATAAACTGGAGGTATTTCATTATTATTATTTGGCGAAGATAAGAATTTATTAAATTTATCGCCTAAAGAATCAAGAAAGCCAGAAGTAGAATCTGGCTTGGTATTTTCGGTGTTTTGAATTTGAGGATTATTATTGACAATAGAGCTTTTTTCGATATTGTTGGTTGGTTGTTGAGCGGTTTGTGGTTGTGGAATATTGTTTTGTTGTTCGTTTATTTGGGCTAATTTTTCTTGAAGATCTTTTTTCTTGGCGGTTTTTTTGCCTTCGAAACCATCGTAGATTAATTTTTTGTTGCTACCAGTAAAGGAGTTAGGATCTTCTTTTTTTTCTTTATTTTCGGCAACTTGTGTTGTGCTAGATTTTTCACCCTTGATGAGTTTTTCAAGATAATCTCGGCGAAATTTTTGAGCTTCTTGTTGTCTGGCTAGGCGATCTTTGTTATTTGCAAAATTTTCTTGTTCTTGTTGTTTGTTATATTCTAGTTGATATTCTTGTATAGCAACACATGTTTCGCCATTCCAGCATCTGTTTTTACCGCACTCGCAACCATAAGTAAGAGCAGAAGTGCAAACAATATTGTAAGGATCGATTTTTTTTAAACAATTATCAACACAACCACTGCCAAATTCTCGCCAAACTCCTTGGCTTTTTTCACAAGCTGGACGATCATCAAAAGTGGTGGGGCGGTTGTTAGCAAAAACACTATTTACAAAATATAATAAGATAATAAATGCTATAATGTTTTTTGCTAACATAAATTTAGTTTAAAATTTTTGCTAATTCTTTAATAACTTCGTCGCCCATTTGGCTACATGAAATGGCGGTTTCTTTTGATTTAGAAATATCTGCAGTAAAAAAATTATTGTTTAAAACATTGCTAATTGCTAATTCTATGTTATTTGCCTGACTATGATAATTAAAAGAATAACTAAACTTAAAATGGTTGCCAAGGGGTTGGCAATGTTTTTGCCAGCTATATCGGGAGCGGAGCCGTGTATTGGCTCATATAAAGCGAATTGTTTGCCATTAGTTTGTTTTTCTCCCAAAGAAGCAGAAGGTAACATGCCAAGAGAGCCTGTAAGCATTGAAGCGGTATCAGATAAAATATCGCCAAAAATATTGCCAGTAAGCATTACATCGAATTGTTTTGGATTACGTACTAACTGCATTGAAGCATTATCAACATACATATGTGATAAAGCAACTTGTGGATAGTGGTTTTTGCCAATTTCGGTTACTATTTCTCGCCACATTTCGGTGGTTTCAAGCACATTTGCTTTATCTATTGAGCAAAGTTTTTTGTTGCGTAGTAAAGCTAATTCAAAGGCTACTTTGGCAATTCTAGTAACTTCTTTTGAATTATAAACCATAGTGTTTATCCCTTGTTTTGAGCCATCAGGTAAAGTGCTTACTCCTCTTGGTTCGCCAAAATATAGATCGCCTGTAAGTTCTCGAACAATCATGATATCTAGATCGATAATTACTTCTTTTTTAAGAGTAGAGCTATCAATTAGGGCATCAAAAACTTTAGCCGGGCGAAGATTGGCAAATAAATTTAATTCTTTTCTAATACCTAGTAAGCCTCTTTCTGGCCTTGATGAATAAGGTAAATTTTCCCACTTTAAACCGCCAACTGCTCCAAGTAAAACGGCATCAGATTTTTTGGCTAAATCAAGTGTTGCAGAAGGAAATGGTGTGCCAGTTTGATCGTAGGCAATACCGCCAAGTAAAGCTTCTTCGGTGTTAAATTTAATTTCAGTGTATTTGGTAAAAAAATCGAGAACTTTTTTTGCCTGATTAATTACTTCTGAGCCAATACCATCACCTGGAATTAAAAGAATATTTTTCATAGATTTTAAATGTTAAGTTCGGAGAAAATTTTGTGAGTCAAGTTGATGCCTTTTTGATTTAGCCAAGCATTTTGAGATTGATGAAAAGAAAAATAATCAGGACCACTAAATGGTGAAGAATACCAAATTTTTTCATTGCCTGCATTACGGTTAATTATAAAAGTTTGTTTGGTGGCAGAAATAGTGATATTTAACACTCCATCGGAGTAATCGATTTCGAATAAACATTTTTTATCGGCATCTTCTATTTGTTGAGAAATATCACTTAAATATTGATGGCAAAGTGCATAAAAATTCATATTAATTTATGGATAAAGTTGTTGCTCTTGCCAAGAATCGTTGCTTTGCTTGGTGTATAAAAAGCGATGATGTAGGCGAAAATCTTGCTCTTGCCAAAATTCAATTTGAGTAGGAACAACAATAAAACCACTCCAAAAATTTGGTCTTGGCACTGGTTGTTGGTGAAATTTATCTGAAAAATACTGTATTTTTTTTTCAAATTCTTGCCAATTCTGCATTGGTTTTGATTGTGCCGATGCCCAAGCCCCAATCTTACTTTGATAAGGACGTGAAGCAAAATAAGTATCAGATTCTTGGCTGGTTGCCTGCTTAACAAAGCCTGCAATTCTGATTTGTTTTTTAATTTGTTCCCAATAAAAACATAAGGCAACTTTTTTATTATTTTGTAAATCTTGACCTTTTTGACTGTTTTGATTAGTAAAAAAATAAAAACCCTGCTCATTTACTTGTTTTAAAAGCACCATTCTTGCCAAAGGTTGCATATCAGTAGAAATAGTAGCTAAACACATTGCGGTTGGCTCGGTTATTTGTTGACAATTTTTTGCCTCATCTAACCAAGCATTGAATTTATTAATTAAGGAAGCAAGATTAGTATTTTCCATAGTTTAAGCTAATAAACTTTGGATTCTTTGTGAAAAATCATAAGCATCTTTTAAAGGTTCGTCTTCAACTACACATGCTAGATCGAATAAAGTTTTTACCATATCAGAGGCTTGGCTTGGATTTTGTTTAAAATTATCTGAAATTTTTTGAATAATTTTATTGTTTAAATTTATTTCTAAAATTTTTGCTGAAGCAGAATTTAATTGCTTTTGTTCAAGTAAAAATCTTTCAAGGCGAATATCCATACCATAAGCATCAACAGCTAAACAAACAGGAGAGCTAGTGAGTTTTTTAGAAACTCGCACTTCTTTTATTTTATCTTGTAAGCAATTTTTAAAAAAATCGAGTAATTCTTGTTGATTTTCTTGGTTAGTATTTGTTGATTCTTGGTTTTGAAGGTTTTCACTTTTTATTTCGTCAAGATTAATATCGGTGCGATTTATAGATTGAAATTCTTTCTCTTGATAAACAGTGGCAACTGTTACCCAAAATTCGTCGACTGCATCGGTTAGAAATAAAACTTCGATATCTTTTTTTTGAAAAATTTCTAGCTGTGGCGAAGATTGTATTTTGGCAATATTTTCACCTGTTAAAAAGAAAATTTGTTTTTGATTGTCTAGTATTCTGCTTAAATATGTTGCTAAAGAAATTGGTGTGGTTGTTGATTTTGAAGTATAAAATAAGCAAGTTTCTAAAATTTTTTCACGAAATTCTGATGGTTCGCATAAACCTTCTTTTAAAACAGCTCCAAAATTTTGCCAAAATTCTTGATATTTTTCTGGTGTATTGTTGGCAACTTTTTTAAGCTCGCTTAATACTTTATTGATGAGTGACTTTTTTATTTTATCAAGCACTGCATTATGTTGCAAAGTTTCGCGACTAATATTTAATGGTAAATCGTCGGAATCAACCAAGCCTTTTAAAAAACGTAAATAAGCAGGAACTAAATTAAGATTTTCGCTAATAAAAACTTTTTTAACATAAAGTTTTAAAGATGTTTTGCGATCTGGATGGAATAAGTCAAAAGGTTTAGTGCTAGGAATAAATAATAAGTTTGTGTAACTAAGATTACCTTCAACAGTGTTGTGCAAGGTTAAAAAAGGCTCACCAGGTAGATGTGAAATATGTTTATAAAAATTTTGATATTGTTCTTGGGTTATTTCTTTGCTAGGCTTTTTCCAAAGTGCAGAAGCAGAATTAAGGGTTTCAATTGTGGCACCTTCTTTTGTATTTTCGGGGATAAAACAAATTGGAAAGTTAATATGATCGGAATAAGTTTGAATAATGTGTTTAATATGAAAACGATCAAGAAATTCTTTTGCCTCTTCTTTGAGGTGTAAAATTATTTTAGTGCCAGAAATATTATCAAATAAGTTATTTTCTGCCAAATCAATGCTGAAAGAATTATTGCCTTCAGATTGCCATAGCCAAAGTTCAGATTCTTCGACTTTTCTTGATAAAACTTCAACTTTATTAGCAATCATAAAGCTAGCATAAAAACCAACTCCAAACTGCCCAATTAATTGTAGTTTTTCGTCTTGATTAGTGCTTTTGGCAATATTTTGTAAAAAATTTTCAGTGCCAGAGCGGGCAATAGTGCCTAAATTATTGATAAGATCTTGCTTGTTCATGCCAATGCCATTATCGGAAATAATTAGCAAGTTTTGAGTTTTATTTGTGGTAATATTAATTTTTAATTCTTCACAAAGTAAATTAGGTTTTTGAGTTGCCAAGTAGCGAAGTTTATCGCAAGCATCGGAAGCATTAGAAACTAGCTCGCGTAAAGCTACATCTTTATTAGCATAAAGAGAGTTTATCATTAGGTTTAAAATTTTACCTACCTCAACATCGAAGCTAAAATTATTTTGTGAATTTTGTGAATTAGACATAAAATTTAACGATAGTTTTTTAGAAATTGTTGCAAATACAAGTAATACAGAATTATTTATAAATAAAAAAACACAACTTTACAGATTGTTTTATAGATTTGTATTATACTAACTTTATAATAAAATTTTAGGATTAATAAATTTTAGATGCAAGTAAAAAATACACCTATTTATTACTATTTTATGGCACTTCAAAATTAAAATTAAAACAAATTTGGAATTTAACAGTGCCATTATAAAAAATATTGGAAAAAAAACTTTGACATTAATTTTTGAAAATGTTAAAAATATAATCCCGTCTATGATAAAATTATTTTTTAAACAAATTTTTATCAAATAAAAAATTAACTTTCATAAAATCATTATTATCCATAGTTTATTAATATTTTTTAAATATTAATTTCATTAAACAACAAAATATATTATTATGTCTAAAACAAATATCGTTGAACATGTTTTAAAAACCATCAAAGAACAAGAAATTAAGTTTGTTGATTTTCGTTTTACCGATTATAGCGGTCAATGGCTCCATATTACTCATTGTGCCGATACGGTAAGTGAAGAAGAATTAACCAAAGGTATTGCCTTTGATGGCTCTTCTGTTGCTGCTTGGAAAGAAATCAATCAATCTGATATGTTATTAATGCCAGATTTAAGCACTGTTTTTATTGATCCTTTTAACAATTCTTCTACTATGGTAATTACTTGCGATACTATAGATCCTGTTACTAATGCTGGCTACGATCGTGATCCTAGATTTACTGCTAAAAAAGCCGAAGAATATCTTAAAAATAGCAAAATTGGCGATGTTGCTTATTTTGGTCCTGAACCAGAATTTTTTGTTTTTGACGATGTGCGATTCGAAGTAAAAAGTTATGGCAATTTCTATAAAATAGATTCTGAAGAAGCTCCTCATAACACTGCAAAAAATCTCGATGGTGGTAATATGGCTAAAAGATCGCAAGTTAAAGGCGGTTATCTTGCTCCAGCTCCTATTGATACAGGGCAAGATCTTCGTTCAGAAATTGTTGATAATATGCGAAATGTTAATTTACAGCCTTTACTTCATCATCATGAAGTTGCTACTTCGCAATTTGAAATTGGCTTTAAATATAGCACTTTGGTTGGCACTGCCGATAATATTCAAAAATTTAAATATGTGGTGCATAATGTTTGCCATGCTTATGGTAAAACTGCTACTTTTATGCCAAAACCAATTTTTGGTGATAATGGTTCAGGTATGCATGTGCATCAATCTATTTGGCAAAAAAATGAAAATTTATTTGTCGGAAAAGAATATGCAGGCTTATCGGAGCTAGCTCTTTACTATATTGGTGGCATCATTAAACATGCTAAAGCTATTAATGCCTTTTCAAATTCTACTACTAACTCTTATAAAAGATTAGTTCCTGGCTATGAAGCTCCTGTTTTATTAGCTTATTCTGCAAAAAATCGCTCTGCTTCTATTAGAATTCCGCATGTTGTTAATGAAAAAGCCAGAAGAATCGAAGCCAGATTTCCAGATCCCGCTTCTAACCCTTATTTAACTTGCTCTGCTTTGTTAATGGCAGGTTTAGATGGTATTAAAAATAAAATTCATCCAGGAGAGCCAAAAAATCAAGATTTATATCATTGCAACAAGCAAGAGTTAGCAGAAATTCCAACAGTAGCTACCTCGTTAAGAGAAGCCTTGGCTGCTCTTGATAAAGATCGTAACTTTTTATTGGCAGGAGATGTATTTACTAACTCACAAATTGATGCCTATATTGAGCTTAAACTTAAAGAGGCCGAAAGATATGAGCAAATGCCGCATCCTATTGAATTTGAAATGTATTATAATAACTAATTGATTTTAATTATTCATTATTTTAAAATTTATACCAGTTCTTTTGTGTAGTTCGTTATAAAACAAACTATTATAATACCGTTTTACGATCTTTAAATACATATTAAAATTAAAAACAATTTTTTTATGCATTTAAAAATTGTAAAACGGTATAAAGGCACTGTTGCATCCCAAATTTATTTTAATTTTTTGCCATTTTTGGCTAAATATTCTTTTAGTTATGCTAATGCAAAGCAACGGCATATATTTAGTATGAGGCTAAAAATAGCTAAAATTTCTCCTCAAAACAAATTTGGAATGCAACATTGTTATAAACTAAATTTAAAATTATTGTGGCAAATATTTCTATTAATGGTAAAAGTTTAGAAGTGCCAAATGGCATTACCATCATACAAGCTTGTGAGCTTGCCGGCATCGAGATTCCTAGGTTTTGTTATCACGAAAAATTAGCAATTGCTGGTAATTGCAGAATGTGTTTAGTTGAAGTAGTG
>JAUMFK010000051.1:0-9422 GCA_032119875.1 Rickettsiales bacterium
TGGTTATAATGGTATCTTTAAAGGCTTTATCTCTGAAGTTCTTATTTTTGATCGCAAAATCACAAACGAAGAAGCATCTAGTGTAATGAGTTATTTAATCAAAAAATATAACCTTAAAGCTTTGTAATTAGCTTGTAATTTATGTTTGAGTATAACCAAAATAATATTTTTGCTAAAATAATTCGGCAAGAAATACCAGCAAAAATAGTTTATCAAGACGATTCTTTACTTGCTTTCTATGATATCAAACCCGAAGCTTCGTTGCATATTTTGGTTATCCCTAAACAACCCTATTGCAATTATACTCATTTTATTAATCAGGCAAAGCCACAAGAAATTGCTTATTTTTTACAAAAAGTAGCTGAAATTGCTAATCTGCACTGTCCAAATGGTTTTCGCCTCATTACCAATAACGGAAGTGATGCTTTACAAACAGTAGATCATTTTCATATGCATATTTTAGGCAAAGAAAAACTAGGTGGCTTGCTTGGTAAATGACCAATGATTTAGCGGTATATATTCATTATCCTTTTTGCCAAAGCAAATGTCCTTACTGTGATTTTAATTCACATGTTTCAAATAGCATTAATCATCAAGAATTTTTAGAAGCTTATAAAACAGAATTAAATTTTTTTGCTCAAAAAATAGATAAATCAAAACAAATTTCATCTATTTTTTTTGGTGGTGGCACTCCTTCTTTAATGCCAATTAGTTTGGTTGCTGGTATTTTAGAACAAATAAGTAAATTATGGCAATTAAAACCAAACTGTGAAATTACTCTAGAAGCTAATCCAACTTCTGTTGAGGCAGAAAAATTCTCACAATTAAGAAATACTGGTATTAATAGACTTTCTCTAGGAATTCAAGCTCTCAATGCTGATGATCTAAAATTTTTAGGCCGAACTCATTGTCAAAATCAAGCTTTTGAAGCGATAGATTTAGCAAAAAAACATTTTGATAATTTTTCGTTTGATTTAATTTATGCTAGACCAAATCAAACATTAAAACAATGGCAAAAAGAGTTAGAATTAGCACTTAGTTTTAATAGTAATCATCTATCTTTATATCAACTTACCATTGAAAAAGGCACTGCTTTTTTTGGGCTTTTTTTACAAAAAAAAATTATTTTACCAAACGAAGATTTGGCTTGCGAATTATATCAAGCAACTTTTGAAATTTGCCAAAAACACAATATGCATCTTTATGAGATCTCTAATTATGCCAAACTAGGTTTTGAATGCAAACATAACTTGGCTTATTGGCAAGGAATTGATTATATCGGAATTGGGGCAGGAGCTCATTCTAGATTTCACCAAGATCAAAAAAATTTTGCTACCGCTAATTTTTGTGAACCAAAAAAATGGCTCCAAACTTTACAAAATAAACAAATGCCTTGGCAAACAACCGAAATATTAACTGTAAAAAAAAGATTAGAAGAATTGTTATTGATGGGTTTAAGATTAAGCGAAGGTATTAAAAAAACTAGTTTAGAAAAAATTTATGGCAAAAGTTTTGATAAAATTTTTACATCACAAGCTCTGCATAAATTAATTAATCAAGGGTTTATTGTAGTTGATTGCAACCATATAAAAATTAATAACCAGTATTATTTGCTTGCTAATGAAATAATTACTAAAATGTGCCTTGCGCTTGAGTGTGAGTAAGGTTTAGCTCTTGTAAAAAATCGTAGTAGGTTTTGGTTAAAATTACATCATCAAACTTTGGATTAACAGAAGTGGTTATAAAATTTGCATCATTATCGGCATTTTCTAGTTGTTCTGCTCCATCGATGTTGGCACAATTTGCATTTTGTATTCCATTTATTTTGTAAGATCCGCAAGAATTAGCTCCAAAACTTAGAAGTAATAAAATTGGTCGAGTGCCGTTTTGATCTGTGATAATATTACCATTGCCACCTGAATTTGAATTGAAAAAATTGGTTGCATTAAAAAATATGCTTGGTGATTTTGGAATTAATCTATCATCAACAACATATAAAATTTTATTGCCAAAATCATCTTCTGCCATATCGCTTGGTAAATGTAAATTTCTAGTGGGAATGTATCCTATGGTTATTGTGTCATTGTGAGGGTCAAGAGGACTTGCGCAATTTCTGTTGGTATCTGTAAAGGCATAGTTTATATTTGTATCTTTTGCATTGGCAAGATTAATTGGGCAAGGTAATCTTTTTGTTGTCATTAAGTGTTCTGCCAAAGATTTATAGATAATATTTAGTTTTTCTTTGGTGTTGACTGTTTTGGTTTGCACAATATTGTTGGTAAAAATATTTAAACCACTTGATAGAAAAATAGAAATAATTACTAAAACAATTGAAAGTTCTACCAAAGTATAGGCTTTTTTTGTTGTAAAAAAAATGTTGATCATAATAAAAATTAATTAGCTTCTTCGGCAATCAAATAAAAAACGACACCTATTTGATTGATAACATTTAACCCTTCTAGAAATGTTTGAAGGAGTGATGCAAGATTGAGTAGCTTGTAAATTATAAGATAGGCTATTGCATTCAGGTGGATTTGTTGCAGAGCATTTTTGTAAATAAAATTGGTTAAAATCAAGGCTAAAATCTTCTTCTGTTTTATAAAGCACAATGTCATCAAAAAGTGGGCTGGTATAATCGTTTATAACAATATTAGTTGGATAATTAGTGCTACCAGCCATTGTAATTATGCTATTATTTCTTTCTATGGTTATGGAATTGGTATTAATATAATTACAATTTGTAATTGCTGCTGTGCAGGCGGTTAAATGATTTTTAGAGCGATAGCTGTGAGCTTGGTTTGCTCCGCTACTGCTTAATATTACAATGGCAGTGTTTGTAATGTTTCTTAACCGACCAGTGATGATTTGTTCTTGTATATTAAAATTATTAGAGTCTTTTGCGGTATTGGTATAATTGCCAAAATTATTTATGGTAGTATATGCTTGATTTATCATGTAAAATATTTTATTGCCAAAACCATCTTCAGATAATTCGGCAGATAAATTAAGATCTCGCACTGGCACTCCGCCATAGCATTTATTGCTAAAACATATATCGCTAGAACAAGCATTGCCAGTTAAAGATTGCAACATTACAGCTGTTTTGCTAATATTTAAAGATATTGGGCAAGGTAATTTTTTGTTGTTTGTTAAATACTGCCCTAGAGCAAGGTAAATAATTTTTAATTTATCTTTGGTAATACGGTTTTTAGCATTAACACTCATTGTGTTAGAGTAGTTAATAGTGGTAAAAACAAGAACGGCAATAATAACAACAACTACCGACAACTCTAAAATAGTAAAAGCATTTTTTATTTTATTTTGATACATAATTAACTAACTAGGGCAGGTTGATTTTGATTGAAATAAAACACCATATTTACCGCAAATTAATTGACAGCTGTTACCTGGATCTTTGTGAAATAAATTTTGTTCGTAAAAAATGCTTTGATTAGTAGATCTTAAAGGGCCTGTATTATCAGGATCGGTAGTTGTTCTTTTATAATTATTGAATATAGATTCAGAAATGTTAGCATTACATAAAATTAAATGATGGGCATTGAAATCGCTAGCGATTTGGTTTTTGGTTTTAAACAAAACTATATCATCAAAGTTGGGGTTAGTAGAGCTGTAAATAATGTTGTTATTAATGTTATTAATGTTTGGGTTGTATTTATTTCTAGAATTGGTGTTTTCGTCGGTAATTGGGCAAGGTAGATTTGCCGATGTGCCATTGCTAGGATAGGCACAATTTTTATTGCTGCCATGGCTAATTAATGCAAAAATTGCTTGATCGGTGATGATGCGAGCGGTTGCTAAAGTGATTGGCGATACATCGGTAGAATATTCAAAAACATTAAGTGTATTATAATTTGTTGTGCCAAAACCATTATCGCCACTAGGAAAAATAGATGTAGTAATAGATGCAGTAACTAATTCTGGTGTTGTTGCGATGGTAGCATTTCTGCTAATAATGTAGGTTATTTTGTTGCCAAACTCATCTTTTGCCATATCTGAAGGCAAGCCCAAAGTAGTGGTAGGAACGGCACCTATAAAAAAATTATTATTGCTAGTAAATATTGCACCTGCAACAATATTGCAATTGGCACCTGTTATAGATTCATCTCCATATGAATTAGAATTTTCGGCAATATTTAGTGGAGCAGGGCAGGGGAATCTTGCTTGTCTTAACAAAAACTTACCTATGGCATTATAAATAATTTGCATTTTTTCTTGGGTTTCGTTTTTTTGAGCCTTTTTCATGGAATTATTAACAATAGAAGCAACTCCCATCATTAAAATAGACATAATAGTAATAACCACCGATAACTCTAACAAAGAATAAGCTTTTTTAGCTCTTATTTTAGCCCTTAAAATATTAATGTAAAAAAAGTGTTTAGGTTGCAAAAGTTTAGCAAAAATAATTTAAAAATAAATATCATAATTTTAGCAGTTTTTTACTGCAAGCAAAAACTTACTTGACAGCTAATTTTTATTTGCAATACTTTAAGGCACTGTTACATTGCAAAAGTTAAAACAAATTTAAAATGCAATATTGCCATAAATAACTTTATATTTATCAACTTTTTATGAAAAATCAGTGTTTAGTTTCGGCAAATAATTCAATACTTATTCAAATAGAAGCTTTAAAAACTCTTACCAACATTATTGATGATAATTTTTTACAAGCAGTAGAATTAATTAAAAAATGCCACGGCAAAGTTATTGTAAGTGGTATGGGTAAATCTGGTCATATTGGCAATAAAATTGCAGCAACCCTTGCTTCTACTGGCACCCCGGCATTTTTTTTGCATCCAAGTGAAGCTAGCCATGGTGATTTAGGCATGATAACCAAGCAAGATATTTTAATTTTAATTTCTAATTCAGGAGAAAGTAAAGAGCTTTTTGATATTATTAATTTTGCTAAAAGATTTAACATTAACATTATTGGTATTACTAGTAAAATTGCCTCAACACTTGCTAAATCTAGTGATGTTGCTTTGGTTTTGCCACCTTATCAAGAGGCTAATTTGCTTAATGCTCCCACTACTTCTACCACTCTTACCTTGGTTTTAGGTGATGCTTTGGCAATGAGTTTGTTAGAAGAAAAAAAATTCAATCAAGAGCAATACAAAATTTTTCATCCGGGGGGCAAAATTGGGGCTTCGTTATTAAATGTTGCCGATATTATGCGAACTAATAAACAAATTCCGTTGGTGCAGAGCAATCAGAATATGCAAGAAGTATTACTCGAAATGACCTCTAAACATTTAGGTTGCACAGGAGTTTTAGAAAATGAAGTTTTGGTTGGCATCATAACCGATGGCGATTTGAGAAGATCTTTCTGTGCCGATTTTTTGCAAAAAACCGCTAACCAAGTAATGACTTTTCGCCCTATTGTTGTTAGTGCAGATATTTTAGCAATCAAGGCTGTAGCCTTAATGAATCAAAAGAGCATAACTAGTGTTTTTGTGGTTGATGATTTGCAAAAGCCATCAGGTATTTTGCATTTGCATGATTGCTTAAAAGCAGGAATTATTTAATTATTTTTTATGTTTGATAATTTTCAAAATAAATCACCGTTTCTGCGCTACGATTTGCAAATTATTGCCGATTTTATTTTGCCAAAAAGTAAAGTGCTTGATATTGGTTGTGCCGATGGTGAGTTGCTTTATTTTTTACAACAACAAAAGCAAGTGCAGAGTTTTGGTTTAGAAATATCTCAAAACTTGGTAAGTAAAGCTATAATTAAAGGTTTGTCGGTTATTCAGGGCAATGCCGAGTCTGATTTAGCAATGTATCCTAATCAATCTTTTGATTATGCTATTTTAAGCCAAACTATTCAAGCCACTCACAATCCGCCGCAAATTTTACAAGAAATGTTAAGAATTTCTAGATTTGCCATTGTTTCTTTGCCAAATTTTGCTTTTTTACAAAACCGTTGGCACTTGATGTTTAAAGGTGAAATGCCAGTTAATAAGCATATTCCGTTTCAGTGGTATGAAACACCAAATATTCATTTTTGCTCAATAAAAGATTTTTTAAAACTTTGTGCAGAATTAAACTTCTTTATTCAACAGCAGGTCTACCTGATAAATAATATTGTGTTACCTAGTTTTTTGCAAAATAAATTTATGGCAAATTTATGGGCTCAATATGCCGTTTTTGTTATCACCAAAGCAGGAGATATTTACACTACACAAGAGCAACCTCAAAAACAACACCAAGAAACATTATTAAAAATAACTACTCCAGTATGCAACGATACATCTTGTTAATTATTTTAATTTTATTTTCAGCTTGTGCCTTTGAAGAACAAACTAATAAAAAATTTGTTAAACGAAAATATCGCACTAAACCAAGCGAAAATATGCAGATAGGCATTCCAAAAGATAATATTTACAACACTAAAGAGTTTTCAATTATGAAAATTAACAACTCTATAAAATCTGAAGAAAAAATAACCATTCCGCAAGAATCTCAAGAAAATATTACCGATCCTAATTATTATCCTAAATATGAAGGTATCTTTAAAATCGGCAAACCTTACACTGCTTTTGATATTACTTATACCCCCCAAAACTATGAAACATTTGAGGAAATTGGTATTGCCTCTTGGTATGGTAAAGATTTTCATGGCAAAAAAACCGCTAATGGCGAAACTTATAATTTAGGCGATCTAACCGCCGCACATCCTACTTTGCCCTTGCCTTCAATGATAAAAATAACTAACCTCGATAATAATAAAAGCCAAGTAGTGCGAGTGAATGATCGTGGGCCTTTTGCTAAAAACAGAATAATTGATGTTTCTGAAAAAACTGCCGAAATTTTAGATTTTAAAAATAAAGGCACCACCCAAGTAAAAGTAGAGCTATTACGTGAAGAAACCGATAGAATGCTTGAAATACTAGGGCTTAATGATAATTAATCAATCTCTAACTTCATCTTTTTGGCTAAAAAGCTTCAAAAAGCCTCAAGCTGTATAAATATACAGCTTTCGTTTTTTAAAGTTTTTATCTCAAAAATATTTTGTTAGATTAATTGATTTTAAAGTTAAAATGGCATTACTTCATCTTTTTGGCTAAAAAGCTTCAAAAAGCCTCAAGCTGTATCGATATACAGCTTTCGTTTTTTAAAGTTTTTATCTCAAAAATATTTTGTTAGATTAATTGATTTTAAAGTTAAAATGGCATTACTTCATCTTTTTGGCTAAAAAGCTTCAAAAAGCCTCAAGCTGTATAGATATACAGCTTTCGTTTTTTAAAGTTTTTATCTCAAAAATATTTTGTTAGATTTAAGATGCAAAAGTGCCATTATTCTTTTTTATCATGGTTAGCATTATTTTGATTGTTTTTCTGCACTTGTTGTAATATTTGTTCTTTGGTTAAATCTGGGCGAACTGCAAAAATATTGCTAACAATATGCTCTTTGCCATACATATCGATAATTACTGTTTCGGTAGGTGTTGAATTGTTTTTTTCAGATAAACAAACTTGCTGTTGAAATTCTTTGGTTAAACTAGCAATTTCAGGCTGTTTTGCTACTTCGTTAAATTGTGTAAGTAGTTTTTGATAGATTTTTTTTATTTCTCCCACTATTTTGCCCAACATTTTGGCTAATTCTGGCAAATCTTGTGGCTTGATAAAAATAATTGCCACTAAAATTACTAAAATAAATTCTGCTAAAGAAAAATTAAACATAAAATATAATTTTAACCAAATCTACCTGTGATGTAGTCTTGAGTTTGTTGATTGCTAGGGTTAGTAAAAATATGATTGGTAGTATTGTATTCGATAATTTTACCTAAATGAAAAAAAGCAGTATAATCAGAAACTCTAGCTGCTTGTTGCATAGAGTGAGTAACAATCACAATGGTAAAATTAACTTTTAATTCGTCTATTAACTCTTCAATTTTAGCCGTAGCAACAGGATCAAGTGCCGAGCAAGGCTCATCCATCAAAATAACTTCGGGAGAAATGGCAATAGATCGTGCAATACATAGCCTTTGTTGCTGACCGCCAGAAAGACCTAAAGCATTTTCGTGCAGGCGATCTTTTACTTCTTGCCACAAGCCAGCTTTTGTAAGGCTAGATTCTACTATTTCGGCTAATTCTTTTTTGTTGCTATACAAACCATGAATTTTTGGACCATAAGCAACATTATCAAAAATAGATTTAGGAAACGGATTAGGCTTTTGAAAAACCATACCAACAAAGGCTCTTAATTGCACTAAATCGATATCTTTGCTATAATTTTTACTGTAAATATCTTTGCCATCAAGCAAAATAGAGCCTGTAATTTCGCAGTTTTCAATGGTATCGTTCATGCGGTTGATGCATCGTAAAAAAGAAGATTTACCACAACCAGAAGGACCAATTAAAGCGGTTACTGTTTTTTCTTTGCAAGTTAAATTAATATCAAAAAGAGTTTGTTTTTTGCTATAAAACAAATTAATGTTGATTGCCGATATTTTGTTGTTCATAAAATTTTTGCTTGTATTTTGCCAAATATCTAAATTATAATCATCTTCTTTTTAAAATGCAAAAAGTAAAAATTTGTTTTATTGATAGATTTAAATATAAAAAGTGTAAAGAATTAATTAATTTAGAATATGAAGCTAAAATTTACAGAATTAGATTATCAAGTTGAGGCAATAAATGCAACAACTAATGCTATTTTTGAAAATCAAGGTCAAGAGGAGTTTTCAATTGAAATGGAAACTGGAACTGGCAAAACTTATACTTACATAAGAACAATTTTTGAGCTTTATAGACAGCAAAAACTTTCAAAATTTATTATTGTTGCACCAAGCATTGCCGTTCGCCAAGGAATCAAAAAATCTTTCGAAAACTTGCAAGAGCATCTGCAAGAAAAATATCCAAGCATTATATACGATGTATATTCTTATAATTCTAAAAAATTAAGAAATATTGAAAACTTTTGCGATAAAGAGACTTTGCAAATTTTGATTATCGGAATTCATGGTTTTAATAAAGATACAAACATATTAAAACAAAACAGAGATGGCCTTTCGGTGGGGCTTTTTGAAAGCGAAAAGTATATTGATAAAATTGCCAATTGCAAGCCGATTGTTATAATAGATGAACCGCAAATGATGGATGCCGAAAAATCAAAAAAAGCTATCGCTAGTTTAGAGCCAAAATTTGTGCTAAAATATTCTGCAACTCATAAAAATTTAAAATATCAACCTATTTACAAGCTAACTCCAAACGATGCCTACGAAAAAAAACTTGTTAAGCAAGTTGAATATTACGGAGTTTATATTAAAGATGGTTTTGGTCTTAATATTAAATTCATAAAATCACAACAAAAAGGTAAAAAATGGCTTGCAATAATTTTAGAAGATGGTCAAGAAAAAAAAGTAAAAGATGGCGATAAAATCGGCAACTTAACAATTGAAA
>JAUMFK010000052.1:0-2298 GCA_032119875.1 Rickettsiales bacterium
AAGCATTTGCCCAATTTGCGGGCCGCCACCATGCACTACTATTGGATTTATGCCAATTTGCTTTAAAAGCACAACATTTTTGGCAAAATTCTTTAAGTTATTATCTTTTCCCATGGCTGATCCGCCAAATTTAATAACAAATGTTTCGCCAGAAAATTTGCGAAGATAGGGCAGTGCTTCACATAAAATTTCGGCTTTTTTTACCCATTCTTGCTTGCTAGCATGTTGTAAAGCCAAATTAGAAATGATATCTTTTTCGTAGATGTTGGTCATTTTTTTTTGATAAAATTAAAGTTTGATATTTCAGTAGTTTAAAATTAAAAAACAAAATATTTATAAATCAAGTTTTTTTGTAATATTTTTAATTTCCATAAAATCGATTTGCCAATTATTATTTTGGCAAAAATTTTGTAAAGTGTCAATAAATTGCAAAGTTGTGGCTGGATTATTATTTTGATGATTATTGATAATAACTTTTTGCAAATTTAGTTTGCGATTTTTAATGGCTTCGATGCTGGCAAGAGTATGATTTATAGCCCCAAGATAGTTATTGGCAATTAATAAACATTCTATTTGTAAAGCTTCTGCTAAATGCAAAAAGTGTTGATGATTATTGATGGGGCTAAAAACTCCGCCAGCGGTTTCGATAAGTAAGGTTTGGTTTTGATGTTGTTGTATTTTTTGCTGACAAAAATTTAGTAAATTATCAAAATTAATATCTAAAACTAAATGAGGCGAAATGGCTAGTGGATGATGATAAAGGCAAATATTATTTATATTTTGTAAAGTGAGTGGTTGTTTTGTAGCTTTTAAAAGTAAAGCAACATCAGAATTGGGATCTATAAAATTATTGCAACAAACAAAGCCAGTTGCCACAGGTTTAATGGCAAAAGTATTGGCAAAATTGCTACAATAATGAGTGGTAAAAAAGGTTTTACCAACATCGGTGCCAATACCTAAAATAAGATAAGGTTTAGTAGCAAGCATTATTTCAAAGACGAAAAAGTGCTGTAAATCGGGCCAAAAACTGCAATAGAAATCCAGGCGATCATGCCACCCATAACAATAGTTATGGTGGGTTGAATCATGCCAACAATTCTGTCGATAGAATCGTTTATTTCTTTATCGTAAAAATATTTAATATTTTTTAATGAGTTTTCCATGTTGCCACTATCTTCGCCAATTTTAAACATTCGCACAACCAAGCTTGGAAAAAACTCGGTGGTAGAGATAGAATAAGATAGCGATTGCCCTTCGGAGACTTGTTGTTTAACATATAAAATTGCTTCTTTGATGGCTTTATTTTTTAGAGCAATACTAGAAGATTCTAGGCACTCTAAAACACCTAAACCACTTTTAAATGTGATAGAAAAAAATTGACAAAACTTGGCAGATTCAATTTTAACAATAATATTGCCAAAAATCGGTATGCGTAGTTTTAAAAAATCAATTCTCACTGCTAAATTTTTATTTCGAGCAAGAACTTTAATGGTTAATATAAATATTATGGGTATCATTATAATTAAAAGCCAATATTTTTGAGCAAAATTTGAAAAAGCAATGAGAGAAACTGTCATGAGAGGTAGCTCAATATTTTGTGCCGATAAAAAACCTGTAACTTTTGGCACAACAACAGAAGTCATGATGCCCATAACTGCAAACATTAGTAATAAACCAAACAGCGGACCTACCAAAGCCTTTCTAGTTTTTCTTTTAATTTCGATGTTCCATTTGATATCTTCTACAATGCTAATAAAAGCATTTGATAAAGTGCCAGTTTTTTCGCCCATGGCAATAAGCCCTACATAGGTTGCTTTAAAAATATCTTGTCGTTTAGCGATAGATTCTGAAAACATATTGCCATTTTTGATAGATTCATATATTTCTTGCATTACACTTCTTATGGCATTAGAATCGGTGGTGTCGCGTAAATCTTGGATGGCATCAATAATTGAAACTCCAGCTTTGTCGAGTTGTTCGAGGTGAATAAAAATACTGATAAGTTCTTGAGTGGTAATGTTTCTTTTTAAAGAAAAGGCAGATTTTGTTTTTTCTTCTTTATAAGAAATTAGCTCTAAAGAAGAATTTTTTAATAAAGACATTAAATCGGAAGGATTTTCTGCCGAGATTTTACCTTTAATATATTTGCCATCGTAATCGATAGCTTTGTAACTATAATTTGCCATTTTTAAGAATTTTTTTAAGAAGAATATCTTTTTTTAGTTTAGATAAGTAATCAACAAAAACAATACCGTTTAGATGATCTATTTCGTGTTGAATACAAGTAGATGCTAAATT
>JAUMFK010000053.1:0-12247 GCA_032119875.1 Rickettsiales bacterium
AAATCAGTTGTATTAAAATTTTTTGCTATCTATTATTTTGGTGCAGTAAAATATTTGGCATAACCTAAATGTAGCTTGGTTTTGTTATTTAAATTATAAACTCCGCCAAATCTAGGGCTAAACTGTTGATCGTTTGCCACTCCTTGTGCTTTATCGAATCTACCACCAAAATTTAGTTTTAAATCTGGATTTACAGTATATTCGTTTTGAGCATAAATGCTGTATAAATTAGTATTTTTGCTATTTTTATTGGCAAGAGCATTAGCGATATCAGAAGTTTGATCGCCGTTGATATCGGTTGGCAACACCCAATTAGTTTCGTTGTTAGAAATTTTGGTATGATTAAAATAAATACCAGCAAGTAAAGTATTTTTTTGATTAATTTTAAAGCTAGTATCGCCTTGAAAACCGCTTGATAAACTATTTCTGGTAATGTTTGAAGCTACACCGCTAAATATAATGTCTTGAGCTTGATCGCCTCTAAATTGCAAATTGCTTTTTCTAGTAAAAAGTGAGAATTGATAATCAAGTTTAGAATTTACCGACTCTTGCAGTGTTAATATACCGAATTGATTATTTTCTTGCTGATTTTGTCTGGCTTGTAAAGAGTTGGCGGTTTGATTTTGTAAATCAAATTGTGGTTGTAAATTACCAGAAGTTGGCACTTCAAATTTGTTAGTTGCATTAGCAAAAATTACACTTAATTTTTTTGTATCACTTAACAAATAAGAGCTATACAGAAAGAATTTATCTTGCTTGGTATCGTTATTGATAGATTTTCTTGCTGAAGTTGGCGATTCTATGCCTCGATTGTTTTGTAAATAAGAACCGCTGATAAAATAATTTAGTTTATTGTTATTGCCACTGAATTGCTGGTTAAAGCCTATGGTATCGTTTGAGCCAATTTGAGTTTCAGAATACCCATTAAAAGCATTTTTACTTTGTATTTGATCTTTTGTTGTAATTTCAACTACACCTGCAGTACGATAGCCATATTGAGCTGGCAATGCTCCTGTGTGTAAATCGATTCTTTCTGCAAAGCGGGCATCAAGAGTAGATCCAAAACCATTAATTCCTTCTGGAATAATAACATCGTTAATACGATATTGTAAGTTGCTATGATCGCCTCTTACATGAAGTTGCGAGTAAGAATCTTGGGTTACACCTTTTGCCCTTAAGAGAACAGAAGATAAATTTGTGGCATTACCTTGCGGTAGATTATTGATATCTTGTTGGCTAAAACTAGTAGAGCTACTACCAGTTTTGGGTGAAAGATCGGATCGAGCTTTGTTTAATTTGCTTGATATTACTTGATATTGCAGGGTTTCTTCTTGATTGATTTTATTGTTTGCTATTGCCGAAAAAGCTAACAAACTAAAACATAAAATTTTAAAAATAATTTTCATAGTATAATTTTTTATTTGTATTAAGGCACTGTTGCATTACAAATTTATTGTGCTTAATTAAATGATTAAAGGATAATGAGAGAAAATTATTTTATAGGAGGGCCAGTTTTAAGAAAAAAGTAGACAAGAGAGGGGAGTAGAAAATTATGCTTATTTTTGATATTATGTAGCAAAATAACAGCGAGTAAAATAAAAAAAGCAGTAAAAAAAGTATGGAATTTATTTTGTTGCCACAAATTACATATTAAGCAGAAATGTTGATGATGATGTTGATGTTTAGAGGTATTGAGATAGTGGTTTTTTTGCTGTAAAGAAAACTGAAAAACTTTAGGATTGTTATTTAAATTATGAATTAAATGATGCCGAATACTAACAACGGGCATTAGCAACAAGATAAAAGCAAGAAGATATAAAAAAAATGTGGTTAAATTATTTTTTATAAGCATTTTAAAATTATTTTTAAAAATTTATGGTTTTATTTATTATTTTTTATCGTATTTATCATTAAATAAAATTCTAGAAGAATCTCCTTTTAAATCTTGATATTGATTGGTTTTTATGCACCATAAAAAAGATAATAAGCCAAGCAAACCAAGAAGTAAGGTAATGGGAATGAGAAAAATTAAAACAGACAAAATTAATTAGCAGATTGCTGTTTAGCTAATTTTTCTTGGGCCTTCTTTTTTAAATTAGAGCCTTTAATTTTAGGAACAAAAGAAGGTTTATATTTTTCAGCACCTTTTATGCCAAGATTAATAAGAAATTTAGCTACTTTTTCGGTAGGTTGAGCACCCACAGAAAGCCAATATTCTGCTCTTTCTTTATTGATGATAAGTTTTTGAGTGTTATCGTTGGATAATAAAGGATTATAAGTGCCGATTTTTTCTAAAAATTTAGAATCTCTTGGTGAGGTATTGTTAGTTACTAAAATTTGGTAGAAAGGTAGATTTTTTCTGCCACCGCGAGATAGACGAAGTTTTATCATAGTTAAGTTTTTTTGGTTTCAAAAATTAAATTAATAGCAAAATTATAAAATTAGTTAATTTTTTTTGCAAGATATTTTTTATCATTTTGTTATTTTATGAAAATATGCAAAAATTGTTGTTGCATATTAATTTACTGGCCTTAAAATATTGCTTAAATTATTTTATCGCGGGGTAGAGCAGCTCGGTAGCTTGTCAGGCTCATAACCTGAAGGTCGTTGGTTCAAATCCAGCCCCCGCAACCAAAATATAATTAATTTTCTTTCTTACATATTTTTGTTTTTATGAAAGCAAAAAAAACCACCATAAAATCTTCTAATAAAAATACATCAAAATCTTTTATTAAACAACAAACCGAATCTTCTTCAAAAAAATTGGTCAATAAAGTAAAAGAAAAATCAGTCGAATCTAATAAAAAAAGCACTTTAAATAATCCAGAAGAAAATATCAAAACTTCTCACCTAACAAATAAAGATTCGTTTAGTGTTAATAATTATATTGTTTATCCTTCTCATGGAGTGGGTAAAATAATTAACATTGATACTCTTAAAATTTTAAATCAAGAGCATAATCTTTATATTATTTACTTTGAAAAAGAAAAACTTACCATTAAAATTCCAGTAGAAAAAGCCCAAAAATATGGTATTCGTCATTTGGTTTCAAAAAAAGAAATAGAAGAAGTTTTAGCTATATTAAGGGGTGGTGTTAAAAAAATAAAAGGCATGTGGTCTAGAAGGGCACAAGAATATGAAGAAAAAATTAACTCTGGTAACATTGTATTGTTGGCAGAGGTAATACGCGATCTCACTAGAGATATTTTAGATAGCGATCGTTCGTTTAGTGAGAGGCTTATTTATGAAACAGCCATTTTTCGTTTAGCTAGTGAATATGCAATTATTTTTAATATTTCTGTTGATCTTGCCAAGGAAAAAGTAATTTCCGTTGCTAAAGATAAAGTTATTTCTGATTCTAAACACAAAGATTTTGATCTTGATTTTGATGATATTGTCAAATCTTTAAACGAAGAAGAAGACGATGACGAAGAAGAAGATGAAGAAGAAGACGATGACGAAGAACATTATAAATCTCTCGATAAATACTCGCAAGAAGATGATGATGAAGATTTTATGGAGCAGTTTAAAAAAGCTGAAAAAAGCATTAAAAAAGATAAAAAAACCAATGTTAAATCTAGAAAGTTAAAAAAATGACAAAAATTTTACAATTTATTGATGTTTGTAAATATTTTTATCAGGCAAATCAGCAAGTAATTGCACTCAATAATATTAATTTTAGTATATCTCAACATGATTTTGCTATGTTAATTGGCCCATCTGGCTCTGGTAAAACTACCTTATTACAAATAGCGGGCTTGTTAGATAATTTAAGTTCTGGTAAATTAATTATTGATGGCATAGATTGTTCTAAAATAAAAGATGAGCAACTAACTAATTTACGAAAATATACAATAGGTTTTGTTTATCAATACCATCATTTATTGCCAGAATTTACTGCTCTTGAAAATGTAATGCTTCCTTTATTAATACAAAACATAAACAAACAAATCGCTTATCAAAAAGCCAAAGAAATGCTTGAAGTGGTTGATTTAGGCAATCGTCTTAATTATAAACCAGCACAACTTTCGGGAGGTCAACAACAAAGGGTGGCTATTGCTAGAGCTATTGTTGGTCAACCAAAATTGGTTTTAGCAGACGAGCCAACTGGTAATCTTGATGCGGCTTTATCTGAAAAAATATTTTGTTTATTAAAAGATATTACTAAAACCTATCAAATTGGTTGTCTTGTAGTAACTCATAACCAAGAATTTACTAAAATGGCAGACAAAATTTTTTATATCAAAAATTCATCTTTAAATACATAATGGCACTGTTGCATCTTAAATTATGGCACTGTTGAATTCCAAATTTGTTTTAATTTTAGTTTTGAGGAGAAATTTTAGCTATTTTTAGTATGATATAACTTTCAGTTGTGCTAACGTAAACAACACGATATGTTTAATATGAAGCTAAAAATAGCTAAAATTTCTTCTCAAAACTAAAATTAAAACAAATTTGGAATTCAACAGTGCCATTAATTTTAAAGTTGAAATGATATAATGCTATAAAAATTTATAGCATTATTGAACTTTATCTTGAGTGACCATTGGGTTTGAATATTTCAGTTCTTTCTTTTTTAATTGACTCAAATGTATTCATAGATTCTTGCACTTCTGGATTTAATGATTTTGAGTTATTTTCCATACGTTTCTCAATATTTTCAATATATTCCTCAATAACTGTTAACTTTTCTTTAATTTTGGTTATAGGTCCAAAAGAAGTTTTTATAGGTATTGGATAGCCTTGTGATAGATTTAGGTCACTGAACTTTATTTCTTTTGGAATAAGAAAATAACAACTCATAGTAGAGTTTTTTATTTCAATTTCAGGTTCAAAATCAGGTTGAAGCCTTTTTGTAATAAATGTTGCAGATATTTCATTTTCATGATCTTCTAAACAAGTTCTACATTGTTTTATTTGGTCCAATAAATTTGTTAACGGATAATAAAACATGAGAGGCAAGTATTTTTCAAAATTATTTTCATCAACAAATATCATAGCTAGTGGATTTTGTGCTATTGCCTCCCCTTCTAAACTTTCAGATGTATCATTATTTGCAAAACCCATCTGCATAATAGCCCCTAATAACATACCGTCTTTTCTCACCATTGCTAATAACAATTCATTGTTTAGTTTAAATGAATCCTTTTCATAATTTTTATAAATAAACTGCAAAAGTTTTATAATATCAGCACTTTCCATTTGTTTCATAATTAGTATGGCCATTTCTGGATCAAGATTAATTTCTTCTAGAGTTTGTTTTTCTTTGTCTGATAGAGATAAAGGAGGATTATTTGAAATTTTAATTATTGCTCTTTGTAAAATTAGTGCTCTTGTTTCTCTTGAATACGATTGCCCTGCTTGTAGTGATGATATGAGATTTCTAATTTCTTCTTCACGTACTGGTTTTTTATCTGATGTAGCTTTTTGTTGGATCCATCTAGCTACATATTTCATAGTGTCTACTTCGTTTTTTGATTTTGATGATAGCAATGGTGTATTTGGTAATGGTCTATTTGGTGTTTGGCTACTAGATAATGCTGCTACTGCTGCTGCTACGACTGGTATTGGATTAGGTCTCATAAATATATAAATATAGTTTGATTAAAAAATAACATGTAATACCATTTCAACTTTAAAATTAATCAATCTAACTTCATCTTTTTGGCTAAAAAGCTTCAAAAAGCCTCAAGCTGTATGGATATAAAGCTTTTGTTTTTTAAAGTTTTTATCTCAAAAATATTTTGTTAGATTGATTAATTTTAAAGTTGAAATGGTATAATGGCACTGTTGTATCTTAAATTATATTTTAGTGGCCATTTTTGGTATAAATTTTAGCTATTTTTAGCCTTATATTAAACAATATTAGGCTAAAAATAATTAAAACTTCTTCTCAAAACTAAAATTAAAACAAATTTGGAATTCAACAGTGCCATAATATAATATTTTTTATTTAAAATTCTTTTTAACTTTACTTTGTTATGTTAAAAACATTAAATAGAAAAATCATATTGAATAAAATTATAATGAACTAATTTCTATTTTACAACATTTTTACTGAAAATATTAATATTGGTTGAATTTAAAATTTATTTTATTTGCCATTATATATTTTTTGGCTCTTGCTTAATAATAATTCTGCCAACTGCCTTAAAGCCATATAAAAGAGCTATTCTTTCCAAAATTAAATTAGTATTATTTTCTAAAAAAAAAGCCATTGCCGAATTATAGGCAACAATAACTAGCTTAATTTCATGTTGCTGAAAATTTAAATTAATAGATTCTGGATGGCAATATTTATGGTATTCTTTACCAACAATTTGTTGCCAATTTTTACTTAATTGATGAATGATAAAAAATTCTTGTTTATTATGATTTATTTTATTTTTTAATAAAAAATGTATAGTGTGTTCGAGTTTTTTCATTTTAAATTAATTAAATTGAGTTTTTTCATAAAACCATTTGGTAGCATCAAATAGCTTGTTGCGGTAAAAAATACTGGTATTTGCAAGTTATAAACTTCGTTTAATAAACAATTTTTGTAATTATCATCGAGATGCGAAAATATTTCATCAAAAAGTAATATCGTTGGTTGCTTTTTATAGTAGGCTGAAATTTTTGCTCTAGCTAAACTAATTGCCAACATTATAAGTTTTTGTTCTCCTGTTGAACACATTGAAGCAGAGATATTTTTTGCCACAAATAGAGCAGAAAAATCGGCTTTATGAATACCAAAATTAGTTTTGCCAGAAAAACCATCTAGTTGTCGGTTATTTTTTAATTGTTGCTGATAAAAGTTTTCTTGTTCTAGATTAGATTGATTTTGCCAACTTGTTTCGGCATAAATTTGTAAGAAAACTTTTGGAAAAGCACTGTCAAAAGTAGCAATTGATTGATTAAAAAACTCAATAGCTTCGTTTCTACTAAATGCAATGGCAATGGCAAGTTCGCTAATTTTTTTTTCAATAATATTTAACCAAGTATTATTATTTGATTTTTGTTGTAAAATAGCTAACCTTTCTTTACATAATTTTTGATACTGATTCAGGTGAGTGTGGTGTTGCAAATTAATATCTAGCACTATTTTATCGAGGTATTCACGTTTTGTGGTTTTGCCTAAAATAAAAAGCTGTTCTAGTTGTGGAGTGAGGTAGATAAAGTTTGGTAGATAATTTTTGATATCGTTTTGCTTGTTGTTTTGAAGTTGCTGATTAATAAACCAAGTTTTTTTATTGGTGTTTTTTTCAAATTTCAAAGCAAGATTTTGATAATAAAAATTATCGGCAAAATTATCGAAAAACTCAAGATGAACTTGCCAATAATCTGCTTGATGATTTAACATTTCTAAATTAACAGCTTGTCTTAAACTGCCATTTTTACCAAATAAACTAATGGCCTCAAGGATATTAGTTTTGCCGATGCCATTATTGCCATAAAGTAAGACTACTGAATTTTCGAAACTTAATTGTTTTGCGGTAAAATTACGAAAATTATGTAGATTAATTTGTTTGATAATTTGCTGATACATTTCTAAATAATAGATATCCACCTAAAATTAAGGTTGGTAGACATAAAATTTGCCCCAAGGTAAAAAATTGCCATAAAAAACCAATTTGTTCATCTGGTTGGCGAAAAAATTCGATACTAAATCGAGCAAGCGAATAGCTAATTAAAAATAAACCAGAAATAAAGCTTGGCTTGTTTTTTGGTAAATAATTATTTTTATAAAAAAAGGCAATAATCATGATAAAAAATAATAAAATTCCTTCTAAAAAAGCCTCATAAAGTTGGCTAGGATGCCTTGGTAAGTTATCGGAATAAGGAAAAATAACTCCAATGGCACCGTTACTGATTCTGCCATATAGTTCGCCATTAATAAAATTAGCAATTCTGCCAAAAAATAAGCCAACAGGAGCGATTACTGCCAATCTATCAAAAAGCCAAAAGGAAGGTATTTTATAGATTCGGCTAAAATAAAACATAGCCAAAATAGAGCCAATTAAACCACCATGAAAAGACATACCACCTTGCCAAACTTTTAAAATATCAGCAGGATTTTGCCAATAATGATAAGGTTGATAAAACAAAACATAGCCTAATCGACCGCCTAAAACAATGCCAAAAATAGCAAAAATCAGCCAGTTTTCATAGGCTTTTTCACTAATTATTGATTTTTTATTGCAATATTTTAGCCAGTAATTAGCACTTAACAAGCCAAAAATATAAGCTAAAGAATACCAGCGAAGCTCTAAATTAAAACCGAAGGCTTCGAAAGTAAAAAAAACCGGATTTAAGTTATGAGTGTAGATAAACATTTATCCTAAAGGTTGTTGTTTTTTATTAAAAGCTTTTGAACCGCAAAAATATGCCCAAGTGCCTTTTAAAGCTTGAGAAGTTTGTTTGTTAATTTGTTTGTTAAATAAATATTGTTTTAAAAGCATAATAGAAAACTTAACAAGCATTCTTATTGCCTTGAATTTAGCTATGGTTTTGCCCCAAATTTTTTCGGTGTAATAAAGTTTAGACCAGCCAAAGCGATGCCAATAAGTTTGTTGAATTTCTGCTAAACTGATGCCGCTAGATTGCGAACCTAAATGTAAAATTTTTGCTTTTTTAATAATAGCAGTGTTGTAGCCTTTTTTAATTACTCTCTTACAAATTTCATTGTCTTCGCAATAAAGAAAAAATCCTTCATCAAAAAAACCAACTTTTTGCATAATTTGCATATTAAAAAACATGCCAGCACCAGTAATAAATTGATTTAAAGAATAGTCATCACTTATTTGTTTGCTTGGTTTTTTATTTTTTTTTAAACAAATGCCGTTATCTATTAAATTATTATTGTGTATTTTAGCATTATAAACAGTAGGTCCTGCGATGGCTATTTGATTATTTTTTTGCATTATGTTTAAACAAAGTAAAATATCTTTCTTGGAAATGTAGGCATCTGGATTTAACAATAAAGCATAGCTGGTTTTTATTTTTTGTAAAGCAATGTTGTTTGCCCGAGCAAAACCAATATTTTGAGGTAGTGTAATTAAGTTTATGTGCTGAAAATTATTTTTAATAATATTTACAGTGTTATCTTTTGATGCATTATCAACAATAATGATAGAGCAATCGAGATTATTAAGTGATTGTAAAGTTTGTTGAATAATTTTTTCACTACAAAAAGTAACTAAAACAATTGTAAGATTTGAAAGCATGTTATATTTTATATTGATTTGAGGTGTTTTTGCGATATTTATCGATATCTTTTTTAGTTAGCTCAAATTGAACCAAATCTTTGCCCACAAGTTTTAAACCAGAGGTTGCCTTCACTTTGCTTGGATTAACTTGATTTCCTTTATAAATAAGCTCAAAATGTAAATGAGGGCCAGTTGATCGACCTGTGGTGCCAACATAGGCAATTACATCGCCTTGACTTACTTTACTACCATTTTTAAATTTTTTGTTAAATTTACTAGCATGGCCATAAGCGGTAGAATAATCGGAATTATGTTTAATTTGCACATAATTACCATAGCCACCTTTAACTCCTATATAGGTAATTGTGCCACTACCTGCAGCTAAAATAGGAGTGCCAGTTGGGGCTGCAAAATCAACCCCTTTGTGCATTTTAGAATAACCTAAAATAGGATGCCTTCTCATGCCAAAACCAGAAGAAACTCTTGCTCCATTTATAGGGGTACGTAACAGTGATTTTCGCATCGAATTGCCTTTGAAATCGAAGTATTCAAGCTTACCACCAAATTGATAAGCATAAGTTTCGACCTGACGATTGCTTAATTTTATTGAAGAATATAAAACATTACCATCTTTGATTTTTTTACCGTTCTCATCAAAAAAACTTTCTACTAACATTTCAAATTTATCGCCACTATGAATATCTCTCTGAAAATCAATATCGTAGGCATAAAGGTTTATCATTTTCATCATGGCAGAAGCTGAAATACCAGAATCAACACCATCAGAAAATAACCCGTTTTTAATAACTCCAAAATAGCGCATTTTATAAAGAATTAACTTGATTTCTTTTAAACTAGCAGTGTAAGAAGATGTTGTTGTTTTTGCTTGATTTTTTTGCACAATAATTTGTTGGTGATGATTAAGATTAATAATAACCTTTTCAATTGTTATGTTGCGCTTGATATTTTCATAACCAAATGAAGGCTTTTCTTGTGGTTGCTCGTTAAAAATTTGTGAATTTGGTTTTTGTTGTTGAGTAGAATTATGTGTTTTTTTTGATGTGTTTTTAATTTCTTTTACTTGTTTTTTATTGGGCGGTGTTTTGTTTTGAGATTTATTATTTTCATTTTTTTTCGACAAAATTAGAGGTGTTTTTGGCTTGCTTTCTAGAATTTGATGATGATCTATTTGCACAGAATAGGTAATTTTAATAGTATTGCCAGAATTTAAAGAATAATTAATTTTAGCCTGTTTTATAGCTTCAATAATTGCTAAAGAATCTTGCGAACTAGTGCCTAAATCGTTGAGAATTTGTAATAAGTTATCGTTGACTTTGATAATATAATCGAGAGTTTGTTCTTCAACTAGGTTAATATTAACATTATTTTTAGAAATGTTAATTTTTATTGGACTGGTAAGGGATTTTTGTTTTTTTACTTGCTGATAGTAATTTATTAAAAAACCACTGTATTGTTGTAGAAAAATTAAAACAGCAACCACGATAATGGTTATTGCAAAAGGCTTAAAAAATTTATTTTCAATAATCAAATTAAGAAAATTAATGATTTTAGCAAAGAAATTACGAAGTGGTTTTTGTTGATTTTTTAACAAAATTTAGGCAAGAAAATTGATTAATAATTTAAAAAGATAAAAATTTAAACTATACTAAAAAAAATAGCAATTTAAATTATTGATAAAAATTACAGTCATTTTATTCTTGATGATATAGGCACTGTTGCCTTTATGATTTTTTTAAAAAAATAATACTTGTTATTTGTAATTTGTGCTAATAAAATTTTAACAACAACTATTTATAAACATTTTGTTAGTTTTATGTCTTATCGAATTGAATCCGATTCTTTTGGCAATATTTCTGTGCCAGAAAATGCTTATTATGCAGCTCAAACTCAAAGAAGTGTACAAAATTTTCCAATTTGCAACAACAATGCTGGCCATAAAATGCCCAAAGAAGTTATTTATGCAATGTTACTTGTCAAAAAAGCAGCCGCCATTACTAATAAAGAGCTGATGGCTTCTCACCCCACTTCTATTGAATTTAAAAAATTTTCTCCCGATTTAGCTAATAAAATAATTGATGCGGTCGATACTATTTTAGCAAAATTTGATTGGTTTTACGAAAATCATTTTCCGCTAGTGGTGTGGCAAACTGGCTCTGGCACTCAAACAAATATGAATGTCAACGAAGTTATTGCTTCAGTTGCCAACGAAAAAATCAACGGCACCAAAGGTGGTAAAAGCCCAGTGCATCCTAACGATCATGTTAATTTAGGGCAAAGCTCCAACGATACTTTTCCAACCGCCATGAATGTAGCAAGCGTGCTTAACACTTATCAAAAACTCTTGCCAACTTTAGTGCGATTTGCTAATGAACTTGCCAAAAAAGAAGAGCAATTTGCCAAAATTGTTAAAATTGGTCGAACTCACACTCAAGATGCCACACCTGTAACTTTGGGGCAAGAATTTTCTGCCTATAAAGTGCAAGTGCAAACTGCTGCGGTTTTTGTTGCGCAGGCTATGTCTTATGTGGTGCATTTGGCACAAGGTGGCACGGCGGTTGGCACTGGTCTTAATTGCCATCCTGATTTTGCCCAAAAATTTGCCGAAACTATTACCGAAGTTTCAGGTTTAAAAAATCTGCATCAAGCCTTGTTAAACCTAAATTTATGCCGCACAACTTTTGCCGAAGGCACTTGGCAAGTTAAAGATTCTAACCTTGCCTCATTTGGCTTAAACTATGCTGGTGCTTTTTATAGCAACAAAAACAAGTTTTTCGCCTTGGCTTGCAACGATGAATTAGTGCAGTTTTCTGGCTCACTTAATACCACCGCAGTTGCTTTAATGAAAATTGCCAACGACATCAGGTTTTTAGCTTCTGGCCCACGATCTGGCTTTGGCGAAATTTCTCTGCCCGAAAATGAACCCGGCTCATCAATTATGCCAGGTAAAGTCAACCCCACTCAATGCGAAGCTTTAACAATGCTTGCTTGCCAAGTGATTGGCAACAATGTGGCAATCACCACAGGTGCCATGCAGG
>JAUMFK010000054.1:0-10153 GCA_032119875.1 Rickettsiales bacterium
AGCTGTATGGATATACAGCTTTCGTTTTTTAAAGTTTTTATCTCAAAAATATTTTGTTAGATTGATTAATTTTAAAGTTGAAATGGTATTATTATGGCATTTTTGCATCTCAAATTTATTTTAATTTTTTGATTAAAAATATGTGAAATTTTCATAAATAAAAAATACTTGACAATAAAAATTAAATTCATTAAATTATTTTAAATAAATTAATAAATTTTTTAGTCTTATGAACGATAGAATGATTTATGCCATTGCAAATTTCGGAATTGGTTGTTTAATTGGTGGTGTTTTTGCTTTATGTCCTTGTGTTATTTTAGGTTTTTCTGTCTTAGGTATTGCTGGTTCTCCACTTATTGCGATGGCAGTTGGTATGTCTTCCCTTATTTCTATTTCTATAATTGGTGGTTGTGTGAGTGTATATAAAAGTATTGAGGCAATTATTTCTACACCTACAACAAACCCTGCTACCCCTACGGCTCCAGCTCCAGCGGTTCCAGTGGCTCCAGCTCCAGCGGTTCCAGCTCCAGCGGTTCCAGTGGCTCCAGCTCCAGCGGTTCCAGTGGCTCCAGCTCCAGCGGTTCCAGTGGCTCCAGCTCCAGCGGTTCAAGCGGCTCCAAATCATACATTTAGCTCTCTACCTCTAATGCCAATAGCACCAGAAAACAAAAATCAAGCAAAAGCTACAATGCCAAAATGTGTGAAGAGCGATGGGGAAGTGGTTACTATTAATGATTTTCAAGGATATTCTAGTCGAACTCCATTTGAGGATCAGGAACCAGGTTTTTATGTTAGGGCTGATGGGTTACCAATGCCTAATGTTACAAATCCTGATGTGACAAATCTTCCAATAAGAGAACAACGAGGAATTATTTCTGTATAATCGCTATCTAAATAAAGCTAGATTTGGAGTTATAATCAAAAAAGCAAATAAAAGCCTTTGCATCTAATGAAGCATTTTGCTTGCCGATTTAAGTAGACCAACAATCAATAAAGTGAGGGCAATGAAAATCAGCCCATATTTTGTAAATAAATCTTTTGTGGCCATTTTACTCATTTGGCTTTTATTATAGCGAGAAGCCATATAATTAGAATTTTTTTTAGCTTCAATTAATTCTTCTTTTTCGGCGATTTCTTCGTCGGTTAAATCTTTGTAATCTTCGTTTTCTTCTCTTTTTTTCTTGGCAGAAAATTTGTTTTGTGTTTTTGAATTATCTGCTATATTCTTATTGTTTTGATTTTGCATAAAATTATGCAAAATATTTTTATTGTTGTTCATGGTTAGTTTTATGTTAATTGCTATTTTACTAAAACCGTTTTTAGCTTTATTGCTATTAAGCTTAGGCACATCTTTGTTTGGCCCTATTGTGTTATGGCAAAAGCTTACATATTTTGGAGATGCTTTGGCACATTCATTAATTTTAGGGCTAGTTTTGGCAAATTTTTTACCTAACTATCAAAATTTGGTTTTACTATTTTTTGTGTTGTTTTTTATTATAACAATTAATTTTTTAATATACAAAAATTTTTTTCAACACACTGCCATTATTATGATTGTTGCTTATTTTTGTATTTCGGTAGCTTTTCTAATTAATGATTTTAGTGCTGATAAATTTAATTTCAATAACCTACTGATGGGCGATGTGCTTGCCACCAGCACTCAAGATTTGATAATATTATTGGCAATTATTTTATGTGTTTTAGGTTATTTATATTATTTTTTTAACGATATTTTGTTTATCATAATAAGCGAAGATTTAGCTAAAACACAGCAAGTGGCTGTTGAAAAAATTAAGTTCTGCACCACCCTTGTTTTAGGATTGCTTATTGCTTTTGCTTTAAAAATTGTAGGAGTTTTTTTAGTTTCGGCTTTGCTTATTTTACCAGCATGCATTGCTAGAATTTTTGCCAAATCGCCGCAACAAATGTTATGTTTTAGTTTGTTATTTTCGGTTATTTTAACTTGTGTTGGCATTGCCACTGCTAGTTATTATAATTTAAGTCTTGCTCCTACTTTGGTTTTAATTATGATTAGCTGTTTTTTTTGTTGTAACTTTTTTGTGAAAAAATCATAATGGCAAAAAATTAAAACAAATTTGGAATTCAACAATGCCTTAATATATTTTTTTGAGTAATCTCCATAAAACAGAAAGTTTATGATATAAATTTTGATGCTGAATGATAAAATTATAAACTAAAATATTTAATTCTGCCCAATAAAAAAGTTGGATAAAAACCGCTAGAATACTGCTAAAAATCAGTAAATGCCCTAAATGAGTGGTGGCAGAAACTATAATATTTTCGTCGGTGCTTTTAATGTTGTTGAGTTTTTTCATGCTCTTTGCTACTTTGTGATAGCTGTTGCTAAAAATATTGCTGTTTTTTGGCAAAAAAGATAATGCTAAAATCATGTTATTGCCACCAAATGCTAAACTTGCCTGCTTATAACAACGATGTTCGTTAAATGTTAAGTAAAAATGTTGTAAAATACTATATATTAACATAACAGTTTGCTGAAAAAATAGATTAATTTTTAGCAAAATATGGTGACAAATAAAGGCTAAATCAAGAATTTTTGCTGATTTTTTAAAAATAATATACAAAATTTTTGCCATCAAGATTAGTAAAAATTTATAAATATAGGTAATTTTTTTGATAAAACTTTTATTGGCATAAACTAGCATTAACACAAAAAAATCGCGGTTTGCTAAAAAACTAGCTTCTTTGGCAAGTAGACTACGCAAAACTGTTAAAAACATTTTGGTATCTTGGCACGATAAAATATATTTTTGAATTAAACCTTTATTAATCACCACAACTTTTTGAGTAATACTGGCAAAACTATAAATGTTTGGCTCTTTTGAATTGCTGATGAAAAGTTGTAAATTAGGTTGGTTGAATTTTTCGGTCACTTGTTGTAAAATTGTGGTAAAAAAATCGTAATCTTTAATTTTTTTATAATTTTGGCAGTTTTTTAAAACTTTTTTTAAGCTTAATCCAAACAAATAATCACAAGCAAAATATAAGTTTAGTAACAAAAAAAACACTAACAAAAAAATTGGAAAAATTATTTTTATTGCCGAAAAAAAATTAACAAAACCGCCAATTAAAAAGCCTCCAAGTAATAAAAAAGGGCAAGCAAAAACTAACAAATTAATGCTAGCAAAAAGTAAAATAATCAGAAAAGAAAATGGTTTGGCAAACATTTTGAAAAAATAATTTGAAATATAAGATAGAAATGGTATAGTATTGTAAATACTTAAAATAAGTTTTTCAATTTTATTTTTCTCTACAATGTTAAATAATCATAATAATCAAACAAATATTAAAATTGCTAATTTTTCTATGGCAAATAATTTACCTTTTGTTTTGATTGCTGGGCCTTGCCAAACCGAAAGTTTAGAGCATTCGTTATTTATGGCAACTAGCATTGCCGATATTTGTTGCGATTTAGGTATTAATTTTATTTATAAATCTTCTTTTGATAAAGCTAATCGCTCTAGCATTAGCGGTAAAAGAGGCTTGGGGCTAGAAAAAACTCTGCCAATTTTTGCTAAAATAAAAGAAAAAATTAACTGCCCAATTTTAACCGATATTCACAACGAAGAACAGTGTAAAATTTTAGCCAAGCATCAAGAAGTTGATATTTTGCAGATTCCTGCTTTTTTATGCCGTCAAACCGATTTGCTAGCTACAGCTGCCCAAACTGGCAAAATCATCAATGTGAAAAAAGGTCAGTTTTTGGCCCCGCAAGATACCTACAATATTGTTGAAAAATTTTTACATTTCAATCATCAAAAACTTATTCTTACCGAAAGAGGGGCAAGTTTTGGTTACAATAATTTAGTTGCCGATTTTCGTAGCTTGCCAATTATGGCAAAAACAGGGTGCCCTGTGGTTTTTGATGCCACTCATTCGGTGCAACAGCCCGGAGGTCTTGGTGGCTCTAGCGGTGGACAGCGAGAATTTGTTGAGGTTTTAGCAAAGGCGGCGGTTGCGGTTGGTGTTGCGGGTTTGTTTATAGAAACTCATCAAGATCCAGACAATGCTCCATCTGATGGGCCTTGTATGTTAAAACTTGATAATCTATTTACATTATTAAAAAAATTACAAAAAATTGATAATATCATTAAAAACAATACTTAATTTATGTCAAAAAGAATTTTAGTTATTGACGACGATACTCGCTTACGCAACTTGCTTGGCAAATTTTTAACCGAACATCAATTTATAGTTCATCTAGCCAAAGATACCCAAGAAGCCAAGCTAATTTTAGCTACCGAGAATTTTGATTTATTGATTGTTGATGTAATGCTTCCGCAACAAACAGGCTTTGAATTTACTTGTGAAATCAGAAAAACTCTGCAAACTCCAATTATTATTCTTACCGCAAGGCAAGATCAAGAAGATCGTATCACTGGTCTTGAAGCTGGTGCCGACGATTACTTGCCAAAACCATTTGAGCCAAAAGAATTGTTGTTAAGAATCAATAATATTTTTAAAAGAATTATCACAACTAAACATTTGCAAAATATTGTGCAATTTGGCGAATTTAGTTTTGATTTACAGCAATTAAGGCTTAAAAAACAAGATCAATTCTTGCATCTCACCGAAATTGAAGCGAAAACTTTAAAAATTTTTAGTGAAAATATTGGCAAGCCAATTACCAGAAATGAGCTTTCTAATCAACTTGGTATCGATCAAAAAAGTATTGATGTTAATATTACTAGGCTTCGAAAAAAAATTGAGCAACAGCCAAAAAAACCTTATCATCTGCAAACCGTTCGAAATTTAGGTTATATTCTTTATCGTTAAGCAAATTATGAGTAAAAACCTAAATCTAGACCCAAAAAAACAAGAACAAGATAAATCAGAAATTAGCATTCGCCCTTGTTATTTGCAAGATTTTTTAGGGCAGAAAAAACTTAAAGAAAATTTAGCAATTTTCTTGCAATCGGCTAAAAATCGTCATGATGTTCTTGATCACACTTTATTTTACGGGCCTCCGGGGCTTGGTAAAACTACTTTGGCTCAAATTGTTGCAACCGAAATGGGAGTTGGTTTTAAAAGCACTTCAGGGCCAGTATTGGCGAAATGTGGTGATTTGGCGGCGATTCTTACTAATTTGCAATTTGCCGATGTTTTATTTATTGATGAAATACATAGGTTAAATAAAGTGGTAGAAGAAGTTTTATATTCGGCAATGGAAGATTTTAAACTCGACCTTATGATTGGCGAAGGCCCTTCTGCTAGAGCTATCAAAATTGATCTGCCAAAATTTACTTTGGTAGGAGCAACCACCCGAATTGGATCTATTGCTAATCCGCTAAAAGATCGCTTTGGCATACCTTTGAGAATTGATTTTTATAGCCCAGAAGAATTACAAGAAATTGTGCTAAAAGATGCTAGTTTGCTTGGTATTAATTTGCAATCAGATGCAGGTTTTGAAATTGCTAAACGATCTCGAGGAACTCCTAGAATTGCTATTCGTCTTTTAAAAAGAGTGCGCGATTTTGCTAATTATCAGCAACAAGAAATTATTCATTTAGCAACCGCTAAATATGCTTTGCAATGCCTTGAAATAGATGCTTATGGCCTCGATGCTTCAGATAAGCGATATTTAAATTTTATTGCTAAAAATTACGCAGGCGGGCCAGTAGGGCTTGAAACTATCGCTTCTGCATTAAGTGAAGAAAAAGAAAGCATTGAAGATAGTATTGAACCATATTTGATTCAACAAGGTTTTATTGAAAAAACACCTAGAGGCAGAATGCTTACCAAACGGGCTTGGCAAATTTTAGAAAGCTAATGGCAAATGCCATTTATAATTTTTGTAATTTTTGCAATACTAGTTGGGCTTTTTTATTATCTAAACTTTCGATGATAATTTCTTTTGCTTCTTGAAAATCTAGTTTTGGCTTAATTACTAGTAAAGCATAAATAGCATTTAACACTACAATATCACGATAAGCAGAATGCTCGCCAGCAAGTAATTTTAATAAAGCAAAAGCATTGTAAGCCGAATCTTTTCCTTGTATTTGTGCAAGATCAACTAAACGAAAGCCTAAATCTTGTGGATTGATAGTTTGGCAAGGTAAAATATTTGGTTTTTGATATTGCCATAAAAAAGAATGGCAAGTGTTGCTAATTTCATCGAGCCCATTATGAGCAGAAACTATACTTACCGCTTGATGTTGTTGATTATTGGCGATAATGTGCAGCATTTTATTAGCAATGCTATGTTTTGCAACTCCAATTAGTTGATAAGGTGGTTGCAAAGGGTTAAGCAGGGGGCCTAAAAAATTAAAAATGGTTGGCTGATTAATTTCGGCTCGAACATCGGCAATTTTCGCTAAAATCGGATGAAAATAGGGAGCATAAATAAAACATAAATTAGTTTCAAGGAGCATTTCTTCAATAATTTTTGCAGAAGTGGTAAATGATAATTTAAGTTGTGAAAAAATATCTGCCGAACCGCTTTGTGAAGAGATAGCTTTATTGCCGTGTTTAGCAACTTTAATGCCTGCTCCTGCTAACACAAAAGCAACGGCGGTAGAAATATTTAAAGTGTTTAATTTATCACCACCTGTGCCACAAATATCGATGAGTTGGTTTGTAAGATGTGGATTTATTGATGGTTTGATAGCCTGTTTTTGCAACGAATTAATAGCTCCAAATATGGCATTTACTGGTAGATCGATAAAATTAAGATGTAATAAAAAATGGCTCACTTGAGCCTTGGTGTAGTGATTATTAAAGATATCGTCAAAAATTTTAACAAACTGCTCGACGGTAATATTGTTAATATCTGGATAATTTTGGAGAATAGACATTTAGCAAAATTATTTTTTAACCAAGGAAACAAAGTTTTTAATAATTTGCAAGCCATTTTCAGTGGCGATAGATTCTGGATGAAACTGCACTCCGTAAATTTTTTTTTCATCGTCGGCAATTGCCATAATAATTTCTTCGGCAGTATGAGCGATTATTTTGAGATTACTTGGGCAAGATTTTGAATCGATAATTAAAGAATGATAGCGAGTGGCAACAAAAGGATAGGGCATGCCAGTAAAAAGAGGGTGTTGATTATGGTAAATGTTGCTTATTTTGCCATGCATTGGTTGGTGTTTGATGATTTTTCCGCCAAAAGCTTGCCCTATACTTTGATGGCCAAGGCATACTCCAAAAATTGGTATTTTGCCTGCAAAGTGCTTGATTGTATCAAGGCAAATTCCGGCTTCGTTGGGAGTGCAGGGGCCAGGCGATAAAATGATGGCAGAAGGGTTTAGTTTAGTTATGTCGTTAATGGTTATTTTGTCGTTTCGCACAACTTGAACCTTTTTTATACCTGATTGCAAAAAATAATGATAGAGGTTATAAGTAAAGCTATCATAATTATCTATCAATAAAAACATATTAGTTTAAATTTGAGTTTTGTTCTATTGCCAAGGCAACATTAAAAGCGGTTTGCTCATCAAAATGAGGAGTAATAATTTGTAAGCCAAGTGGCAAATTGTTGTTATCAAAACCAGCAGGAACCGATATAGCAGGTAAGCCAGCTAAATTGGCAGGAACGGTAAAAATATCGTTAAGATAAATTTGAATAGGATCAAAATTTGCCATATCATTAAAGCTAAAAGCCGAATTTGGTGTAGATGGAGTTAAAATTGCATCTACTTTTGTGAAAGCTTGTAAAAAATCTTGTAAAATTAACTGACGCACTTGTTGTGCTTTTTTATAATAAGCATCATAGTAGCCAGAAGAAAGAGCAAAAGTGCCAATGATAATTCGTTTTTTTACTTCATAGCCAAAACCTTCGGCTCGAGAATATTTGTAAAGTTCATCAAGAGAGATATTGGTTTTGTTGGTTCTATGGCCATATCGCACTCCATCAAATCTGGCTAAATTTGAAGAGCATTCGGCAGGAGCTATCACATAATAAACAGCGGCTGCATAAGAAGTGTGAGGCAAAGAAATATCAATGATTTCTGCCCCGTTATTTTTAACAATTTCAATGCCTTTTTGCCATAATTTTTCAATTTCGGCAGGTATATTGTTTAGGCGATATTCTTTAGGAATGCCAATTTTTTTACCAGCAAGATTAGAGTTTAAAAGAGATTCAAAATTAGGAACTGCAATGTTAATAGAAGTAGAATCTTTGCTATCAAAACCAGAAATTATTTTTTGCACCAAGGCGGTATCATAAACATTTTTGGCAAAAATACCAGCTTGATCAAGCGAACTAGCAAAAGCTATCATGCCATAACGAGAGCATCGGCCATAAGTTGGCTTGATGCCTACAATATTAGTAAAAGAAGCGGGTTGACGAATAGAGCCTCCAGTATCAGAGCCAGTGGCTGCCAAGCATAAATTAGCCGCTACGGCACAGGCAGAACCGCCAGAAGAACCGCCAGCGGTGAGCATTTGAGAGGGGTCTTTTTTAGAGCGATAGGGATTAATTGTTTTGCCAAAATAAGAAGTTGTGGTTGTTGAGCCCATGGCAAATTCATCGAGATTGGTTTTGCCTAAACAAATTGCTCCGGCATCGAGAAGTTTTTGAGTTACTGTTGATTCGTAGGGAGGAATAAAATTTTCTAACATTTTTGAGCCACAAGTAGTTTTGAGATTTTTTGTGCAGAATAAATCTTTGATGGCAATTGGAATTCCGGTGAGGGGAAGTGTTTTTTGTTGATTGATTTGTGTGTCGGCTAATTTTGCTTGTTTTAGGCTTTCTTCAAAATTAGTGGTGATGTAAGCATTAAGATGAGTGTTGTTTTCGATGTTTTTGATGTAGGCAGAAACTACTTCGGTTGCTGAAAATTGTTTGGTGTTAAGACCTGAAATAGTTTGTTGCAAGGTAAGTTTGGTAATGTCGCTCATAGTAGAATTTAGTTTTCAAAATTTTCGGTTAATAATTTTTCGGCTCTTATTAAAACTTTTTCAGCGGTGTTTTTGGCTGTTTTAATTTCGGCTAAAGTAATTGGCTTTGGTTTTCCATTGGCAGAAGTAATGCTTGTTTTATTGGCGGAGGCTTGCATTATTTGCGACATTTTTTGTTCGAGGTTGTTAATAGTTTGAATTTCGGATGCTTGTATTTGTGTGTTATTGGCAAAACCTTGGCGAAGTTGAGAAATTATTGCTTTACCATCGGGGCAAGCAGAAGCCACAGAAGAAAGAAAAGATTCTTCGGCACATTGCCAAATTTTTTGATTAATTAAAATAATAGCAAGAAAAATTCTTTTTGCCTGCTGTATAATGGGCTTTCTTTCTTGCGGAGTTGTTGCTCCAATTTTTTGCCAAAATGAATTATATTGTTTTAAATCAATTTCTTGATCGCTCATCATTATTTCGGCTAAAATTAATGAAGGAGGCGAATTAATTTGTGAAAAAGCTAAATTTGGCAATAAAAAAAGCAATAAGCTAAAAATAATGTGTTTCATAAATGATAAATTTTACTAACTATGCTTTGTAAATTTTCTTGCAAACAATCAAAAGAAAACCTGCTATACAGCCTGTTTTTGCTATTTAAAACCATAGATTCTAGTAAATTTTGATTTTCGATTAAAGAAATAATATGATTGCTAAATTGTAATGCAATTGGTTTGTTAAAATCAACAAATAAAGCAGATTTTTTATCAAAAATAGTGTTTGCTCCATCGGTATTAGTGGTTATAACGGGCTTGCCATATTGTGTTGCTTCTAACATTACTAAACCAAAAGTTTCTCGGATAGAAGTCATTAAAAAAATATCGATATGAGGAAAAAAATTGCCAGCTTGACACCAACCTAAAAAAACAATGTTTTGTTCTATGTTAAGCTGTTTAGCGAGTTGTTGCAGATTGTGTTTTTCTGCTCCATCGCCAGCAAGATGCAGAATAAATTGTTTTTGCGGATAATTTTGATTAAGCTCTTTTAAAGTATGCAAAGCAATTGCCAGATTTTTTTCTAAGCAAAATCGGGCCATTACCCCAAGTGTTATGGTATTTTTTGTGTTTAAATGAGGATGTTGCCAAGAATAATTATAGTTATTTAAATCAAGAGCATTAGGCATGATAAAGCTATTGTTTTCGGTGCGTTTGGCATCTATTGTTTTAAAAAATATTTCTTTATTTACTGAAAAAATAAAATCAGCAACTAATGATCGTTTAATGTT
>JAUMFK010000055.1:0-2317 GCA_032119875.1 Rickettsiales bacterium
TACTATTCTTGCCCCAGACATACCTACAGGATGGCCTAAAGCAATAGCTCCGCCGTTAATGTTTAAGAGTTCGGGATTTATTTCACCTAAAGCAAAATCAAGATTAAAATGCTCTTGGCAAAAACTTTGTGAAGCAAAAGCCTTAATACAAGCTAAAACTTGAACCGAGAATGCCTCGTTAATTTCAAATAAATCAATATCTTTTAAAGATAACCCAGTTTTATCAAAAAGTTTTTTAGTAGCAAACACTGGCCCAAGACCCATTCTGCTAGGATCAAGACCAGCATAAGCAAAATCGGTGATATAACCTAATATCTTACAATTATATTGCTTAACAAATTCTTTAGCTTTATCTTCAAGAGCAAGCAAAGCAAAACATGCTCCATCAGTTATTTGCGAAGAATTACCAACAGTTACTGTGCCAGTGTTTTTTTCAAAATATGGCTTTAATGCTGTTAAGTGAGCCAAGGTTTGATCAAATCTTACCCCTTCATCTTGATTAATAAGCTTTGGATTTTCAGCATCAAGATTAAAAATATCGATGATTTCTTGGCAAAAAATATTATTCTCAATTGCTTTTTGTGCTTTTTGATGAGATTGCAAAGCAAATTCATCTTGTTGAGTTCTGCTGATAGCAAAATCTCGAGCCAAATTTTCGGCAGTGCAACCCATAATAAGACCAGATAGAGGATCGGTTAAACCCTGCACTAAACCAACTATTGGTTGTAAAAAAGACATCTTAAACTTACTAATTGTTTTTAACTTGGCTAGAATTGTTTTATTTTTAACAAGATTTGCAAAAAATTTGGTAAATTTTTTATTATATAAAAGAGGAATATTGCTCATAGATTCAACCCCGCCAGCTAAAATAAGCTCGGCATCATGATTTTTTAGTCGATAACTTGCCGAGGTAAATGCTTCAAGCCCAGAAGCGCAGTTGCGATGCACTGTAAAAGCCGAAACATTTTGTGAAATACCAGCTTGAGAAGCAATCACTTTGGCAATATTAGCGGCATCGGCAGGTTGCGAAACATTACCAATAATTACCTCATCTATTAAAGAACTTGGCAAATTTGATTTGTTTAAAACTTCTTTGGCAAGACAAGAACCTAAATATTGAGCAGATAAATTTTGAAAAACTCCACCAGCTTTACCCATGGCAGAGCGATAGCCAGCAATAACCGCGATTCGTTGTTGCATAAATTAATAAATGTGTTAATATTTACCTCTTTCAAAGATAAAGCCAAAAAAAAATTTTAAATTTTTTTATAAAAAATGTTGTAAGTAAAAAAATTAAAATAACAATACAACAAATTTAGAAATCTAATTAAGGCACTGTTGCATCTTAAATTATATTTTAGTGGCTATTTTTGGTATAAATTTTAGCTATTTTTAGCCAAATACTATTTCAGTTGTGCTAACGTAAGCAACACACTATGTTTAATATGACACTAAAAATAGCTAAAATTTTTTCTCAAAACTAAAATTAAAACAAATTTAAAATTCAACAGTTCCATTAAGAATTGACATTACATTATATTATTATGCTTTGTATTTTTTTACAAGAAAATAATTGCAATATATAAAAAAATGTTTTACAATTATGTTATAGGCACTCTTGCATCCCAAATTATATTTTAGTGGCTATTTTTGGTATAAATTTTAGCTATATTTACCCTAATTATGTTTAATATAAGGCTAAATATAGTTAAAAATTCTCCTAAAAACTAAAATTAAAATAAATTTAAAATTTAACAGTGCCATTATGGTTATTTTAATGTTGTAATTTTTACTTTCATTAAAAGGCTATTTTATTAATCAATCCTACCTAGAAAGTTTTATATAAAATTTTTGAAATTACTTATATTTTATGTCTAATATTAACAATCAAAACCAAGCTGAGCCACTCTTTTTAAAAGAAGACTTTATCAAATTATTTCATGAATACGAAAGCGATTCTCAACAACTAAAAGAAGGCACAGTTATCAAAGGAGTTATAGTTGCCATTAATGAAAAAACCATAGCAGTTGATATTGGTGCAAAATCTATTGGTTTTATTGATATTGCAGAATTTAAAAGAGATGGCGAAATAGAAAAAGGCGATGTTGTTGATGTATTATTAGAAAGACTTGAAAATAAAAAAGGAGAACTAATCATCAGTCGCGATAATGCTAGAAGATTAAACAACTGGAATTTTTTAAAACAATGCCTAGAAGATAAAACCCTCATTGAAGGTAAAGTTATTGGTAGAGTAAAAGGTGGCTATGCTGTTGATGTTAACGGCATTATTTGTTTCTTACCAAGAAGCCAAGTTGAT
>JAUMFK010000056.1:0-27483 GCA_032119875.1 Rickettsiales bacterium
CATTTTGAGCAAAAGAGAGTTGTTATTGTGTAGCCGATATTTTGTTGTTCATAAAATTTTTGCTTGTATTTTGCCAAATATCTAAATTATAATCATCTTTTTTTTAAAATGCAAAAAGTAAAAAATAAAATTTTATGACAAACACAACAGATTTAAAATTTTTTACCAACTCTAGCAATGATTCTTTATCAAGCAGACTAGCAAAATTGATGCAAGATGCCCAAAAATTTGATGTTTTGGTGGGTTATTTTTATACAAGCGGTTTTTATTTAATGCATCAGCACTTGCAAAATGTAGATAAAATCAGAATTTTAATTGGATTAAGCACTAACCAACAAACTATTTCGCTAATTAATGAAGCAAAAAATAGTCAGATCTTTGCTAATACAAATTCACAAAATAAAAAAGATTATCAACAAGCTTTATGCACCGAAATTACCGACTCGCCAGACGAAAAATCAACATTTATTGGAGCAGAAAAGTTTATCGAATTCATCAAATTAGGCAAGCTAGAAATCAGAGTTCATCCTAGTAAAAATATTCATGCCAAAGTTTACATTGCTAGTTTTGAGCAAAACGATAGAGATCGTGGCAGAGTTATTACAGGTTCTAGTAATTTTAGCCAAAACGGCCTACTAGATCAGCACGAATTTAATGTCGAATTAAAAGACAATAGCGATTATGATTTTGCTAAACAAAGATTCGATCTTTTATGGCAACAATCAGTCGATGTAACCGCTACATATATCGAGACTATTCAAACCAAAACTTGGCTCAACAACACAATAACTCCCTACGAAATTTATCTCAAATTTCTTTACGAATATTTTAAACAAGATTTTGTTAATCATGATCAAGAACTATCCGATTATCCGCAAAATTTTATGCAATTGCAATATCAGCAAGATGCGGTAAATACTGCTTTGCGAGTTATTAATAATTATGGCGGAGTTTTTTTGGCAGATGTGGTGGGGCTTGGCAAAACTTATATGGCAACAATGCTTGCAAAAAGGTTAATAGAAAGCGGTCACAACAAAATTATCATCATCGCTCCTCCGCATTTGCTTGATAAAAACAATAAGGGTAGTTGGCTTAATGCTTTTGAAGAATTTCATTTTAAAGCCAAGCAATTTGCCTGCCATTCTCGCGGTTTATTAGATAATATAATAGAAACAGAAAAGAATTATGACATTGTGTTAATTGATGAATCTCACTATTTTCGTTCGGAATCGGCAGAAAATTATCAAAAAATTACCGAGATTTGTCGAGGCAAAAAAGTTATTTTAGTGAGTGCTACACCCTACAACAATCGCCCAAAAGATTTATTTGCACAAATAAAACTCTTTCAAAGCGAAACCGATTCTTCTCTGCCTCACTTAAAAAATCTGCACAATTTTTTTGCCAAACTAGAAAAAAATCTCAAAAAACTTGATCGCCAAAAAGATGACAAAGAATATCTTAAAATCAGCAAAAAAAATGCCAAAGAAATACGTGAAAAAATTCTCAAACACCTAATGGTTCGGCGAACTCGTAGCGAAATTACAAAACTTTATCATAAAGATTTAGCTAAACAACAAATATCTTTTCCAAAAGTTGCCCAGCCTGAAGCGATTTTTTATGAATTTAACGAAAACGAAAACGAAATATTTGACAAAACTTTACATGCCATCAAAGAGCAACTCACCTATATTCGCTACATTCCGCTTTCGCAATACAAAAATAAACCAGACGGCAAAACCAAAACCCAGCAAGATAATATGCAGGGATTTATGAGAACTCTATTGTTTAAAAGGCTCGAAAGCAGTATTGATGCATTCAAAAAAACCATCGGGCGATTTATTGCTTCTTATGAAAACTTTATCAAAGCCTATCAAAATGGCAATGTTTATGTTAGTAAATACTCGCAAAAAATATTTGATTTACTCGAAGAAGGCAACGAAGAAAAAATTAATAAAATTTTAAACGATGGCGGTGCCGAATTGTATAAATCTAGCGAATTCAACAACGAATTACAGCAATTTTTGCACCAAGATTTGCAGATTTTACAACAAATTCAGCAGTGGTGGGGCTCAATTAATCGCGATCCAAAAATTTTAGCTTTTCAACAAAAACTTGCTAGCGAAAAACCTTTTTTATCTGGCAAATCAATTATTTTTACCGAATCTCAAGAAACTGCAAATTATCTCTGCGAGCAATTAACCGATTATTTTGGGGGCAGAGTTATGAGTTTTACTGGCCTAGATAATCATCACAAACGTAAGCAAGTTTTGCAAAATTTTGATGCCAAATGCCCAGAAACAGATCAGAAAGATGATTTTGATTTATTAATTACCACCGATGTTTTGGCAGAAGGAGTCAATTTACATAGGGCAAATGTGGTTGTTAACTACGATATCCCCTGGAATCCTGCCCGATTAATGCAAAGAGTAGGCAGAATCAATCGCATCGACACTACTCATGAAAAGATTTTTACCTATAATTTTTTTCCAAGCAAACAATCAAACGATGTTATTGGGCTTGAAGAATCAGCAAAAAGCAAAATCGCTTCTTTTATTACTTTGTTAGGCAATGATGCCAAATTATTAAGCGATGACGAAAAAGTAGAATCGCATAAACTTGATGGCAGTTTGTTTTATACTCAACTAATGCAAAATTCCGAAAACGAGCAAGAAAACGATGCTTTGCAAGAAATTGAATATCTTACAGAAATTAGGCAAATTGCCACAGAAAATCCTCAATTATTTAACAAAATCAAAAACTTGCCTAAAAAATCTTATTGTGCCAGAGTTTGTTATGACGAGGTTTCAAAGCAACATCCCGATCAATTGATAACTTTTTTAAAAAAAGGAGAATTGCAAAAATTTTATTTAATTGATAAAGAAAAACACCAAACACCGCAGGAGCTTGATTTTTTAACAACGGCAAAAGCATTAAAAGTTGATTCGCAAAGCACATTTGATAAACCAAAAACTGATTTTTACGAAAGCTTTTTTACATTTTTAACTCACAACAAAAATTTTTTTAAGCAAGAATTAATGCAAAATCAAGAAGAAGTTGCTAAATCTGTCAATAGCAATCCTGCGGTAAGGTTGACAAATTTACTGCTATCAATCAAAAAACAAGCAAACATTACCGATGACGACAATCAATATTTAAGCAAGCTAATAGATGCCTTAAAAGAAAAGCGAATTCCTGCCAAAATATGCAAATCAATACTCACAAAAAACGACACAACAATTTTAACCAACAGTGCAGAAATACTACCTTTATTAAAAAACAACATTAGTAATAATCTTTTACAAAAACATTACTCACAACACAAGCAAGAGCAAAATCACAACATCGAAGTCATTTTATCTTGCTATTTTATCTATAACTAATATGAATCATAGTCAAGCTATACAAATTCTTAACTCAACTTTTAATCAACAGCAGTTTAACGAGCAAGAGTTTGTCAACTTTATTTATCATCTTTTTGGCAAAGAAACCGCCATATCCGAGCAAAATCTTAATATTAGTTCACAGCATCAAGCTTATTTTAGCAGTTGTAAAAAAATTGCTAATTTTACTGATGGCAAAGTAGAACTGATGGTTTTGATTGTGCAACTTGCAGAAAATAAAAATCTAGATTTAGCTCGAACTTTACAACGAAATTTTATTGCCGAAATATTGCAAAATCACTATATGCAATATGCCATCGTTGCTTTTGTTGATTACAACCAAACTAATTGGCGATTTTCTTTAGTTAAGCTTCAACACAATTTTAATACCGAAAATAACAAACTAAATGTATCAACAGAACTCTCTCCTGCCAAACGATTTTCGTTTTTACTTGGCAAAAATGAAGGCAATCACACCATAAAAAAGCAATTTTACAGCATTCTTAACGGCGATAAAGGCAATGTCGCTACTATCGCCCAAATTGAGCAGGCATTTAGCATTGAAACCATCACCGACGATTTTTTTGCTAAATACAAAGAATTATTTCATCGTTTAAGCGAAAGTTTAACTGCAATTTTAGCCAAAGATTCTGCTATTGCACTGCATTTTAGCGAAAAACAAATTAATGAAGCTGATTTTGCCAAAAAAACTTTAGGGCAGATTGTTTTTTTATATTTTTTACAAAAAAAAGGTTGGTTTGGAGTTGCTTCAAATGCCGCTTGGGGTAGTGGCGATAAAAATTTTCTTAAAAATTATTTTAATAAAAACAGCACAAAACATTTTTTTAATGATTGCCTTGAGCCTTTATTTTATCAAGCTTTAGCCATTGATCGTGGCGAAAATGCTAATTACAGCAAAATCGATAATCTTCGTTTTCCTTTTTTAAATGGCGGATTATTTGAGCCGATCAACGATTATGGCTACGAAACCAACAAAATCAATATTCCTAACCATCTTTTTTCTAACCACAACAAAACCAAAGAAGGCGATATTGGCGACGGCATTCTTGATATTTTTGATCGCTATAATTTTACCGTCAACGAAAACGAACCACTCGAGTGCGAAGTTGCGGTAGATCCCGAAATGCTGGGCAAAGTTTTTGAAAACTTGCTCGATATCAAAGATCGCAAATCTAAAGGAGCTTTCTACACTCCTCGCGAAATTGTGCATTATATGTGTCAAGAAAGCCTCATCAACTATTTGCAAACCAAAACTAATTTACCACTGCACGATTTAAGCGATTTTATCAAAAATAAAGCACTACACAATATTGATAATTCTGCCTTGCAACTCGATTTGCTTTTAGCTAATATCAAGGTTTGCGATCCTGCGGTTGGCTCTGGTGCTTTTATGCTTGGTATGCTTACCGAAATTGTTAATGCTCGCCTTGCACTTGATAAAATTTTAGCCACAAACCGCAAAGAATATGATTTAAAACTTTTTGCCATTGCCAATTCAATTTATGGTGTCGATCTCGATGCTGGTGCAGTTGAAATTGCCAAGCTTCGCCTCTGGCTTGCCTTGGTGGTTGAAGAAGAAACTCCATCTGCCTTGCCAAACCTCGATCACAAAATTATGCAAGGCAATTCGTTGCTTGAAACTTATGAAGGCATTCAGCTTTTTGATAATAAAACAGTTGCTTTAATTGCCGATTTAGTTGATGCTTCGGTTAAAAAAATTTCCGATATAAAAATCGAATTACAAGATAAAATCAAAGAATATTTTAGTGAAAATAACAAAACCAAAAAAACAGAACTTAAAAACCAAATTAAACAATTAAAATATCAACTCATTAACACAACCTTAATCAGCAAAAATAAACAAGATAAACTTGCAGAAATCCATCAATTGCAACAAGCTAATTCGCAACCGTTTTTTTTGTGGAAACTCGAATTTTCTGATGTTTTTACTGGCGAAAACCCCGGTTTTGATGTGGTTATTGGCAACCCGCCATATATTCAGCTACAAAAAAACGGCGGTTGTTTAGCAAAAATGTTTGCAACTGCCAACTTTCATTCTTTTGCCAAGTCGGGCGATATTTATTGTTTATTTTACGAACTTGGCAACTCAATTTTAAACAATACTGGGCATTTGGCTTTTATCACCTCAAACAAATGGATGCGAGCAGGTTATGGCGAAAAATTAAGAGGCTTTTTAGCAACTCATACTTTACCAAAAATTTTAATCGATTTAGGCCCGGGAGTTTTTAAAACCGCCACCGTTGATACCAACATTTTGCTTTATCAAAAAAAATTAGCAACTCACAAGGCACCTGTTAATTGCTTGGCTTCGCAACTAAACAAAAACCTTGGCAATATGCAACTTACAGATTATTTACAGCAAAATCATTCTTTTCTTACTGATTTTTCGCAACAAAGCTGGATTATTGCTAATAACCTCGAAACTAAAATCAAAGCCAAAATCGAAAAAATCGGCACACCGCTCAAAAACTGGGATGTTAAAATTAACTACGGCATCAAAACTGGCTTTAACGAAGCTTTTATTATCGACAGCAAAACCAAAGAAGAGTTATGCAAGCAAGATGCTAAATCGGCAGAGATTATCAAGCCAATTCTTCGCGGCAGAGATATCGGCAGATACAGCACGAATTGGGCAGGGCTTTGGGTGATTGTAGCAAAATATCAATCACATAATTATTTAGAAAAAGATTATCCTGCAATTTATCATCATTTATCAAAGTTTAAAAATGAATTATCTCTACGAGGTCAATGCACAAATCGAGGCGGAAAAGGTCAGCATCATTGGCTTGAGCTTGATAATAATCCAAACGACGACTATTTAAATCAGTTTACAAAAGAAAAGATTGTTTATGCTGAAATTGTAAAAAATCCTCAATTCTATTATGACAAAAATTATTTTTATCCAGAAGCGACTTCGTTTTTAATGACAGGAAAAGATGTAAAATTTTTGGTAGCAATATTAAATTCAGCAATTTTTACTTATTTTTTCGCAAAATTTTATGCAGGCGGAGGTCTTGGTAAAAAAGGTTTTAGATATAAAAAGAAATTTTTAGAATTATGTCCCATTCCGCAAATATCTCTGCAAGAACAACAACCGTTTATTACAATTGTTGAGCAAATTTTAGCCATCACTAGCCAGCCTAATTATAACCCAAAATTGCCACCCGAAAAGCAAATACAGCTCGAAAGCCAAATTGATGAAATGGTCTGCGATTTGTATCAGCTAAACAGCGAAGAAAGGCAATTAATTTTAACTCACAATGCCATTTCCACCAATTAAAACAATTTCATACCCCCCTCGATCTAATCACCCTCCCCTTGAGGGAGGGTCGGAACTACGAAGTAGGTCCGGGGAGGGGTCGGAAAAGCAAATCACAACATCGATTTTGCATAATAATTCTTTAACCCCCCACGAAGCTAGCAAGCTAGCTTCTGCTCCCCCTATTAATAATTTTTTGGGGGGGAGCGATGCAGATCGCCCTCGGTTTAATCACTCCCCCCTTGAGGGGGAGTCAAAATTGCAAAGCAATTTTGGTGGGGGGTCAGAAAACTACATCACAACATCGATTTTGCATAATAATTCTTTAACCCCCCACGAAGCTAGCAAGCTAGCTTCTGCTCCCCCTATTAATAATTTTTTGGGGGGGAGCGATGCAGATCGAGAACTGCACAGGGGTGATGCAGATCGCCCTCGGTTTAATCACTCCCCCCTTGAGGGGGAGTCAAAATTGCAAAGCAATTTTGGTGGGGGGTCAAAAGACTAAATCACAACATCGATTTTGCATAATAATTCTTTAACCCCCCACGAAGCTAGCAAGCTAGCTTCTGCTCCCCCTATTAATAATTTTTTGGGGGGGAGCGATGCAGATCGAGAACTGCAAAGGGGAGCGATGCAGATCGAGCTAGTTATTGGTTTTTTTTGGAAAGTTCACGTAGAGAATTAGTGATTAGTTGTTCGAGGGTGATGTTTGGCTGTGTTTTGATGATTTGGTTTATGGTGTTTAAGCAATCTGTTTTGCGATAACCTAAATTTTCGAGGGCAGAAATGGTATCGGTAATGTGTTGATGATTGCTGAAACTTGGTGCTGTATTTTGGCTATTAGTGATGTAATTTAGTTTGTAAGGAGAATCTTTTAATTCGTTCACAATTCTAGTGGCAAGTTTATTGCCAATGCCGCTAATAGTGGTAAAGAGTTTGGTATCAGAAGTGATGAGTGCTTGAGCGATTTCGTTAATTTCTAGGGCGGTTAATATTTTTTGGGCCATTTTTGCACCAACACCTTGAACTTTATTTAATTCAATAAACCAAGATTTTTCATCAGAAGAAAGAAAACCATAAAGTTCGATGGCGGCATCTTTAACAACTGTTGAGATGAGTAGATGAGTGAGTTGTTGTGGATTATTGTGGCTTTTTAATAAATGCGAAGTTTTTTGTGAGATAAAAACAACATAACCAACACCAGAAACATTAATAATGCAACTATCTTCGGTGATAAATTCTGCTATGCCAGAAAGTTTGCCTATCATTATTCTTTAACAACTAAAACTGCTCGACGATTTTTAGCTAAAATATCGTCGGAAGTGCCAAAAAATGCTGGCTTTTCTTTGCCATATGAAATAACTTTGATTCTTTCTGCCAAGATACCTTTTTTTAAGAAATACTTTTTAACTGAATTAGCTCTTTTTTCACCAAGAGCAATATTATATTCTCGGGTGCCTTTTTCGTCGCAATGACCTTCGATAATAACTTTAATGTTAGAATCGCTTTTTAACCAATCAACTTGAATATCAAGTGCGGTTTTGGCTTCTTGAGAAATTTCAGAAGAATCGTAGCCAAATAAAATTCTGTCTGGCACTTCTATTTCTTGTTGTTCTTGCTCTGTTTGTTGGTTTATTTCGTTGGCTTGTTGCTCGTTTTCAATTGGTTTAAAAGATTCTTGAGGAGCTTGTAAAGGAGGAGTGTTTAATTCGGCCTCTTTTGATTCTTCTTTTTTATCTTTTATTAAAGAGCGATTTTTCAGATTTTGACAAGCAAAAAGAGAGCCTAACACACAAAATATTATTGCAGATTTTACAAAATGATGAAACATGTTTTTTTGAATTTATGTTATAAAAATATTTTTGTCTATTATTAATAATAGCAAAAAAAGAAAACTAATGTCAACATTTTAAAACTGAAAATTATATTTTTTTTGATATTCGTTTTTTTTAAAAATAAGGTAAAAAAGTTGTTGATTAAATAAAATTGATGTTTTAAAATTATTGGCAGTGTTTTTTTGTGTTTGAAACAATAAACATAAAGCTCTCTTGCCTGCGTGATGGAATTGGTAGACATAACGGACTTAAAATCCGTGGAGCCTTAACGCTCTTGCCGGTTCAAGTCCGGCCGCAGGTACCATAATAAATAAAAAAACCCTCAATAAAATGGCTAGAATAACAGTTGAAGATTGTGTTGAAAATATTCCAAATCGCTTTGAATTATGCTTAATTGCTGGCAACAGAGCCAAAAATATTTTATCTGGAGCTCCAACCACACTCGATAAAAAAGAAAAGCCTGCGGTTATAGCATTAAGAGAAATCGCTTATAATTTAATCGATATAGAAGTTCAAAAAAATAATATTATTACTTCTATTAAAAATAAAGGTGCAATAACAACTATTAACGATGAAAGCCTAATTTCCGATGCTATTGCCGAAGAATCTGAACCAAATTTAGAACTCACAGAAAGTTCTTTTATTTCTGAAAATATCAAAATAGAAGATTAAAACTATGCTAAATCAATCTCTTGCAGAAATTATAAGAGTCAACCATGCAGGAGAAATGGGTGCAAAGGTTATTTATCAAGGTCAGATTTTTGCTTTTTGTTTAAAAAATCAACTAGCACATTTAAAACTAACCACAGAAATGCTAAAACAAGAGCAACAGCATTTTGATTACTTCAATCAGCAAATTATTAGTCGGCAAATAAGGCCAACTATTATGCAACCTATCTGGAAAGTAGGTGGTTTTGCTTTGGGTTTTATTACCGCTTTTATTAGTGTAAAAGCAGCTATGGTTTGCACTGTGGCGGTAGAAGAAGTTATCGATAAACATTATCAAGAACAGTTAAATTATTTACAAAATTCAAAAAATAATCCAGAATTAACAACAAAAATTTTTCAATTTCAACAAGAAGAGCTAGAGCATCGCGATTTAGCTTATAACAATCAAGCAAAGCAATTTATAGCTTTTAAGCCTTTATATAAATTTATTTCGGCAACCACTAAAATTGCTATTGCTATTTCTAAAAAAATATGAAATCAAATTCTATTTCTCTTCACATCGAAAGTAATGGCATTGCTAATCTTATCATTAATCTTGAAAATGAAAAGGTTAACAAATTAAATGAAAGCACTCTTTTAGATCTCGAAAAAGCTATAAATGTGGTTGATGGTAATAAGGCAATTAGGGTTCTTTTAATTAGTTCGGCAAAAGAAAATAATTTTATTGCTGGTGCCGATATAAATGAAATCAAGCAACTTAACGAAAAATCTCAAACAATTAGCAAACTTAATTTTGCTAATCAATTATTTAATAGAATTTCTAATTTAAAAATACCAACTATTGCAGTAATCGAAGGCTCTTGTTTGGGAGGTGGTTTAGAGCTTGCTCTTGCTTGTAAATATCGGGTTGCTGTGATTTCTGAAAAAACTATTTTAGGTTTGCCAGAAGTTAATTTAGGTATTATCCCTGGTTTTGGTGGCACACAACGATTACCAATTCTTGTTGGCTTGGTTCAAGCTTTTAAACTAATTTTAACTGGCAAATCAATAGATGCCTTGCAGGCTTTTAAAATAGGCTTGGTTGATGCTATCACTCATAAACCTTTTTTAAATGCTAATCTCACTAAATTTGTTAGTGATATTTTAGAAAATAACCATAATAATCAAGCTTTACTTGCCAGAAAAAAGTTATCAAAAAGTTTTTGTTGGCAAGAAAAATTTTTAAAATTTTTTATTTTCCATCAAGCTAAAAAAAATATTTTTAAAGCCACTAATGGCAATTATCCTGCCCCTTTTTATGCTTTAGAGGTAATAAAAAGAACTTACAAAAAGCCAATAAATAAAGGTTTGTTAGTTGAGCAAGAGGCTTTTGTTGAATTAGTTCATAGCCCTATTGCTAAAAATTTAATAGAGTTATTTTTTACACAAGAAGAAGTTAAAAAACTTGCTAATAATAATTCTCAATTTCAGCCAAACAAAATAGGTATAGTTGGTGCTGGTATTATGGGGGGTGGTATTGCTTGGTTATTTGCTAATAAAAACATAAATGTTATTGTAAAAGATGTTAATAATCAAGCAATTGCCTTGGCTTATTCTACCGTTTTAAAAATATTTAATCAGCTACAAGCCATAAAAAAAATCACTCAAACTAAACTCGAACAAAAAATTCTAAAAATTAGCCCTACTATTGATTATACTGGCTTTTCTAATTGCGAACTTATTATTGAAGCGGTAGTAGAAAATACCGAAATCAAACAAAAAGTATTGCAAGAAATAGAATCTTCCTCAAATGATTCGTCAATAATTGTTTCTAACACTTCTTCGTTATCTATTAACGAACTCTCTTTAGCACTTAATAATCCTACTAGATTTGCAGGTTTGCATTTTTTTAATCCTGTTAATAAAATGCCTTTGATTGAAATTATCGCAGGTGAAAAAACTTCGCCAGAAACCATAGAAAAACTTTTGAAACTCACTAAACAGCTTGGCAAAACCGCGGTAGTGGTTAAAGATGTGGCTGGCTTTTTAGTTAATCGTATTTTACTTCGTTATTTAAATGAAGCTATGTATTTATTACAAGAAGATTTACCAATTTTAGCAATTGATAATATCATCGAAGAATTTGGTTTGCCAATGGGCCCTTTCACTTTAGCCGATACCGTTGGAATCGATATTGGTATTAAGGTGGCTCAATCTTTGCAACAAGCTTATGGAGAAAGAATGCAGGTTGCTTTATTGCTAAATGCTTTGCAAAAAGAAAAATTACTAGGTAAAAAATCAGGTGCTGGTTTTTATTTATACAATAACAATAAAAAAGGGCAGGTTAATCAAAAAATATCGGCAATTTTGCAAGAAATCAAGCCTCAACTTACCAAGTATGAGCAAAAAATAGATAAACAAACAATCATTTATCGCTGTATTTATAGCATGATAAACGAAGCTAGTAAATGCCTAGAAGAAGGAGTTATTGCTAATGTTAAGCAACTTGATTTAGCAATGATTTTTGGCACTGGCTTTCCTGCTTTTCGTGGTGGCTTGTTGCGATATGCCGATAGTGTTGGTATTGCAAAAGTAGTAGAAACTTTGCAACAACTAGAAAAAATCTACGGCAATAGATTTGCGGTAAGTGATTTACTGCTTTCAATGGCAAAAAATAATATTAAGTTTTACGATTAATGATTATTTTAGGTATTGATCCTGCTTTAAACAATACTGGTATTGCAGTTTTGCAAATCAAAAATAACTCACCTAATTTATTGCATTTAAGCACAATTAAGCAAAAAAATAATCAGCAACAAAGTTCGTTACCTAAAATTGATCATAAACTCTTATTTTTACATCAAGAATTACAAAATATTTTGCAAAAATTTCAACCAAATGAAGTAGCAATAGAAGAAACTTTTGTTAATATAAATCCTCTGTCTTCTTTAAAACTAGGGCAGGCAAGGGGGGCGATTATGTTAAGTGTGGCAATAAATAATTTACCAATTTCTCAATACACTCCAACAGCGGTAAAAAAAACCATAACAGGCAATGGCAAGGCCGATAAACTGCAAGTGCAAAAAATGCTTAATATTTTATTGCCAAAACATGATTTTTCTGATAACGATCAATCCGATGCTTTAGCAGTGGCATTTTGCCATTATCAACATCAAAATTTTTCAAAATATGGCTGATTCTAACACTTTTACCAAAAAAAAGATAGTTGTGGCAATGTCTGGTGGAGTTGATTCTTCGGTGGTGGCTTGTTTATTACATAGTAAGGGGCATGAAGTTATTGGTATTACTTTGCAACTTTACGACTATGGAGAGGCTTTAAAAAAGAAAAATGCTTGCTGTGCTGGTGTTGATATTTATGATGCTAAACATGTTGCCGAAAAATTTGGCTTTCGACATTATGTTTTAAATTATCAAAACAATTTTTTACAATCGGTAATCGATGATTTTGCCGATACTTATTTACAAGGTGAAACCCCAATTCCGTGTGTAAAATGTAATCAATCAGTAAAATTTGCCGATTTATTACAGGTAGCTAAACAGCTTGGTGCCGATTATATGGCAACTGGTCATTATGTGCAGAAAATTGTTGTGAATAATCAAGCTCAACTTCATAAAGCTTTTGATGCTAATAAAGATCAGAGTTATTTTTTGTTTGCTACTACTTATCGGCAATTAGAGTTTTTAGAATTTCCTTTAGGTGGGCAATCTAAAGAACAAACTAGGCAACAAGCAAAAGATTTTGGTTTAAATATTGCTAACAAGCCAGATTCTCAAGATATTTGTTTTGTGCCAAATGGTGATTATGCTGCGGTTATTAAAAAATATCGTCCTAATAGTTTTGTGGCAGGCGAAATTTTGCATATCGCCACTAAACAAATTTTAGGGCAACATGAAGGTATTGTTAATTTTACCATTGGACAGAGAAGAGGCTTAAAAATAGCTTATAATCAACCTCTTTATGTTGTGGCTCTTGATATTGAAAATAATCAGGTTTTAGTAGGTGAAGAAGAATTTTTACAAAAACAACATTTTATAATTCGAGATACTAATTGGTTGATTAATATTACTGAAAACCAAATTTTGCAAGATGTTGAAGTGAGAATTCGCTCTAATGGCAATCAATATTTTGCCACAATAAAAATATTACCTCACAATCAGGCAACTGTAAGCATAATTTCAGCTGTAAAAGCTATTACACCAGGGCAGGCTTGTGTTGTTTATTTGCAAAATCAAGTGCTTGGCGGTGGTTGGATAACTAAAGAAATTTGGTGATAATTTATTATTTTACTAACAAACATCGTCTTGCCAGCCGATTTTTTTTAAAAAACTTATATAATTATCTTCAAAAGTAAAAGTTTTGTTGTTGTCAAAAACTACCAGTTTGGTAGCTATTTGTTGCAACATTCCTTCGTCGTGACTTACCAAAATAACTGCTCCTGCAAAAGTTTTTATTGCTTCAATTAAAGCTTGGCAAGATTGAAAATCAAGGTGATTGGTAGGTTCATCTAATAGCAATAAATTGGCTCCTTGTAATAAAATTTTACCTAGCATTACCCTGCTTTTTTCACCGCCAGAAAGCATAGAAATTCGTTTGTTAATCATATCTCTATTAAACATCATATGCGAAGCAACTTGTCTGATTCTAGATTGAGTGGTTTCTTTGTTGGTTTGTTCAAGTTCTTCATAGATGGTAAGATTAGAATTTAGCCTATCGATATTCATTTGTCCAAAAAAAGCAATTTCGGTTTTGCTGTGAGATTTAATGTTGCCACGAAGTGGTTGAAGCTCTTTGGCAATAAGTTTTAATAAAGTTGATTTTCCTTTGCCATTTTTACCGATGATAGCAATTTTTTCGCCACTTGCCACCCTAAAAGAGAGATCGTTGATTAAGCGATTATTTTCTTGATAGCCAAAAGCTAATTGTTCTATTTCAAGTAGATTTTCTTTGCTAGCAAAAGGCTTGCAGTTAAAAATAAAATCTAGATCGTTAATATTATCGAGTTTTTCGACTATTTCTTGTTTTTCGAGCATTTTTACTTTTGATTGCGCTCTGCTGGCGAAGCTAGCTTTTGCCTTGAAGCTATCGATCCATTCTTGGGTTTTTTGCCTTTGTTTTTCTTGATTAATTCTAGTTTTTTCATGAATTTCTTCTTCATTGGCAATTTTTTCGTGTATGCCTTGAGTATTGCCTATAAATTTGCGAAAATTACCTCGATGAATAATGAGAGTGTGAGTGATTATTTCGTCCATAAAACCAGCATCGTGGGTAATTAAAATAAGCTCTTGTCGCCAATCTTGCAAAAACTTTTTTAACCAACGAATAGAATAAATATCGAGATAATTTGTAGGCTCATCTAGCAATAACATTTGTGGCTCAACCAAGAGTAATTTTGCTAAATTTAGTTTTACTTGATAGCCACCAGAAAATTGTTTAGGATCTTTGCTGAAATCTTCGTATTTAAAACCTAAACCGTATAAAATATCTTCGCCTTTCCAGAGTTCATGTTTGCGATCTTCTGGCAATACACTGTCAATTTCATCGAGAACTGTGGCTTGTGAAAAATTAATATGTTGTTGTAAATAGCCAATGCTATAGCCTTTTGGTATTTGAATCTGACCTTCATCAGCTTGCAATTGTTGGAGTAAAATTTTTAAAAAAGTAGATTTTCCACTGCCGTTTCGACCAATTAAGCCAATTTTTTCGCCTTTGTTAAGGTTAAAGCTTACTTCTGAAAATACTTCGTAGCCAGCAAAAGAAATGCCTAGATTTTTAACTTGTATCATAAAAAATGAAAATTATTTGTTAATTTTGTGCCAAAAATAGTTTAATTTAGCTAAATATTCGTTAGGATCTTTTATGGTTACAAAAGAATTTTGGCTAGTAAAAATTTTATCATACAAACGAGTAAGATAAAATCTCATACTAGCTGCAATTTTAGCAATTGGTAAAAAATCAAGTTCTGCTTGGCTAAATGGTTTAATTTTTTGATAGCCTGCAAGCAGAGCTTGATATTTCTGCTCGTTAAAAGTGGTTTGATCAAAGCACCAAGCATTAACAACAATAGCAAAATCGTATATTGCTAAATCATTGCCTGCAAAATAAAAATCAATCACTCCAGATAAATTTTGTTGCTGATCAAAAAATACATTATCAGGAAATAAATCGAGATGGCAAGCTATATTTGGCAAATTTTCTTGCCATTTTTGTTGTAAAAAATTAATTACTTGCCAAATAAAATTAGCAGAATCGCCAACATGTAGAGAAAATTTACTAAACAACTTATCAAAATATAAACAACTCAAATCGTTAATTCTTTTTTCTTGAAAATCAATGGTGGCAAGGTGCATTTTTGCTAATGCTTCACCTACATTTAGGCAATGATTAAGGGTGATATTATGATAATAACCATCGGGGCTAATATTTAATGTTTTGCCATCTAAAAAACTTACAATTGCAGATGGTTTGTTGTTTAGATAGGTAATGTTTTGTTGTTGATTGTTAAGCACAGGTTTGGGACAAGAAATATTTTTGCTGGCTAAATGTTGTGTTAAGTTTAGAAAAAACGGTAATTCTTGTGGTTTGATTCGGCTTTCAAAAATAGTAAAAATATATTTATTGCTGGTAGTGTTGATGATAAAATTAGAATTATCGATGCCTTGTAAAATTTCGCTAAAATCAATTAAATTGCCTATGGAATAATTTGTTAAGTGCAGATTTAATTGCTCTGCATTTATTTTAGTGTGAACTGCCATAAATTTTACTGATTTTTTTGCTTATTTTTTAGAGGTTTGCCATAAAGCTCGAGTTTGTGCCCGATTAGTTCAAAGCCCATTTTCTTGGCGATTTCTGTTTTTAATTTTTCTAGTTCAGCATTAAAAAATTCATGCACTTCGTTGTTGGTGATATCAATTAAATGATCGTGATGATCGTTTTCTAGCACTTCGTATCGAGATTTTCCTTTGCCTAAAAAATCGTGCCTAGCAATTAAACCAAGATCTTCAAACATTTTTACTGCACGATAAACAGTGGCAATGCCAATTTTTTGATTAATTAAATATGCTTTACGATAAAGCTCTTCTACATCTGGGTGATCGGTGCTTTCAGATATTATTTGAGCGATGATTTTACGGTGGTTAGTGAGTTTAATATTTTTTTTTAAACAAATTTCTATTAAATTTGGCATAAAAAATTCAATTTTTGATTAGTATTTTATTTTCGTTTATTTTATAATATTAATTTTTAAAATGATATCTTTTTTTAATCAACTTTGTTTATAGGTTAGTTTATGTCAAAAAAACTCATTCTTCAGCCTAGCGTTTGCTTTACTTTTGATGATGTGCTGTTAAAACCAGATTTTTCTAATGTTTTGCCAGCTTCTGCTAATACCAAAACCAAAATCACTAATAATATTAGTTTAGAAATTCCTATTATTTCTGCGGCCATGGATACCGTCACCGAAAGTAGGCTAGCTATTGCCATGGCCCAAAATGGTGGCATAGGATGTATTCATAAAAACTTTACCATAAAAGAGCAGGCCGAAGAAGTTAGAAAAGTAAAAAGGTTTGAATCAGGCATGGTGCTAAACCCAGTAACCATAAACCACAATGCCACTTTGCTTGATGCTTTAGAATTGATGAAAGAACACAATATTTCTGGTATTCCAGTAGTGCAAGAAAATTTACAAAAATTAGTAGGTATTCTTACTAATCGTGATGTGCGTTTTGCTACCGACAAAAAACAACCCATTTCACAACTCATGACCTCAAAAAACTTGGTAACTGCAAAAATTGATATTGGTAAAAACGAAGCAAAGGCTTTATTGCATAAACATAAAATTGAAAGAATTATTATTATCGATGAAAATAACAACTGCATTGGTTTAATGACAGGCAAAGATCTAGAAAAAACCAAGCAATTTCCGTTGGCATCTAAAGATAAAAAAGGCAGATTATTAGTCGCGGCCGCGGTTTCTGTTGGTAAAGAAGGGCTAAAAAGAGCAGAATATTTAATTGATGCCGAGGCAGATATTATCATCATCGATACTGCGCACGGGCATTCGCAAGGAGTGATTGAAACTATCAAAGAAATCAAAAAACTTTATCCTAAACAAGATATTATCGCAGGCAATATCGCCACATCTCAAGCCGCTAAAGCCTTAATTGATGCTGGTGTAAATGCTGTAAAAGTGGGCATTGGCCCTGGTTCAATCTGCACTACTAGAGTGGTTGCAGGAGTGGGGGTTCCGCAACTTTCTGCTTTGCTTGATGTTGCTTCTTACTGCTCTAAATATAATATTCCTGTAATTTCTGATGGGGGCATTCGTTTTTCTGGTGATGTTGCCAAGGCAATAGCTGCAGGTGCTAGTGTGGTTATGCTTGGAGGCTTGCTTGCTGGCACCGAAGAAACTCCAGGTGAAATAGTTTTGTTTAAAGGCAGATCTTACAAAATTTATCGAGGCATGGGCTCTATTTCTGCCATGGCAAAAGGCTCTGCCGATCGTTATTTTCAGCAAGATGTTGCTGATAAACTAAAATTAGTGCCAGAAGGAGTTGAGGGTAGAGTGCCTTACAAAGGGCCAGTTGCCGATGTTTTGCATCAGTTGGTTGGCGGTTTGAAAGCGGCCATGGGTTATACAGGAAATGCTAATATTGAAAACATGCAGCAAAACTGCACTTTTGTGCAAATTACTAATTCTGGGCTGAAAGAATCTCATCCACATTCTATAACTATCACTTCTGAAGCTCCAAACTACACAACCGAAAATTAATTTTATGCAACAAAATTTTTATCTTACCTCCACACTTCCGCCTTATGTTTTTGCTTCTATTTATCAGTTAAAAAACCAAGCTAAAGATAATGGTCTTGATATTATCGATTTTGGCATGGGCAACCCAGATTCTGCTCCTCCAGTGCATGTTATGGAAGAGTTGGCTATGTTAAGTAAAGATCCTAAACTTTATGGCTATTCGGTTACAGGTGGTATTGAAATTTTAAAAAGAGCTATCGTTGATTATTATCACAGACGCTTTAATGTAAGCCTAAACTACCAAACTCAAGCTTTGGTAACTATTGGAGCAAAAGAAGGTATCGCTTCTTTGGCAACCGCTATTGGCGATAGCAACAATTATATTTGCTTGCCTTCTCCTTCTTATCCTATTCACACTTTTGCTTTTACTATTGCCAAGGCAAAAACAATGCCTATTAATGCTTTATCAGCAAACGAATTTTTACAAAAATTTGTGCATTTAGTTGAAAATTCTAGCCAAAAACCGCAAGCAGTGATTGTTAGTTATCCTTGCAACCCAACCACCGAAATTGTTGATTTATCTTTTTATCAAGAGCTAGTGAATTTTTGTAAAAAACATCAAATCTATATTATTTCTGATATTGCTTATTGTGAATTATATTTTAAGCCCGAACATAAACCAAATTCTATTTTAGAAGTAAAAGGAGCTATTGATATTGCTATTGAGTTTTCTTCTGTTTCAAAATCGTATTCTATGGCTGGCACACGTGTTGGTTTTGCGGTGGGCAACGAAACTTTGGTTTCTGCCTTATATAAAATTAAATCTTACCTAGATTATGGTTCGTTTTCTCCTCTGCAAATTGTTGCCGCCTCTGCTTTATCAAGTAAAAGCGATTCATATTTAGCCGATTTACGTTCTCTTTATCAACAAAGAGGTGAGTTTTTTGTTAATTTATTTGCCAAAGAATTAGGCTGGCACATAGAAAAACCAAGAGCTAGTATGTTTGCTTGGGCAAAAATACCGCCAAAATTTTCTCATCTTAATTCTTTTGAATTTTGCAAAGAAATGATTCTCTCTTATGGTGTGGCAATGTCTCCGGGTAGTTCATTTGGTTTAAACGGCGAGGGTTATGTTAGATTTTCCATGATAAGAACTCAAGCCGAAATGGTGCTTGCAACTCAAAGGCTCAAAACTGCTTTTTTATAAAGGTTGTTAGTAATTTTTTTGCAATAAAAATGCTTAATCTACAAGTTTTTACACTTTTTCCAGAGCTTTTTCCAGGGCCTCTTGGAGTATCTATCACAGGTTCTGCTTTAGCAAAAAAGCTATGGTCTTTGCAAACAATCGATATTAGGCAATATGCAACTGATTTTCGAAAAACCGTCGATGATACCGTTTATGGCGGAGGTAGTGGTATGCTTATCAAGCCAAATGTAGTTTATGATGCTGTTTTACAAAATATTAAACCAAGCACTAAATTAATTTATCTTTCTCCTCGAGGAAAAGTTTTTTGCCAAGAAATGGCTTATAGGCTTGCTTGTGAAAGCGATATTGCTATTTTGTGTGGTCGATACGAAGGGGTTGATCAGAGAGTGCTTGATTTGTTAAATTTTGAAGAAGTTTCAATTGGTGATTATGTGCTCTCTGGCGGTGAAATGGCTTGTTATGTGGTTATTGATGCTGTTTTGCGTTGCCTACCGCAAGTTTTAGGTAAAAGTAAATCTTTACTCGAAGAAAGTTTTGGTAATAATCAAGCTTGCGATAGCTATAAATATCTACTAGAATATCCGCAATATACCAAGCCTGCTTTATGGCAAAATATGGCGGTGCCAGAGGTTTTACTTTCTGGTCATCATCAAAAAATAAAAGAGTGGCAACAAGAACAAGCCGAAATAATCACTAAACAAAACCGCCCCGATTTATATAATTTATATTTACAAAACAAAAAGTCATAATGTTGCCATTTTTAAAAAAGTTATATAAAATAGGTTGTAAATTAAAACAGAGATTTTAAAATATTTCCTAAATAAAAAACACTTGTTTATTAATGCCACTAATAAAAATAAAAAAACACACTTCTAATATTAACTATAACAGCACTACTTACTTGGCAAAAAGAATTTTTGTTGAGTTTGTTTTGCCACATTATAAAAGTTTTTTACTCGGTATTTTTTTAATGTTGGTTATTGCCTGCACCACATCTTTACATGCTTGGTTGGTTCAGCCAGCTCTAGATGAGGTTTTTGGCATTGGTGGCGGTAAAATTAATTTTTCTGATTGGCTACCAGAGAGTTTTTCTATTAAAAATAGCCTAGCTAATAAAAGTCAAAAAGAAAAGGCTCTCATTGTTATTCCTATTTTAGTGTTGTTGGTTACTTTTATTAAAGGTTTTGCTACTTATTTTCAGCTACTTATCACTAATACTATTTCTCTTAAAATCACTGCCGAAGCCAGAATAAAACTATATCGGCACTTCATTACTTCTGATATTTCAAAACTTCACAGTAAATCTTCTGGCGATATGATAGCTAGCATTATTAACGAAATTAACGGCATTGTTGGTTTAATTAATTCTTGTATTAATGGTTTTGTGAAGCAATTTTTTACTTTGGGTGCCTTAATTTTTGTAATGTTTCAGCAAAGTGTTGAGCTTTCTTTAGTGGCTTTTATTGGTTTTCCAGTTGCAGCTTATCCTATTTATAAAATTGGTCGAAAATTACGCAATTTATCGTTTAGAAACCAAGAAATGTCAGGTAAATTTAACTCACAAATGAGCGATACTTTACAATATTCAAAGCTTGTAAAATCTTATCACTGCGAAGAATTTGAAATCACTAGAATGTCAAAAATTATCGAATCTATTTTTAAAATGAGCAAAAAAATTACCAGACTTTCTTTAATCTCTTCTCCTTTTGTCGAAAGTTTGGCTGGCTTTGGAGTGGCGGCTGTTATTTGGTATGGCGGTATGCAAGTAATTAATGGTCAAACAACTCCCGGAGCATTCTTTTCGTTTTTTACCGCTATGATGATGGCTTATCGTCCTTTAAAATCTATTTCTGGTATGAATAGCGGTATTCAACTTGGTTTAGCTTCTGCTACACGATTTTATCAAGCAATCGATGAAAAACCAAAAATCATCAATAAGCCAAATGCTATCGAATTATCAAATGTTGTTGGCAACATTGATTTTTGCAATATTAATTTTTCTTATCAAAATAATCAACAAACTATCAATAACTTAAATTTTAGTATTAAAGCTGGTCAGTCTGTTGCTTTAGTTGGGCATTCTGGCGGTGGTAAATCAACAATTATGAGCTTATTACTCAGATTTTATGATCCACAACTTGGCAAAATAACTCTCGATGGTTATAATATTGCCGATCTTACTTTATCTTCTTTGCGTTCAAATATGGCGGTGGTAAATCAAGAAGTGATGTTATTTGATGATACAGTGCTTGAAAATATTCGTTACGGCAAAACTTCTGCCACTGAACAACAAATTATTAATGCTGCCAAATTAGCAGAAGCCGATGAATTCATCTCTACTTTGCCTGAAAAATATCACACTAAAGTTGGGCAAAATGGTGTTAGATTATCAGGTGGGCAAAGACAACGTATTGCTATTGCTAGGGCAATTTTATATAATGCTCCTATTTTATTGCTCGACGAAGCAACTTCTTCGCTTGATCCAATCTCTGAAAAACTTATCAAAGATGCCTTGACTACATTAATGAAAGGCAAAACCTCTGTTATTATTGCCCATCGTTTATCAACAATTATGCACTGCGATAAAATCATTGTAATTTCCGAAGGTAGAGCGGTTGAAGAGGGTAATCATTACGATTTATTAACAAAAAATGGTTTTTATGCTAATTTATACCATAAACAATTTTCTTTAAAAAATGAATAATCAAAAACCAAAAACTAATTTTAATAACAAAACAAAATCTGCCAAACAGCAACAAAAAAATCAATTGGCAACGGCTTTAAAAAAAAATTTGTTAAGAAGAAAACAAACAGAAACTAACCAAATAAAGTAAATAAAGTTAAAATACCATTTAAAATTTCAAAGTGCCATAATTGTTTATTAAATTAATTTGATAAATTTTTAAAATTCTTGCAAGATATTTTTTTAGTATTACAATTATTTCTTTATTAAAGGCATTGTTGCATTTACTATTTTTTATTTTTTTAATCACATGACCGATAACAACAAAAACAATAACACTCGTCTTCGACTTACTTTAAACAAAAATTCTCTTACCGATTCAAAACAGGCTGAACTAAAACAGGCTTCTAAAAACAATATTTCAAATAATTCTGTGCAGGTAACTATTAAGGGTAGTAGAAAAAAAGAATCGCAAACTCCTCAAGCTAATTATTCTATCAATGAAATTGAGGCAAGGTTTTTGGCTGCCGTTAACAGTAAGCAAAACGATACTCTTGAAGAAGATCAATTAACAACTCAAGAAATTATAAAAAAAAGCATTAAAAAACAATCTTTTAATAAAGTTGAATCTGTCAAAATAGAGCCAGAAATTGATAATTCCCTGCCAAAACAAAATATACAATCAAATTTTTCACAACCTCCTTTGCAAAATCCATTAACAGTTTCTCTTGATCTAAACAATACCAAGCAACACAATCCAGAACAAAAAACCACATCAGATCACCATCTCAAAAAAAATACTCAACAAGATTTATCTCAAAAAGCACAAGAAGATCAAAAAAATAATTTAATAAATGATTTTTATAAACATAATTTAGATGATTTTCAAATAGATGCTTTTGATGTTCGAAATAAAATTAAACAAAGTCTACAACAATCTAATCAGCAAAAAGAAGATAGGCAAAAAGTTATCGATCAAAAACAAAAAGAGCAACAAGTTATTTTGGTAGAAAAAGCAGAATCTTTAAAAAAGAAAATTAAAAAAAACACAGAAAACTTGGCAAAACCAATAGAAAGCAACGACATTAGTAAAAAAAATAAAAATGAAAAATTTAATCAACGAAAACTCACTTATTTTGTAAGCAATCCAGAAGATGATGAAGAAGATTCTTTTGGTTTTCGTAGAAAAAAATTTAAATTAAAAAAAACCGATCACTCTGCCGATAATAAAGAATATAAAAAAATAATTAGAGAAGTTATTTTGCCAGAACTTATCACAATTTCTGATTTATCAGCAAGAATGTCTGAAAAAACAGGTGATGTAGTAAAAAAACTATTTACCATGGGCATGGTGGTTACAAGTAATCAAGCTATCGATGCCGATACGGCCGAGATAATTATAGGCGAATTTGGGCATATTAGCAAAAGAGTTTCGCAATCTGATGTTGAAAATTCTTTGCAAGAAGATACTAGTCAATATAATTTACAATCCAGAGCTCCTGTGGTAACTATCATGGGTCATGTTGATCATGGCAAAACTTCTTTACTAGATGCATTAAGGCAAACTAATGTGGTGGCAAAAGAACATGGCGGTATCACTCAACATATTGGTGCATCCAGAATCAAAACTGAAAGTGGTAAATATATAACTTTTCTCGATACCCCAGGTCATGAAGCATTTAGCGAAATGCGATCAAGAGGTGCAAATATTACCGATATTGTAGTTTTGGTGGTAGCGGCCGATGATGGTGTAAAAGAGCAAACGGTTGAAGCAATAAATCATGCCAAAGCTGCTAATGTGCCAATCATTGTGGCGGTTAACAAAATTGATAAACCCGGAGCAAATCTAGAAATTGTCAAAAACGAATTGTTAAACTATCAGCTAGTTTCTGAAGAATTAGGTGGCGATATAATGTTTGTGCCAGTTTCTGCCAAGGCAAAAATTAATCTTGATAAACTCGAAGAGGCAATTTTATTACAAGCCGAAGTTCTTGATTTAAAATCTGCCTATCAAGGTAAATCGTTTGGTGTGGTTTTAGAATCTCGGGTTGATCCTGGTAAAGGTGTAATGGCAACAATGTTAGTGCAAAGTGGCACTCTTGATATTGGTGATTTAGTGGTGGTTGGTAATTCTTATGGAAAAATTCGTAAAATGTCTGATTCTTTTGGTAAAATTGTTAAAACCGCTACTCCTTCTATGCCAATTGAGGTTTTAGGTCTTGATTATGTTCCAAATGCTGGCGATAAATTTGTAGAAGTTGAGCACGAAAAACAGGCAAGAGATATTATTGCTTATCGTCAAAAAAAAGAACGAGAGCAAAAATCTTTAAAAAATTCGGCAAAATCAATTAGTGATATTTTTAAAAAATCTGGCAAAGATAAAATTAAATATTTAAATTTAGTTATAAAATGCGATGTTTATGGTTCGGTAGAAGCTATTTCTAATACCGTTATAAAGCTTAGCAATCAAGAGGTTGCCATCAAAATTATTCATTCAGCAACTGGTGGTATTAGTGAAAGCGATGTAAGTTTGGCAAGTGCTTCTGGTGCGATGATTGTTGGTTTTAATGTTCGAGCTAATCTTACCGCCAAAGATTTGGCAAATCTGAAAGGTGTCGAAATCCGATATTACTCCATTATTTATAATTTAGTAGACGATCTCAAGCTTTTACTCTCTGGCTTGTTAGTTCCAAACAAAACTGAAGAATATTTAGGTTCTGCCGAAATTAGGCAAGTGTTTAAAGTTTCTGGCTCTGGCAAAGTAGCTGGTGCCTTTGTAATTGATGGCAACATTAAAAGAAACTCTAAAGTTCGTTTGCTTCGCAACAATGTGGTAATTTATAATGGCTCTTTAAAAACCCTCAAAAGATTTAAAGACGATGTAAAAGAAGTAAAAAATGGTTTTGAATGCGGTGTAGTGCTTGAAAACTACGATAACATTAAAGAGCAAGATGTTATTGAATGTTACGAAATAATTGAGCAATCTCGCAGTTTATAACTTTGTATTTTTTATTTTTAAACTAAATTAAAAGTAAAAACGGTAATAATACCATTTCAACTTAACATACATTGTTAGATTTATTAATTTTAAAGTTTAAATGGTATAAAACGCCAATTTTGATAAAGACAGTTATTTTTTTAATCTATTTTTCGCGAAATCACGAAATATTTATCAAGAAGTTCCTCTTTATGCCGATACAAATAGCTAACTTTTTCTTGTAAATCTGCTTCATTTTTGGCAACGATAATAAAAGTATTAATACAAGCACCTGTGCTAACACAATTAAAATCTTCGATTTTTTCACAAAAAACTTTGTTATAATTATCATTCCTCCCTTTTGTCATTGATAACAAAAAATTAGAAATAGAATATTTTAAAAAATCGTCTTCTTTTTCTAAATTAAAATGCCAAACATCATAATGCCAATCATCTACTATCATAGATCTTGTTGTTAATGTACCATTTTTATCACTAAATCTTGATGAGGGCCAGCAAAAATAATCTGACTTATCAATTGATAGTATCAGGCTAGAAAAAATTTTAACAGTATGAAAATATAATTCTATATTCAAAATAGAACCTCTAGAATGTTCAGCTTTAACAGGAGGCACATGCCTAGTAAAACACTCTGGAACCTTTATTTATGTGTCGGGAGTTTTATATTTTATATGAAATTCTGGAAAAAATTTGTAATAATAACCGCTATTCTCAATATATGGACTATCAATATCTGGACTATAATGCTCCCAATTTTTTATATCTTTCATATATAGCAAAAATCTTTCTATTGCGGTTTTATCTATGCCAAAATGTTCTCGCCACATTTTTTCAACCTCATATTCGTTGGCTGTTTCGTTTATTGATGTATTGGTATTGCCATTTCTAGAATAAATCGCTCCTGCACTGATTGTCTTTTCATTTGTCTTTTTTTGTTTTTTTAGATAAAATGGTCTGATATGATTTTTATCATATTTGATGATAATGCAATCTAGTTTTTTACCTTCATAATCAATTGTTTGCACTTCGATGTTTGGTGTTTTATTAAAATATTGTGTAATTAAATTGTTGATTTGAGCAGTATTTTTTCTTTTTTTGCATTCAAGATCAATTCCTTTGATAAAAAAATTATCTGCAACACCAATTATTAAATATCTATCACCATTGTGTTGGCAATTGCATAAACATAATATATCATGCACTAGATCTGTAGTTTCTTTGTGCCACTGAACTTTAAAATCTAGGTAGTAATACCATTTCAACTTAAAATACATTGTTAGATATTTAATAAATCTAACTTCATCTTTTTGGCTAAAAAGCTTCAAAAAGCCTCAAGCTGTATGGATATACAGCTTTCGTTTTTTAAAGTTTTTATCTCAAAAATATTTTGTTAGATTGATTAATTTTAAAGTTGAAATGGTATTAGATTCTTGCTGTTTATCGATATGATTTTGTATTACTTGCTTAATTTCACTAATTTTTTCTTGCACAAATTGAAAATATTGAATTAAAAATATTGTTCTTTTATTTCTCAAACTTTAAATCAAGTAAATGATATTATTAAAGCAAAAGTTTTGCATATAAACTATTGAGTTGGCTTTTATGCACTTCTACATCGAGAAATTTTGTTTCTTGCAAGGGTATATGATTAACAATTTTGCCATATTCGTTGATGTATGCCGAAATGCCGGTGCCAGCAACTCTTATTAGTGGTTTGCGATATTCAATGGCTCGCATTTGAGCATGTGCCAAATGTTGATATGGGCCAATAGTTTTGCCAAACCAACCATCATTAGTAAGGTTAATTAAAATATCGGGTGGATTTTTTTGATTGATAATTTTTGTGCTAAAAATAACTTCGTAGCAAATTAATGGTGAGAAGCTAAAATTATTGGCAAATAAAGTTTGCGGACCAGTTCCTTGTGAAAAATTCACTGCATCGTTTGTAATTTTTTTTACCGTTTCATCTAAAAATAAAAAATGAAAATATTTTTGCAACGGAACATATTCGCCAAAAGGCACTAAATGATGCTTATGATAAAATTCAGATTTTTCATTGTTTAAATGAACTGCACTATTAAAAATTTGTAAATCAGAATTTGTATAGTCAAGATAAATTAAGCCAGAGATTAAGGATCCGTTCTTTGGTATTGCTGATTGCAAAGATTGTTGTAATTGATTTATATTTAAATTAGAAACTGCAAAAGGTATAGCGGTTTCAGGCCAAATAACAGCATCAAGATGATTATTATTTTGGCTTAATTTTATGTGAAGATTAAGGTTGTTTAATTTATCGGCCTCTTCCCATTTGGCAGATTGCGGTATGTTTGCCTGAACTAATCTAAATTTCCAAGTTTTGCTAGTGGCAGTTTTGGTGTGATTAATACGTAAAAAACCATATGATAAGCAAAAAGCTAAAATAAAGGCAACTAAACCAAAATATTGCCAGTATTCTTTTTTTTCATATTGATTAAACCATGTAATGCTAAAAATACTACAAAAACATAAGCAAAAACTTAATCCGTAGACCCCCCAAATATCGGCAGTTTGAGCAAGATAAGGCATTGATAAACTCACATAACCAAGTAAATTCCAAGAAAATCCAGTAAATAAGGTAGATCTTGTTATTTCGGCAACTAGCCATAATAGGCTAAACAGTAAAG
>JAUMFK010000057.1:0-2270 GCA_032119875.1 Rickettsiales bacterium
TTTAAAATTAATCAATCTAACAAAATATTTTTGAGATAAAAACTTTAAAAAACGAAAGCTGTATATCTATATAGCTTGAGGCTTTTTGAAGCTTTTTAGCCAAAAAGATGAAGTTAGATTGATTAATTTTAAAGTTGAAATGGTATAACAATGTATGTTAAGTTGAAATGGTATAAAATTATTTAGGGCAAATAAAATTATAAAACTTTTGCTAAATATTTGCCAGTGACCGAATCTGGATTTTTTGATATTTCTTCTGGAGTGCCTTTGGCAACAATATAGCCACCTTTTTCACCACCGCACGGCCCAATATCTACAACCCAATCGGCAGTTTTTAATACATCAAGATTATGTTCGATAACTAAAATAGAATTACCTGCTTCAACTAATTTGTGCAATACATTAAGTAATTTATTAATATCTTCAAAATGTAGCCCGGTTGTAGGTTCGTCAAGGATATATAAGGTATCACCTGTAGCTTTACGACTTAATTCTTTTGCAAGCTTGATTCTTTGGGCTTCACCTCCAGAAAGAGTGGTGGCACTTTGCCCAACTTTAATATAACCTAAACCAACATCACATAGAGATTTAAATTTTTCATAAATATGAGGGATGTGAGCAAAAAATTTAGCACAGTCTTCGGCGGTCATTTCGAGGATATCAGATATTGATTTATCACGATATTTTATTTCTAGAGTTTCGCGGTTATATCGTTTACCGTTGCATGTTTCGCATTTTACATAAACATCTGGTAAAAAATGCATTTCAATTTTTATCATACCATCACCTTGACAAGTTTCGCACCTACCGCCCTTTACATTAAAAGAAAACCTGCCCACTTTATAGCCTCTAGCTTTTGATTCTGGCAAATTTGTATAAAATTCTCGAATAAAAGTAAAAGCTCCAATATATGTGCAAGGGTTAGAACGAGGGGTTCGACCAATTGGAGATTGATCGATTTCAATAATTTTATCGATAAGATGATGCCCATAAATACCAGTATAAGGGCCGGGATTAGCTTTACTACGATTTACAATACGATCAAGAGCAGGAAATAAAGTTTTGATAATTAAACTCGATTTACCACCGCCAGAAATACCAGAAACCGCCACAAACATTTTTAGCGGTAAATCGAAAGAAATATTTTTTAAGTTATTTAGAGTTGCCCCTTTTAAACTAATAACTTTTGCCGGATCAATAACTCTTCTAGTTTTAGGAACGGCAATAGTTTTTTTACCACTTAAATATTTACCAGTAATGCTGTTATTATTTTTACAAACTTGTTGCGGAGTGCCTTGCGCAATAATATTGCCTCCGTGTATGCCAGCTCCTGGACCAACATCAATAAGATATTGAGCTTCTCTCATCATTTCTTCATCGTGCTCAACAACTATCACCGAATTACCGAGATCTCTTAAATTTTTTAAAGTGCCAATTAGTTTATTATTATCGGATTGATGCAAGCCAATTGATGGTTCGTCAAGCACATAAAGCACACCAGATAAACCAGAGCCAATTTGCGAAGCAAGCCTAATTCTTTGTGCTTCACCTCCCGATAAAGTGCCAGATTCACGGCTAATGGTTAAATATTCAAGACCTACATTTTTTAAAAAACCCAATCTACGATTGATTTCTTTTAATAGTCTTTCAGCAATCTGATTTTGAGTAGCGGTTAAATGTTGTGGTAAATCTAAAAACCATTGACAAGATTTTTCAACCGACATTTTACTAATTTCACCAATGTTTAAATTAGCAATTTTAACCGACAAAGCCTGCTCATTTAAACGATGACCGTTGCAAGCCTGACAAGGCCTAGTTGCTTGAAATTTTGCTAGTTCATCAGAGGCAGATTCGTTATTTATATCGTTTAATTGTTTTTTAAGATAATTAACAATGCCTTCAAAAGGTTTTTTGATTTTAACTGTTTTTAAACCATCTTCAAGCTTCAGTTCTATTTCTTCGCCATCGGTGCCATAAAATATTTTTTGCTGAATTTCGGCTGGAATTTTTTTAAAAGGAGTATCGAGACTAAACCCATATTTTATTGACATTGCCAAAATTACATGCTGAAAAAATCTTTCATAAGAACCAAAACCTTGCAAAATATTAATAGCACCTTGCCTAATACTGAGATTTTCATCTTCAATTAACAAATCGCAAGAAAAATATTTTTCCATACCTAAACCGTCACATTGTTTGCAAGCTCCAAATGGTGAATTAAAAGAGAATAATCTAGGTATTTTAAGGAGACATTTAGATCCAAATAGTGA
>JAUMFK010000058.1:0-1660 GCA_032119875.1 Rickettsiales bacterium
AATAGTAATATTGCCCTTATAAAGTTCAAGTGTTACTATGCCATCGACATTTTCTTGGCTTTTATCAATTAAGGCTTGAAGCATTAATCGCTCTGGAGAAAACCAAAAACCATTGTAAATAAGGCTAGCATATTTTGGCATTAACTCATCTTTTAAGTGAGCTGCTTCTCTATCGAGGGTTATTGATTCGATCGCTCGATGAGCAACTAATAAAATAGAGCCTCCTGGAGTTTCATAGACACCTCTAGATTTCATGCCAACAAAACGATTTTCTACTAAATCGAGCCTGCCGATACCATTTTCACCACCAAGTTTATTTAAAGTGGTAAGAATTTGAGCAGGAGACATTTTTTGTGAGTTAATAGCAACAGGGTTGCCAGCTAAAAATTCGATTTCGATAGTTGTTGATTTATCAGGAGCTTGTTTTGGATTGATAGTTCGTTGATAAACATATTCTGGAGCTGGTAGAGAAGGATCTTCTAAAATTTTGCCTTCACTTGAAGTATGTAGTAAATTAGCATCAACAGAATAAGGTGATTCGCCCATTTTATCGGTGGCAACTGGTATTTGGTGTTGCATGGCATATTCGATAAGTTTTTGCCTAGAATTTAACTGCCATTCTCGCCAAGGAGCAATAATTTTAATATGCGGATTATTAGCATAATAACCAAGCTCGAATCGCACTTGATCGTTTCCTTTGCCTGTGGCCCCATGGGCAACTGCATCGGCACCAACCATATTGGCTATTTCTATTTGTCTTTTAGCAATTAACGGCCTAGCAATAGAAGTGCCTAAAAGATAAGTGCCTTCATAAACAGTATTGGCACGAAACATAGGAAAAACATAATCTCTGACAAATTCTTCGCGCAAATCTTCGATAAAGATTTGTTTAACACCAAGCATTTGAGCTTTTTTACGAGCGGGATCTAATTCTTCTCCTTGGCCTAAATCGGCAGTAAAGGTAATAACTTCGCAGTGATAAGTTTCTTGAAGCCATTTAAGAATTACCGAAGTATCTAACCCTCCAGAATAAGCAAGAACAACTTTTTTAATTTTATTATCAGACATAAAACAATAAACAAAAAGCCACTTTCATAAAAAGTGGCTAAAATTTTTTAAACTAGATTTTGCTTAATAACTACATATTTTCAGAAATATATTTTACTGCATTACCAACGGTAACAATTTTTTCGGCAGCATCATCTGGAATTTCAATGCCAAATTCTTCTTCGAAAGCCATAACAAGCTCTACTTGATCGAGGCTATCAGCACCGAGATCGTCGATAAAATTAGCAGTTTCAACTACTTTTGCCTCATCGGCACCTAAATGATTGATGATAATTTTTTTTACTCTTTCGAATATTTCGTTGTTGTTAGTCATAAAATAAAATTTGATTAATAAAACTTAATTAATTAATGGTATTGCAAACAATCGGCACTACACTTTGCAACCTTTTAAAGCCACAACTTAATTTTAAAACCACAAAAACAAAATGCAAACACTAATTTAAAATATTTGAAACTATTGTATTAAAATATTTTAAGAATTTTTAACTTTATGGCACTGTTATACCATTTCAACTTTAAAATTAATCAATCTAACAAAATATTTTTGAGATAAAAACTTTAAAAAACGAAAGCTGTATATCCATACAGCTTG
>JAUMFK010000059.1:0-5402 GCA_032119875.1 Rickettsiales bacterium
GATTCTGCTCCAACATCAATAATACTAGCTCCTTCGTTAAGCATTTTTTCAAGCTGTTGCAAAGCAAGTTCTGGTGAGTTATATTTTCCACCATCAAAGAAAGAATCGGGGGTAATGTTTAAAATGACAATTATTTTTACCATTTTTTTTGAAATTTTTTTCTGATTAATACCGCAGAAAGATTTAATAAAATCAAGAAAAATAACAAAACTAAAATTGCTGCCGAAGTTTTTTCGGCAAACCCTAATTCTTGAGAATCAGACCATAAATAAATTTGCACTGGCAAAACCGTGGTAGGATCGCTAAATTTTTGCGGTATATCGGCAATAAAAGCCACCATGCCAATCATAAGTAAGGGAGCAGTTTCGCCCAATGCTCGAGAAACTGCTAAAATTGTGCCAGTCATGATACCTGGTATTGATAGTGGCAATAAATGATGTAAAACTATTTGAAATGGAGATGCTCCCAAGCCTAAAGCTGCATCGCGAATATTTTTTGGCACAGTTCTTATGGCATTTCGAGTAGCAATAATAATTATTGGTAATACCAACATAAATAAAGTAAGACCACCAACCAAACTAGATGATCTAGGTAATTTTAAAGTTTGTAAATAAATAATTAAACCAAGTAAGCCATAAATAATAGAAGGAACGGCGGCTAAATTATTTAAACTTACTTCAATAATATTGTTAAAAAGATTTTTTTTGGCAAATTCTTCTAGGTAAAAACCACAAGCCACCGCCACAGGCATTGCCATTAATAAAAATATCAGCATAGTTAAAAAAGAACCAACCAAACTAGAAGCAATACCAGCAATTTCTGGCTCTCGAGAATCACCGTATTGCCAAAATTGCCAATTAAAAGTGGTTTTGATTTTTTGTTGCTCCTGCAGTTGTTGTAAGATTTTCTGTTGTAAAGAATTTAGATTTTGTTGATTATTATATTTAAAAGCAATATCGAGTTTTGAGCTTGCTGAAAACCAAAATAAAAATTTACTGCCGAGTAGATTTTGATTTTTCTTAATTTCTTTGTTAAGTTCTAAATTACTCATTTTACTAATTAGCTGATAAATAGAATTAATACTAGATATATCTGGATTATCTAGTTGATTAATAAATTGTTCATGTAAAGCATTTTTAATTATTTGCCTATAATCAAGATTTTGTAAATTTGTTTGATTGGTTAAATTTATTTCTAAAGCTATTTTAGTGCTAAAAAAAGTTGTTTTTGCTTTATTGCCAATTAAGATAAATAAAATTATCAAAAATAATACAGCAAAAAAAATACAACCTTTGGTTAATAATAAAAATCGATCTTCTTTTTGTTTTCTTTTTTGAAAATTTTGATAATTAAATGACATAAAATTATTCTTTGATAAATTTATTGAGAATTTTTTTGAGCCAACTCTCGTTATTTTCAGGAGTTATGCCCTGATATTTTATAAATTCGTTTTGCATAGCGGTAAGCATACCTAATGCGGTGGTATTGACAATATTGTGAAAATCGGCAGGAATATTATTTGGCTTAATTGAATAACCAATTCTGGTATTTTTTTGATAAATTTGTTTTGCTAGTTTATCAATGCCAAGAGTTTGAGAAACTCCACCAATAATAACAATATTTGAGATGATTTCAAGTGAGATTTTTGCTGATTGTAAGTTATTTAATAATGTTTCAAATATCTCTTCTAATCTGGCTTGTATGATGGCAGAAAGCTCTACTCTGGTAGGTAATTTGTTAGTAATTTCTTGAAGCATTTCTAGGTTGCGATATTTAATAACCTCTTGCTCTTCTATTGGTGATAAAAGAATAGTATTATTGAGGATTTTAATTTTTTCTGCTGTTGTTAAATTAATTCCTAAAATACTAGAAATATCTTTGGTAATATTTAAACCTCCCAAAAAAATGGCAGAGCGATAGCATAGTTTATCGTCGTAAAACAAACAAAAACTAGTTGATTCGCTACCGATATCAATTAATAAAGTGCCTATGTTAAGTTCGTTTTCTTTTAAGCAAGAAAGAGAGTTGGCATAGGCAGAAGAAATATATTTTTTGATGGATAATTTAGATTTTTTAAAACAATTTTCGATATTTAAAATAGTGGTTTGTGAAGCGGTAATTACATGAAATTTTGCTAATAATTTTTCGCCACTCATATATCGAGGATTGGCAATATTAGAATCGTCAATACGATATTGCATTGGCATAATATGAATTGGCTCTTTATTATTTTTAAAACAAGAAATACGCACTTTATTAACCAAATTGTTTATTGTTTCATTCTGCACAACTTCTTTGTGGATTTTTTCAGAAGCATTTTGATAGCTTGATTTTAGTTGACTTTCATTTAGCGAAACAACCACCTCTTCAATATTTATTCCGGCCATTTTTTCGGCTTCTGCAACACTATTGGCGATAGTTTTTTGAGCCAAAGTTATATCAGAAATTGCACCTGCTGAAATACCCTTGGCTTCGGTATGGCTATAGCCTAATATTTCAATAGCATCGATGCCGATATTAGCAATTATGCAAATTAATTTAGAAGAAGAAAAATCTAGACAACAAACAATTTGACGATTTTTATAAATATTGCTAGCCACCATAATTGTTAAGTTTCGGTTGCAAGATTTTGTTCTTCTAAAAATTCTGAAGTATCATCGGATTCTTCGTTGGTAGCTATTCTAGCTACCGCCACTACATTTTCATCTTGAGTTTTAATAAGAGTTACTCCTTGTGAATTTCGACCAACTATGCGTACAGAAGCAATATTAGTGCGAATTAGAGTGCCTTTATTAGTTATTAGCATTACCTGATCTTTGCCTTCAACTGCAAAACTAGCCACTACATTACCATTTCTTTTTGAGGTAATAATATTGGTAATTCCCATACCGCCACGATTAGTGATTCGGTATTCATAGGCAGATGTGCGTTTACCAAAGCCATTTTCGGTGATGGTTAAAATAAACTGCTCATTTATTGCCATTTTATGGATAGTGTCTAGATTTAGTTCGGAGTTAGATATTTGTGGCAGTGGTTTTGGAGATTGCAATAAGTCGCTACGATTTTGAACGAGTTGTTCATTAAAAATTAAAGCCTCTTGTAATTGCAAACGAATTTCGACATCGATTTTTAAATATTGCTCACGAATTTCTATTTCTTGGTTGATATGTTTTAAAATAGATAAGGCAATAACTTTGTTATCATTTTCAAGGTTTATACCTTTTACCCCAGTAGAATTTCTGCTTTGAAAAACTCTTAATTTATTAACTGGAAAACGAATACACTTGCCATTGTAAGTAGAAAGTAAAATATCATCATTATTGTTACATAAAGCCACTCCTATTAAAGCCTGATTTTCTTCGAGCTTCATAGCAATTTTACCGCTAGATCTGATGTCGGTGAATTGATCCATTGAGTTTCTGCGTATATCACCATTAGATGTTGCAAAAACAATGCTTAAATCGGCCCAAGTATTTTCATCTTGCGGTAAAGCTAAAATAGTGCTGATTTTTTCATTTGGCTCAAGTGGTAATAAATTAACTAATGCTCTGCCTTTTGTTTGCGGATTGCTGAGTGGCAATTTGTAGGTTTTTAAACGATAAACTTTACCCCTAGTTGAGAAAAATAAAATTGGAGTATGTGTATTGGTGGCAAAAATTTCGGTGGTAATATCTTCGTCACGCACATCGATGGCAGATCGACCTTTTCCCCCTCTTTTTTGAGTGCGATAAGCATCGAGCGGAACTCTTTTGATATAGCCGTTCATGGTGGCAACCACAACCATTTCTTCTTTAGGAATTAAACTTTCAATATCAACTTCAAATTCAGCATCTTCGATTATTGATTTTCGAGGAGTAGCAAACTCATTTTTAATATCAAGAAGTTCTTGTCGGACTAAATTCATCATGTTTTGCTTATTAGCTAAAAGACTTAAATATTGATTGATTTCTTTAGCTAATTCGTGCAGTTCGGCATTGATTTTGCCGATTTCAAGACCAGTTAATCGGGCTAATCTCATTTCTAAAATTGCTTTCGCTTGTGTTTCGGTAAAGTAAAATTGCTGATTTATTACCACATTACCATTATCTTGCACTAAATTAATGATATGCTCAATATTGCCAACCTGCCAAGGTTTTGCTAGTAATTTTGCCTTTGCTTCGGCAGTATCGGCGGATGATTTAATTAAATTAACTATTTCATCGATATTACTTACCGCCACTGCCAAACCAATTAAAATATGAGTTTTATCTCGAGCTTTATTTAATAAAAATTTAGTGCGTCTGGTGGTTACTTCGAAACGAAAATCAACAAAAATAGTAATAATTTGTAATAGATTTAGCAATTGTGGCTTGCCATGATTAAGAGCTAAAGTATTGACACTAAAATTACATTGTAGTTCGGTAAAATTATAAAGTTGATTGATAATAACCTCTTCGGGAGTATCTTTTTTAAGTTCAATAACAATTCTAATGCCATCACGATCAGATTCGTCACGTAGATCGGAGATGCCTTCAATTTTTTTTTCTTTGACTAAATCGGCGATTTTTTCAACCAATTTAGCTTTATTTACCTGATATGGAATTTCGGTAATGATGATGCTGGTTTTTTGATTGTTTTTTTTCTCGATTTTATGTTTACCTCTCATAACAACCGATCCTCTGCCAGTAGTGGCGGCTAAATGATGCCCAGATCTGCCCAAAATAATACCGCCAGTAGGAAAATCTGGACCAGGAATAATTTGTATTAATTCTTCGATAGTTAAATTTTTATTATCAATGCAAGCAAGACAACCATCTATCACTTCGCCTAAATTATGTGGCGGAATATTAGTTGCCATACCAACAGCAATACCGCCAGAACCATTTACCAATAAATTAGGAAAACGTGCAGGCAAAACTTTTGGCTCTTGCTCATTGCCATCGTAGTTTGGTATGAAATCGACAGTATCTTTGTCGAGATCAGAAAGCATAGTATGAGTTATTTTTTTTAGCCTAGATTCGGTGTATCGCATAGCGGCGGGAGGATCGTCATCAATTGAGCCAAAATTACCTTGACCATCTATTAATGGCACTCGTAAAGAAAAATCTTGAGCCATACGCACCAAAGATTCGTATATGGCAGAATCGCCATGCGGATGGTATTTACCCATTACTTCACCAACAATTCTAGCAGATTTTTTAAAAGGTTTGTTAAAATCATAGCCACCTTCATGCATTGCAAATAAAATTCGGCGATGCACTGGTTTTAGACCGTCGCAGGCATCTGGAATGGCTCTTGCCACAATAACACTCATGGCATAATCGAGATAAGATTTTTTCATTTCACTAACCAATGAAACTGGTAAAACATCTTTGGTTGGGAGATTTTGTGGTTGTTGGTGATTACTCATGATAAAAATAAAA
>JAUMFK010000060.1:0-17498 GCA_032119875.1 Rickettsiales bacterium
CCCGAGTAGGAGGATCAAGCAGTTCCGAAGAACCACAACAACAACCAGTAGCCCAAACCCGAGTAGGAGGATCAAGCAGTTCCGAAGAACCACAACAACAACCAGTAGCCCAAACCCGAGTAGGAGGATCAAGCAGTTCCGAAGAACCACAACAACCAGCAGGAGTAGACGACGGTAGAAGCGAAGAAAGCTTTACCAGCAGCATAACACCAACACCTAAACAAGAGGCTGAAAAAAAGGCAGAAATAGAGAACTTCTTTAAAAGACGACAACCAAAAGAAAGAGTAGAACAACCTCATGACAGTGTTTCATTAGTCGATATGAAAATTGATAATCGTTCTAGATAATAATACTTAATTAACTGGTTGATTTAGTTAAGATCTGATATCAAATCTCATCTATGAATACATAAATAATTTTATATTTTGATATTTATAGATGGGATTTGGCATTAAAGGCACTAATTATGGCACTGTTGCATCCCAAATTATATTTTAATTTATTTGCCATTTTTGGTATAAATTTCAGTTATTTTTAGCCTAATATGTTTAATATGAGGCTAAAAATAGCTAAAATTTCTCCTCAAAACTAGCAAAAAATTAAAACAAATTTGGAATTCAACAGTGCCATTATCTTTTTTTCATTGCAGGTAGTTTTAAATCGGCAGTTACCATAATAGTTATTTTGGTGCCTTGTGCTAACCTAATAACTGGTTGAATATCAATTGCCTGATCAACAATACCCTTCATAACATCTAAAATATTTTTAGTTACCTCAAAAGCAATTTGGCTATATGCTCCTGAAGTTGTAGAAGAGGTGCCAGAAGTAAGGTTAGTTACAGTAGTAGTTGCTCCTCCGCCTCCACCAAATAATCTTTGCATACCCATAGAAGTTCCTAAAGCAAAAGCACTAGTAAGAACTGTATTAGCAACAATAGCAGAGTATCTTCTATCAACCTCACCTACAACACCTGCCCTGCCAAATTCATCGCCTGCCTGCAAAGTAACTGCCAACTTCACACCGTCTGGCCTAAGAAGGTTTGTCCAGTTAATATTTACTCGAGCTTGGTTAAATTTTATTTCGGTAGAATAAGTGCCATAAAGCCTAGATCCTCTTGGAATTAAAATTTCTTTACCAGCCTCGCCAAAAACATCTCGACTTACAATTGCCCTCACTCCACCTGGCAATTCAGTGCTGATAGCAGTTTCTAGAACTGCGGTGATTATTTTTCCTTGAGCTATTGTATGAGGTAAATCATCAATCAAAGTTGCCTCTAATTTGGTTTCAGATTTTGTTAATTTTGATAACGGATCGTTATTAATACTAATAATGTTTTTATCGTAACCAACCCCATTATCTGGACCACCGCCACCGCCACCTAAAATAACAATAGGAGCATATCTTGCTGGTATAGCTAGCTCTTTTTTTTCTTCTTCTTCGATTTTTTCTATTTCTTTTTTAACTTCTAACTCTTCTATTTTTCGCTCTTTTTCTTTTATTTTAGCCTCTTGCTCTTGTATTTTTTTTTCTAGTTCCACAACCGATGCAGATTTGTTAATAACTTCTTGCGGAACTGTTGGGGCAAGATTTTTTGGCAACTCATTAGTATTGGCATTGACATTGGCATTTTGATTATTTTCGTTATTAATTATTTCTTTTGGTAAATCTGGCAAATCTGGTATTTCTGGCTTTGCTTGTTTAGCAATAGAATCGAGATTTTCTTCTTTTTCTTTTTTATCTATTTCTTGAAATTCAAATGGTGATTTACCAGTATCGCTAGGAGCAACTTGTGTTGGATTTGGCTTATTTGCTTGTTGCTCTACTTCTTGGGTTGATGTAGAAGGATTGGTAGTAATATTGCTAGAAGGGCTGGGCTTTTTATCATCTACATTTAAAAATAAATAAGATAAAATCAGAAAAACCGCAACAGCACCACCAACCATAATTTTATTACGATTAGCAGAAACAATAGAGGGGCCACCTTCTGATACCTCTATATCTTCTTCTGTATTAAGACTGGTTTTTGTTTCTTTTGTTGTATTTTTTGGTTTAGATCTCATGAAAATTATTATAGTGTGGTTTTTATTAATGGAGATAGCATTATTTATAGTGCCTTAAAATATCAAGTTATTTTTAGACTAATTTTTATATACTGGCACTGTTGAATTCCAAATTTGTTTTAATTTTTTGCTAGTTTTGAGGAGAAATTTTGGCTATTTTTAGCCACATATTCAACATATTTGGCTAAAAATAGCAAAAATTTATACCAAAAATGGCAAATAAAGTAAAATATAATTTGGGATTCAACAGTGCCATACTATAAATTAGCAATAAAACATTCTATATTATGTTTATAAATAATTTAAAATGCAAAACATTTTATGCAAGAAATGATTTCAATGTTGCACTGTTGCATTCAAAATGGCAATTTGCTTTTTAAGATGGTTTTCGCAAATTGTGTTGAGTTTTTTTGTAGCGGTCTAATTATAAAAAAATTATCATCATAACTTATAGTTTTTGTGTTATAAAAATTATAAAATAAATGCTTTTGACTATATTTAGTTAAATATTCATAATAATTTTGCAGTTTTTCCTTTCGAGGTTTGTAAATTTTGTTGCCAACTTCCATCAGCATTAGGGCTAATATTTTTAATAAAAGATCTTTTTTTTCATCAAGCAAACTGCTTTTTTTTAATAAACAGTAATCTTCTTGCCAAAATAAAATCTCTTGGCTATACTGCAATAATTTGCGGTTCAATTTTTGATTTATTGAGTTAATTTCTTGACTAGTTTTATTGATGCGTAAAATAATTGGTGTATAATCTGTAAAACTATGCAAAAAACTACGTATTTTATTTCTTAAAAATTTGGTATCAAGATTGCTTTCATCTTCAAACCACTCAATATTTTTTTCTTGCAAAAACTCTACAAGTTGTTGTTTAGTAAAATCAAGCAAAGGTCTGAGTAAAATTAAATTTTGATAATTTGCAATATTTTGCATTGCCGATAAACCATCTAAACCACTACCTCGAAATAATCTAATTAAAAAGTTTTCCGCCACATCATCAAGCTGATGGCCTGTTGCTAAAAAATTAATATTGTTTTGCCGACAATAATCAAGTAATAAATCATAACGATGTTGTCGAAGTTGTTGCTCAATATTGCTAGTTGGCACTAGATTTGGGTTAATATGTAACAAAACATTTTTAATGTTAAGTTGATTTAATTTTTGTATAACTTTTTTCGCTTCTTGATTAGATCTTTCTCGATAATTATGGTTCACAACCACAGCAACCAAATTAATAAAGTGTTGTTGGCAAAAATCAAACAACAATATAGCCAAAGACATAGAATCAGAGCCACCAGAAACTGCCACAGCTATATTTTGTTGATTTTTCGGCAAGTTAAAAAATTTTAACTGCTCTAAAATTTGTTGAAATTTTGTAAAAAAAAGATTGTTAATTTTAGTTGTCATAATTAATATTAAAGAATGATTCACAATTTTTCACCAACAATATGGCAAAATTATTATTTAACTTTTTATTTTTGCTATGTTTTTTAGCTAAAATAACAACTTCTTTTGCTCAAAACAATCAGCCAAATATTGTTTTATCATTAGAGCAGTATTTGCAACAAGTGCAAAGTAAAAATCTTAATATTATCGCTTATAATCAGCAACAAATTAGCAATGAAAAACTAGCCAAAAAATCACAACTAATAACTGCAATTAAACTTTATGGTTTTAGCGAGCGATCTTTTGCCGAACAAAATCAAGCATTACAGCTGTTTAAATATAGCAGATTGTATAATCAAAATAATCAAGTTGGCTTAAATTATCAATCAAGCTATGGTTTTGAAACTAATTTAAATTATTCTCTTAATAACACTAACTATAAAAATTTAATCTTAAACAACAACAATAATAATAATCCTCTCTTTAGAAGAAATAGTCAAGCAACATCAAGCATTGAGTTAAATTTCTCGTTGTGGCAAAATTTTTTAGGCAGTAAAACTAAAGCAAATATTTCTAGCATTTATAATCAGCATCAATTTATCAAGCTAAATTCTCTTGGTTTATCAATGCAAGAAAAAATAGAAGCCGAAATAGCTTATTGGCATTTATTTTTTTGTCAAAAAAATGTAGCAATTCAACAACAAGCATTAGTTAGTGCTAATAAAATTTTTGATTATTTATATAAAAAATCGCAAATGAATCTTGCCGAAACCAACGATGTTTTACAAGCAAAAGCAATGGTGCAAACTAAACAACTCAATCTTTCACAAGCTAAAAACCAATTAAATCAAGCAAAAATAATTTTTAATCAAAAACGTAATCTTAATAGCCAAGAAGTTTCCGAAAATATATCAGAGCCAAATATTGCTAGCTTGCAAAATTATCTATTTGAATCAGATCTACAAAAACAAAGCCCGCAAAACCCTTTTTTACTAGCTCAAAAAAACAAAATGCAAGCCAATATTGCTCTTGCTGAAATTGAAAAAGAAAATCAAAAACCAATGTTAAATTTATATAGTTCTTACACTCGAAATGTTGCCGAAGCTAATAATAAATTAGCCTTTAATCATTCTTTTAATAGCGATAATAGAGCAAATTCTGCCACTATCGGTATTCAATTTTCTATGCCCATTAATTTTTTACTAGTTAATCAAATTATTGAAGGAGCCGAACAACAAATTTTAGCCGAAAAAAATCAATATCAACAACAACAACTGCAATATCAAAACACTTGGCAAAATTTAAATATTAACGGCCTTGCTTTACAAGAAAATTTAAAATTAGCTCTCGATATTTTACAAATACAAAAAAATAAATTAAACCAAGAAAGATTATTATTAAAAAAGGGGCGAACTTCTACTTACCAAATTTTAATGTTTGAGCAAGATTTTTCTTTGGCAGAAGCTAATTTATGGCAGATTGTTTATCAATTACAACAAACTATTGCCAGTCGCCAAATTTATAACCTATAATCTATGAATATCACTCAACTCTCTATTAAAAGACCAGCTTTTATTACCAGCATCATGATAGCCATCATCACCATTGGCTTTATTGCATTTAAAAAAATGCAGGTAGAATTATTTCCAGATATTGATATTCCTGTAATTTTCGTTAGCACCACCTACAACGGAGCCTCTCCCTCTGAAATTGAAAGCTTGGTTACCAAACCACTAGAAGAAGAAATATCAGCAGTTTCGGGTATTAAAAAAATACTTTCACGCAGTTTAAAAGATACTAGCCAAATTATTGTTCAGCTTTATGCCAATACTAATATTCGCTATGCCGAACAACAAATTCGTGACAAAATAAATCAAGCAAAAGAAAAACTCCCCGAAGATATCAAAGAGCCAGTGATTCGTAGGGTTGATCCTGCCGATCAACCAATAATCACAGTAGTTCTTACCTCTAATTTACCAGAAGCTAAAGCATTTGATTTGGCCGATAATTTTATTCGCCCAAGGTTAGAACAAACTGCCGATGTTGGTATGGTTGAAATTATTGGAGCAAGAAAACGAGAAATCCAAATTTTACTCGACCAAAACAAACTTAAAAATCACGAAATATCTTTATTGCAAATTAACAAACAATTAGCTAGCTCTGGGCAAAATGTTTCTATCGGAACCAAAGATTACCAAGAAAAACAACGAGTATTTCGTAGCATTAGCGAGTTCAGTGATTTATCACAAATCAATAATTCATTGATAAGTTTTTATTCTAACGAAGTGCCAGTAAAAATAAGCAATCTTGGCATAGTAACCGATTCTTTAGAAGAAGCAACTTCGCAAGCTTTTGTTGACGGGAAAAAATCTTTATTTTTAAATGTTTATCGACAGTCTGATGCTAACATTATTAATGTTGTTGATGGCATTAAACAGCAAGTGGCTAAAATTTCTAAAGATTTTGCTCAATCAAAAAATAATATACAAATCAGCACTATCAAAGATGCTAGCCTTTATATTCGAGGCAATATTGCCGATATTTACGAGGCAATTATTATTGCGGTAATTCTTACCATTATTACAGTATTATTTTTCTTAAAAAATATTCGAGCAACCATTATTACAGCTATTTCTTTACCAATTACCTTAATTGGCTCTTTCATTATAATGTATTCTGCTGATTTTTCGATTAACATTATCACTATGCTTGCTCTTAGCTTGGCTGTGGGTTTGCTTGTTGATGATGCTATTGTGGTGGTTGAAAATATTTATCGCAAAATAGAAAGCGGCTTAAGCCCAAAAGAAGCCGCCATCTCTTCTTCACAAGAAATTTTAATGACAGTCGTGGCAATAACGGCGGTTGTTGTTTCGGTTTTTACACCAATTTCTTTTTTAAAAGGCATTGTCGGGCAGTATTTAAGGCAATTTGGTTTAACCATTGCCTTTGCTATGCTAATTAGCCTAGTGGTAGCAATTTCGATTATTCCAGTTTTATGTGCTTACTTATCTGGTAAAAAACATCAAAAACACAATCAAACAGAAGGCAAATTAGAGTTATTTTATGAAAAAGTTTTGCATTTTTCTATTTATAATCCAGGTAAAATTTTACTACTTACTTTTGTTATTTTAATCATAAGCTTTATAGCATTTAGTAAAGTGCCAAAAACTTTTATGTCCGAAAGCGATAACGGTGAAATTACAATTAGTCTTGAATTACCTGCCGATTCTAACCTCAATAAAACCACTCAAACCGCTCTTGCTATCGATAAAATTATCAAACAAAATCCAGAAATTTTAGTTTCAGCAGTAACCTCTGGCACAATGTCTAAACAAAATCAGCGTGGCGAAATTTATATCAAACTAAAACCAAAAAAACAACGCTCAATTTCTACTACCAATTTTAAAGAAAAACTACGTCAACAAATTGTCGCTTTTAAATTTGCTAATCCTGTGGTAAAAGATTTTGATCCTTCTGGCGGAGCTTCTCGAGGTCAGCCTTTTAATTTATTTTTGATTTCTAACAACAAAGAGTCGCTTGAAAATTTTTCTAACAAGTTATTTAAATATTTACAACAAGATAAACGTTTAAAAGATCTCGATACAAGCAATAAAGCCACCCGAACCGAATTTGCCATTATCATAAACGATGCCAAAGCAAAGGCTTTTGGAGTTAATCCACAAAATGTTGGTAACGAACTTAGAGGCTATGTAGCAGGTTACACTCCAACCAAGCTAAAACAAAATGGTCTCGAATATGATATTAGGCTTCAACTACAACCAAATCAACAAGATATCAAAGAAAATTTTCATAAAATTTATGTTGCAAATTTAAACAATAAATTAATCAAGCTAGCCGATATTGCCACTATTACCGAAAGTATTGAGCCAGCCACCATCAACAGACAAGATCGAGGCAGATACATTCAAATTACCGCTAGTCTTGCTAATAAAGTTGGTTTGGGCAATGTTATTTCTGATATCGAGCAACAATTTAACAACCCAAGCTCCGAAATAAAAATACCTACCGATATTCGTTATAATTTTTCTGGAGATTCCGAAAATATGCAAGATATGCTAACCTCTATGAATATCGCTTTAATGCTTTCTATTGTGTTTATTTATTTAATTTTAACTAGTTTATACGAATCTTTTGTTGTGCCATTTACTATTTTACTAGCCCTACCTTTGGCATTTTGTGGAGCTTTTTATGCCTTGTTTTTAGCAGGAGAATCGGTTAATATCTTTACAATGCTAGGTATTTTTATGTTGGTAAGTGTTTCGGGCAAAAACTCAATTTTATTAATTGATTACACTAATAAACTTATCGAATCTGGTAAAAATCGCCATGAAGCTTTAATAATTGCTGGTAAAATGAGACTTCGCCCCATTTTAATGACTTCTTTCGCTTTAATTGCAGGCACCATACCTGTGGCTATTGGTTTTAGTGAAACAGCCTCTATGCGAACCTCAATGGGAGTTGCTATTATTGGCGGCTTAATCTCTTCTACTCTTCTTACTTTAGTTGTGGTGCCAGCAGTTTTTGGCTACATCGAAACTGCTAAGGTTTTTTTAAAAAAATTCTTAACCAAATTAGTAGAGTAATGATATTTAGTTTATGTTTATAAAAACTCTTGCTTTTTTTTTGGTTTTTTTATTTTATACCTCAATTGCTCTTGCTAATAATATTGAAGTTATAGGCAATCAAAGAGTAGAAACCAACACAATTTTAAGTCATATTAATATCAATGAACTTTCTCATTCTCCAAATATTACCCAAGAAATAAACAAGGCAAAACAACAATTGGCAATTCTCGATTTATTTAGCGACATTAATATTTTTTTACAACAAAATAAAATTATTATCGAAGTTAAAGAAAATCAATTCATCACCGATATAAAATTTATTGGCAACAACAAAATTTCTGATGAGATTTTAAACAACGAATTAATTTTAAAAAAGAAAACTATTTTTTCTATCAATAAACTAAAACAAGATCTTAAAAACATTCAACAACTCTACTTAACAACTGGTAAATTTTTAACTCATATTCAGCCAAAAATGGTTATGCAAGAAAATAACAAAGCCGAATTGATTTTTGAGATCGATGAAGGCCCCAAAGCCAACATTAAAAACATTTACTTTACTGGCAATAAAGCATTTAGTAAAAAAGATTTAGCCGAACAAATTTCAACTAAACAAACTCTGTGGTGGAAGTTTTTATCTAATTCCGATGTTTACGATCCAAATAGATTACAATACGACAAAGATCTACTTACCAGATTTTATTATAGCAAAGGCTATGCCGATTTTACAATAATTGAGGCAAATGCCCAAATTAATCAGTCGCACAGCCAATTTTTTATTAATTTTTTACTCGAAGAAGGTGAAATTTATCATTTGAAAAACATTGAAATTATTAATCAAATTCCAAATTTTGATGCTAGCATTTTACAAAAAGTTATTAAATTTAAAGAAAATGATATTTATAATGCTAATTTAATCGAAGAAACCATCACTCAAATGACCGAAATTTTATCACAAAACTCTTATGCTTTCACTAATATTGAACCAATTATTAAAAAAGATTATAAAAATCATCACATAAATTTGCAATTTCTACTCAACGAAACTCCCCGAATATATATCGATCAAATCAACATCACAGGCAATACACGCACAATCAACGAAGTAATAATTCGCGAACTCCGAATCAAAGAAGGCGATCCTTACAACACTATAAAAATAAATCGCTCCAAACAAAGATTAGAAAATCTAGGCTTTTTTGAAAAAGTCGATTTCGATATTCAAAGAATTAACAACACAGATAAAGTTATTTTGCAAATTAAAGTAAAAGAGAAAAAAACTGGTGAATTAAACTTTGGCTTGGGTTATTCAACGGTCAATAAGTTTAATATTAATGCTGGTATTAAAGAAAACAATTTATTTGGCACAGGTAGGCAAGTTGGTATTAATCTACAAAAATCTTTTACCACAGTAAATGCCGAATTTAACTATACCAAACCTTATTTTTTTAACCATCCAATTGATGTTGGTTTTGATATATTTAAATATCGCATCAACAAAAGAAACTCTCTAGTCTACGATCAAAATAACTCTGGTTTTAAAGTTAATGCTAATTATTCTATTACCGAATTTTTAAGTCATCAAATTACTTACAACCGCACCAATCAAAATATTGGCAATATCGATAGCAACTCTTCTTTTGCTATTCAAAATTTACAAGGAAATTTTGTTTATTCTGGCATCGAACATAGTTTTTTATACGATAAACGAAACAACAGAATCGATCCTCGCAGTGGCTATTTTTTTTCATTATTACAAGCTTATAATGGCATTGGTGGCAATATCAAAACATTAAAACACGAATTTTTTGCTGGTTACTATCAACCAACTTTTAATCAAGATCTCATATTCAAAATGCTTTTTAAAAGTGGTGTGATAGATGGTTTAGGGCAAGCGGTGTTAAGTAATAATAATTTCTTTTTAGGCGGAGATAATTTTCGCGGTTTCGAATATGCAGGAATCGGTCCTAGAACTTATTTAAATGGTAGCCCTAAAAATGGTGAAGCAGTTGGTGGCAAAATATATTATATTGCCACAGCAGAATTTCGCTTTCCTTTGGGTCTACCAAAAGAACTAGGTATTTATGGCTCATTGTTTTCTGATAACGGAGTGTTAAAACAAACCGATGTCCGCAATACACCAATTGCTAATTCTGGCAATTTTCGCTCTTCTTATGGTTTAAGCTTCGCTTGGGCATCGCCTATGGGCCCAATTAGGCTTGATTTTGCCAAAATTTTAAGAAAAGCCGCTTACGATCAAGTGCAGAATTTTCGCTTTAGCATCGGCACTAGTTTTTAATCACAAAACAAATCTAGCAAAATATTTTAAAATTTGGTAATTGTTATAAAAGCACTGTTGACAATAATAAAATAATAAAATATGCTAAATCTAACAAAGTTTATATTTTTTTAATCTTAATTTAAGTTTTTTATGATAGAAGCGGTAATATTAACATTTATTATATTATCAACATTAACAACGACAGCATTTTGTATTGCCAAACATTGCACAAAAATTCATCAAGAAGAAAAGGATGAAATAGGAATAATAGAACAACTAGATAAAACAGGAATAAGAGAACTAATAGAAAAAACAAAGAGAGCCAAAGAAACTACATATCAACTATTACATCCAGAAAAAAAGAAGGAGTTAAGTGAAGAAGAAATAGAAAAGTTGTATTCTGAAATCGAAGAGTTCATGAGTAAAGCATTAAAACAACCAGAAATTGATAATAAAGAATTAGAAAAGATAGAAACGAAATTAAACCTAATAATTAATGCTCAAAAATCAGAAACACACCCTAAAAAACAATACCAAATGGAAATTATAACAGATTGGCAAGAAACTATAAGATGTTTAAAAGAAATAGAAAAAGAAACCACACCTTCAGCAACACCAGAACCAAGTATTAATGATAGCAATAGCATTGGCGACAGGGTTTTAACAACCAGTTCATGTGGATATACTAGGTAATAATACCATTTCAACTTTAAAATTAATCAATCTAACGAAAGATTTTTGAGATAAAAACTCTCGTTAGATTGATTAATTTTAAAGTTGAAATGGTATTAGAGGGAAAAAGCTAAAATTAAAACAAATTTGAAATTAAATAGTTTTATTATAATTTATTCCCGAACATCTGAACGACCAAAACAAGAAAAGATGTTTTTAAAAAACTTAGGTAAGCAAGAAGTGGTTGGGGTTTTTTCACTGACTGTTTCTGACAGAAGAGAACCCTGAACTGGAACTGTTTTTGGCGGAATACCATTAACTGGATCTGTTTTTGGCGGAATACCATTAACTGGATCTGTTTTTGGCGGAATACCATTAACTGGATCTGTTTTTGGCGGAATACCATTAACTGGAACTGTTTTTGGCGGAATACCATTAACTGGAACTGTTTTTGGCGGAAAACCATCAACTGGAACTGTTTTTGGCGGAAAACCATCAACTGGAACTGTTTTTGGCAGAAGAACACCATCAACTGCTTGAGGATTTTTTAGCTTATTTAATAAATCTGTTTTAGTTGCTTGATTATCTGAAAACATTATTTCTACTTGTTTTTCATAAGTACCTAGCAAAAATTCCACTTTTTCTTGCACCGAATTTGTATCTATTGTTTCTATAAATTGTTCATAGGCCGAAAAATATGTTATCAATTGTCCTAATAACTGTGAAGATTGGTGTTTTTTTAATAATTCTTCTTGTGATAATTCTTCTTTGAATCTTGAAGCCACATCTTTAATTTGTTCATCTGTTAATTTTTGCAATTTTGAATAAGTAGTTTCAGAAGTAGTTTCAGTTAGTTGTCTTTTAGATATGTCACTAAGAAGTGTAAGTATAAATTTATCTGCACGTTTACCTAGGCTATGATAATCTACATTGGCAATATAAAACAATAGTTTTTTTATTTGATTATCCACTAATTCTTTCATTTCTGATTGATCTATGCTTTCTGATTTTACCAAATTACCACATAAAAGTTTTATATGATTTTCTAAATCTTTTTGTAATTCTTGTATTTTCTCTTTTTTTTCTAACAGGTGCCTTTCTCGTGGTTGGCTTGCTATTTCTGCTTCTGCTTGTGCTTGTCTTTTTGCCGCTTCTGCTTGTGCTTGTCTTTCTGCTTGTGCTTGTCTTTCTGCTTGTGCTTGTCTTTCTGCTTGTGCTTGTCTTTTTGCTTCTTCTGCTTGTGCTTGTCTTTTTGCTTCTTCTGCTCTTAGTGATTCTATTGATAGTTGTTCTGCTTTCTGCATACCCCTATCAAATTGCTCTTGTGCCTTTGCTTCTCGTCGTCTTTTTGCCACTTCTCTTTCTGCTTGTTCTGCTTTTTTTACCACTTCTAGCACTGCTTGTCTTTCTGTCTCTTCTCGTCTTTCTGCTTCTGCTTGTGCTCGTCTTTTTGCTTCTTCTGCTTTTAGTGATTCTATTGATAGTTGTTGTGCTTTCTTGATATCTCCTCTAGAAAATCCCTTTCCTTCTCCTTTTCTTGTTCCTCGCATATAATTATATGTTTAAAATTAAAAATAAATAATATCATTAAAATAATAAAACAATTTTTTTATTTTTCAACAACTATTTTAATAAAAAACGCAAATTTAAATTAATGAAATATTTTTGTTTAAAAATGTTAAGAGAGTAAAAAATATTAATTCTCATCATTAAGGCACTGTTGCATACCAAATTATATTTTAGTGGCCATTTTTGGTATAAATTTCAGCTATTTTTAGCCTAATATGTTTAATATGAGGCTAAAAATAGCTAAAATTTCTCCTCAAAACTAAAATTAAAACAAATTTGGAATTCAACAGTGCCATTAAAAACCTATTTTACAAAAAATTTGTTTTATTTATACCATTATTTCTCATTTATGATTCTAAATCTGGCTTCTTTTTTTTAATCAAAAAATAGTATAATGGCATCAATTTCTTCTCAAAACTAAAATTAAAACAAATTTGTAATTTAACAGTGCCATAATTTATCTTGCATCTAAAAAAAGTGAGTTTAGATTTAATGGCAATTTTATACCATTTCAACTTAAAATACATTGTTAGATATTTAATAAATCTAACTTCATTTTTTTAACTAAATTTTAAAGTTGAAATTGTATAACAACAAAAAAAACAAAATTTATATAAAATTTTGTGAAAAAATATTTTAGAGAAAATCTTCTCTAAAACTTTCTATATCTTATCTTTTTTAGAGCAAAAATACTACTTGGTTTATGCCAAACAATATTGACGATTATTACAAAAGAATTGCCCATTTAGCAACTGCTGGTGGCACTAAAAACGAAACCTCATTAAGAAAGGCTTTTTTAGAACTGGTCGAAAAATATGCCAAAGAAAAACAATTAACCATCGTTGATGAAATAAATCAATTTGGCACCAGAAATATTCCTGATGCAGGGTTGCAAAACTCTCTTGGTTTAAATTTTGGCTATATCGAAAACAAAGATATTTACGACGACATCGAAACAGAAATTGTCAACAAAATCAATAAAGGCTATGATTTAACCAATATTATTTTTGAAAATAGTCAATGGCTTATTTTATATCAAAACAAACACCGAGTTTGCAAGGTTTATATCGGCGAATCAAATCTTATTAACCACAAAATCAGCAAGGCAGAATTTGAGCAAATAATCAAGCAATTTATAGATTTTGAGCCACCATTTATTAGCCAATTTAAGCAAGCTCTAGAAAAATTTAAAGAACAAATTCCTGAAATTTCAACTATTTTAAAAAAATTAATTGTCGCTCAATATAAATCAAATCAAGATTTTACCAATAAAGTAGCAATATTTTTACAAGATTGCAAAGATGCCATAAGCAAAGAAGTTTCTTCTGACGATATCAACAATATGATTGTGCAGCACATTCTTACCAAAGATATTTTTAATGCCATTTTTGATGACCAACAATTTCATAAATATAACTCAATTGCCAAAAGTATCGATGCAATCACCAATAGTTTTTTTACCAGAGAAAAAGAAATTGAATTAACCAAATCAATTCGCAGTTATTATCAAACCATCATCTACACCTCAAAAGCAATTCACGATCACAGGCAAAAACAGAGTTTTCTTAAAACTATTTACCAAGAATTTTACAAAGCCTACAACCCTGCCAAAGCCGATCGCCAGGGCATCGAATACACTCCAATTGAAATTGTTAATTTTATGATCGAAATGACCGACCTGCTGTTGTTTTGTCATTTCAATCAAAATTTATCAGATAAGGGGGTTGAAATTCTTGATCCTTGCACCGGCACCGGCATTTTTATTAGCGAATTGCTCTATAAAATTTGCCATTCTCCTGATTTTAATTATAAATTTAACGAAGAAATTTTTTGCAACGAAATTGATATTTTACCTTATTATATCGCGAATTTAAACATCGAATATATTCGGGCTCAAATCAAAGGCAATTATAAAGAATTTAAAAATATCGTTTTAGTTGATACTTTAAATAATATTGTTTCATTAACAAACAGCAAATACGATCATAGAGACGATTTATTCTCCGAGGCAAATCGCCAAGCTTTCAACGAAAATAATCAAAAAATTAAACAGCAAAACGAAACCAAATTAAAAGTTATCATTGGCAACCCGCCTTATAATGCAAATCAGCAAAACGAAAATGACAACAACAAAAATTTTTCTTATCCGCATATCGATAACAGAATCAAAGAAACCTACATTGCCAAATCAACCGCCCAAAAAACCAAGCAGTTTGATATGTATAAAAGATTCGTAAGGTGGGCAAGCGACAGAATGGATAGTCAAAAAGGCGGTATTATTGCCTTTATCACTAACAATGCCTATCTTTCTGCCAAGCAAGATGATGGCTTTCGGGCTTGTGTTGCCGAAGAATTTGATTATGCTTATTTTGTTGATTTAAAAGGCAATTCAAGATTGCATGGCGAAGAGGCAAAAAAGCAAGGCAAAAATGTTTTTAACATTCGAGTTGGCTGTGGCATTATGTTTTTAGTAAAAAATAATGATAATCTTATTAGCACTGGCAAACATCGTTGCCAAATAAAATATCTTGCTGTTAATGATTATGCTAGCAAACAAGATAAACTTAATTTACTTAGTAAAATGGCGGTGCAAATTGCTAATAATATTAGTTTACGAACATATAACGAAGTTGTTAGTCAACAGTTTAGCAAAATCATTCCAAATAAACAATATCAATGGCTGGAGCAGGTTGAAAACGATTGGCAAAATCTCATTCCCCTAATTAGCAAAGATTGCAAAAACAACAAAATCGGGGCAGATGCAATTTTTACACTTTATTCACTTGGGGTTTCAACCAATAGAGATAAATGGGTTTATGATTTAAACAAAAAAAACTTAATTAAAAAAGTAAAAAAATTTATTGAAATATATCATCAAGAACTAGCAAAAAATAAGGCAGAAATTATAAGAATCAATAAACTCAAAAAAAGTAAAGAAGGCAAAAAAGACGAAGGCAGAGGTCTTACAACCTATTATTTAGAGAATAAACAATGGGAATATTCATTAAGTGGTATCATTAAGTTAAGTGCAACATTAAAATCATTTCTTAAAAGAAAACAAAAATTAAAAATTGATAAATCTTGCATCAAAGAAGCATTATATCGTCCGTTTTGCAAAAAATATATATATTATTCTTATGGAATGAACGACAGACCTGCATTATTTAATAAAATATTTCCTAATCAAAATATCAAAGAAAGAGTTATTTGTTTTGATACAAGAGGAGTTCATCGAGCTATTATGGCAGATTGCTTGCTTGATCTACACACCAACGGCGATTCTCTTGCCATTCCACTGCATATTTATGAAGATGGCGAAACGAAAATGCCAAATTTAAGCGATTATGGCAGAAAAATTTTTACCGATAAATATCAGCAAGTAAGTGATGAGCAGATTTTTTATTATTGTTATGCAGTGCTAAATAAACAGCAATATCAAGAAAAATATCAGCAAAATTTAAAGGTCGATCTCCCCAGAATTCCGTTGTTGCCAAACTTTCACCAGATAGCAGAATTAGGCAAAAAATTAGCAGATTTTCATATAAACTATGCAGAAGCAGAAAAATATCAACTTGAATTATATGAAATTCCGCAAAAAAACATCGAAGAAGCCAATAAAATTGCCCTAAAAAGAGATTTTAAGCCAAATATTTATCTAAAAGCAAGCAAAGAGCAAGGCGAAATCAAGCTTGATGATTATCACATTTTAAAAGGCATTCCAAAACAAGCTTTTGATTATAAAATTGGCAATAAATCTCCACTCGAATGGGTATGTAGCGGTTTTTTGCCAACAAAATATGATTTAACAGAAGAAAACGAGCAACTCTTGGCAGAGCTAGATGCATATAACTGGCAAGAAGTCAAGGAGCATTTGCTTGATTTAATACCAAGGATAATAACCGTTTCACTTGAAAGCCAAAAAATTTTACAACAAATTAACGATGTTTAGGAATTTTATAAAATTTATACCAAAAACACAATTTAAATTAAATATTTTTTACAAAAACTAAATTATTATCCACGACCATAATAATTTTTAATAAGATTACAAAAATTAAGACATTTAGAAAAACTTGGAGCTTTACTTGGCTTGGCTAAAACAACATCTCTATCTTCTCTTAAATCTGCACCAGCATATTGTAAAGCCCTACTATCTTGTTTCACCGCAACTGAAACAACATCTTCATCTTTTCTTAAATCTTCACTAGCATATTGTAAAGCCATGCCATCTTGTTTCACCGCAGCTAAAACAACTTCTTTATCTTTTCTTAAATCTTCATTAGCATGTTCTAAAGCGAAGCCATCTTGTTTCACCGCAGCTAAAACAACTTCTTTATCTGCTATTAATTTTTCACTAGCATATTCTAAAGCCATGCCATCTTGTTTCACCGCAGCTAAAACAACTTCTTTATCTGCTTTTAATGAAGCATCGGCATATTCTAAAGCACTACCATATTTTTGAACCGCAGCTAAAACAAGCTCTCTATCTTTTCTTAAATCTGCACTAGCATATTGTAAAGCCCTACCATCTTCTTTCACCGCAGCTAAAACAACTTCTTTATCTTTTTGTAAATCTCCACTAGCATGTTCTAAAGCGAAGCCATTTTGTTGCACCGCAGCTAAAACAACTTCTTTATCTTTTTGTAAATCTGCACTAGCATGTTTTAAAGCGAAGCCATTTTGTTGCACCGCAGCTAAAACAACTTCTCTATCTTTTCTTAAATCTGCATTAGCATATTGTAAGGCCCTACCATCTTCTTTCACCGCAGCTGAAACAACATCTTTATCTTTTCTTAAATCTTCATTAGCATGTTTTAAAGCCCTACCATTTTGTTTCACCGCAGCTAAAACAACTTCTTTATCATTTCTTAAATCTCCAAAATATGGCAAAGCCATGCCATTTTGTTTTACCACAGCTAAAACAAATTCTTTATCT
>JAUMFK010000061.1:0-3942 GCA_032119875.1 Rickettsiales bacterium
TAAGCTCTATTTCTTGTTGAGTGCCATCTAAATTTAAGTAAGAAACAATAACTGTTCTTGGCCTAGTGACATCGGCTCTAATTTCTGGAAAAGATAAACAACCTTCTTTGCAGGTTTCTGTTTCGGCAGAAGAGCTTACAATTACTGGGTTGATAAAGCATTGTTGAGTTGAGTTAATAATTTCAAGATCATGATTGCAATTTTCGTGATGATGATTTTTAATTTTATAGGTTAAATCGCAAACTATAATTCTTTTTAACACTCCAACCTGCACCGCCGCTAAACCAATGCCACCTTCGTGATACATTGTGCTAAACATTTTTTCTACCAGATTTTTGATTTCTTGGTTAATTTCAAGCACTGGTTGTGATTTTTGTTTTAAAATAGGGTTAGGATAAGTTATTAAAGGCAGAGGTTTTATCATAGTTGAGATATTTAGATAAATTTATTATTATTTTATTTTAGTTAAAATTTGATTGCAAACAATTTTTAGAGTTTCAGGGTAGATTTGATGTTCTAGTTGTAAAATTTTTGCTTTTAAAGATTCTAGGTTATCGTTTTGGCTAATCGGCACCGATTTTTGTAAAATTATTGGCCCGGCATCCATTTCTTCGACCACAAAATGAGTAGTGCAACCAGTTAATGAAGCTTTGGCTTGTAGGGCATCAAAAACTGCATTTGCTCCTTTAAAATTAGGCAGTAAAGAAGGATGAATATTGATGATTTTTTGTTGCCATTGCTCTATAAACCAGCCTGTTAATAATCGCATAAAACCTGCTAAACAAATTAATTCGACCGCAAAACTTTGTAAAACATTTTGTAATTCTTGCTCAAAAGCCAAGCGAGAATTTGTTTGTAAAGCAAATTTAGCAGAATCAACTAATACACTATTTAAGCCTTGCTCTTTTGCCCAAGCAAGCCCTAAAGATTGCTTTTTATTGGCAACAACAACCGCTACATTTGCAGGAAAATTTGGTGAATTGCAGGCATTAACCAAGGCTTGCATATTGGTTCCAGTGCCAGAAATTAAAATAGCGATATTAACTTTTTTTGCCATTTTAACAAGCTTAATTAAAATTTTTTAGCAAATTTTCAAACATTGGCAAGCCATCATCAGAGCCAGTGTAAATATCGATAGCTCTTTCGGGGTGAGGCATTAAACCTAGCACATTTTTTTGTTTATTAAAAATACCTGCAATATTAAGCATTGAACCATTAGGATTGGCTTGATTGCTTACATTTCCTAAATTATCAACATAGCGAAAAGCCACTAAATTATTATCTTCAAGATTTTTTATAATATCGTTGCTGGCAAAAAAATTGCCGTCGGCATGGGCAATTGGTAGGTTAATTATTTGTTGTTTTTTATAACCACAAGTAAAAGCAGAATCGGTGTTTTCGACTCTTAATAAAGTTGATTGGCAGATAAATTTGCCAGAAGTATTACGCATTAAGCAACCTTCTAATAATTTGCTTTCGGTGAGAATTTGAAAACCGTTGCAAATACCTAAAATTTTGTTTCCTCTTTCTGCTAATCTTTTTACTTCTTGCATAATTGGCGAAATGCTTGCCATAGCCCCGCTACGTAGGTAATCGCCATAAGAAAAGCCACCAGGAATAATTATGAGATCGATGTTGTTGTTTATTGAATTTTCGTTGTGCCAAATTTCTTGAGTTTCAAAGCCAACTTTTTTTAATGCCATAACAGCATCTTGGTTGCAATTAGAACCAGGAAAAGTTATTACTGCTGCTTTCATAGTTAATTAATAATTTGATAAGTATAGGTTTCAATTACTGTGTTAACTAGCAATTTTGCACAAATTTCTTCGACAATTTTGGCGATTTGTTCAGGATTGGTTTCGGGTAGTTCGAGATCAACAAATTTACCTTGTCTTACATTGTTAAGTTGCGAATAGCCTAAATTTTTGTTTAAGGCATTTTCAATTGCTTTTCCTTGTGTATCGAGCACTCCTTTTTTTAAAGCAATAATAATTCTGATTTTAGTCATAGAGTTTATAGATTTTTACTTGAAAAACGATTAATAATTTCTTGATAGCCATCAATTAGGTTGCCAAGATCTTGTCTAAAAATATCTTTATCGAGTTTTTTTGCAGTGTTAAGATCCCATAATCGGCAACTATCTGGGCTAATTTCGTCGGCTAAAAGAATTTTTTGTTGTAAATCATAACCAAACTCTATTTTAAAATCAACTAACTTAATGTTGATATTAATAAAAATTTTTTGCAAAATACTATTTATTTGTAAAGCTATATTTTTTATTGTTGCTAAATTTTGCTTACTAATTAATTGCAGGGCATAAACTGCCTGATCTTCGTTAATTAAAGGGTCACCAAGAGCATCGTTTTTGTAGCATATTTCAAAAATCGGATGAGGTAAATCAAGCCCTTCGGTTAAGTTGAGTTTTTTTGCCAGCGAACCAGCAACGGTATTGCGAATGATAACTTCTAATGGAATAATATTTACTTTTTTAATTAACTGCTCTTTGTTATTTATTTTTTCAATAAAATGAGTGGCGATATTATTTTTTGCCAATATTTGCATAATATAGGCAGATATTGAGTTGTTAAGCTCACCTTTGCCAATAATTTCGGCTTTTTTTATGCCATTAAAAGCGGTAGCAGAATCTTTAAAATATTGTATTAATAATTCGGGATTTTCTGTGGCATAAATTATTTTTGCCTTACCTTCATAAATTTTATGTGTTTTTTGCATAATTTTATTGTTAATTATTGCCATACAGCCACAGGCGGTAAAGACATTAAAATTGCTTCGGGGTTGCCGTTGGTCATAAGGCCAAAACGAGTGCCACGATCGTAGACTAAATTAAATTCTGCATACAAACCGCGATAACATAATTGTTGTTGTTTTTGTGTTTCATTGTAGGTTAGATGCATATTTCTTCTTACTATTTTTGGAAAAATATCTAAAAAAGCCAGCCCCACATGTTTAGTAAAAGTGAAATCTTTTTCAAAATTACCAGTGTTTAAATAATCGTAAAAAATGCCCCCAACACCTCTAGCCACATTGCGATGTTTAATAAAAAAATATTCATCACACCATTTTTTGAATTTATCATAATAGCCACCATCTGTTTTGTTGCAAGCTTGCTTCATAGCCTGATGAAAATCAAGGGTATCTTGCTCGTTAGGTAGGGCAGGGTTTAAATCGGCACCGCCTCCAAACCAAGTTTTGCTAGTGCAGATAAAACGAGTGTTTAAATGCACCGCAGGCACCAAGGGCGAAGACATATGGGCAACCAATGAAATTCCAGAAGCCCAAAAGCTAGGATCTTGTTCTGCTCCTGGAATTTCGTGTTTGAATTTATCAGAAAATTTACCAAAAACTTCAGAAAAATTAACCCCCACTTTTTCAAAAACCTTACCTTTCATGATAGACATTTCGCCATAACCACCGTTTTGTTGAGTGGTTTCATCGAGCCTTTGCCAAGGTTTTTTTTGAAACTTGGCATTGTTATTGCCAGAAAACTCTTGCTCTATAAGCTCAAATTCGGCACATATTTTATTGCGTAGCTCTAAAAACCAACTTGATGCTTGTTTTTGTTGTGATGTAAAACTCATAAAATTAAATTTAAAATTGCTAAAATATTAGAATGTTTTAATTTAATTTCAACTAATATTTGGTTGTTAAAACTGCTCATAATTTAGGTTATTTAAGTTTTATAAGTTTTATATAGCGATAACCTGGGTTGTTTTTAGGATAAATCGGCTGATTATTTTCATCTGTTCTTTCTTCAAATTCAAATTTATAGCCCGGTGGCGGTAGTGGAAGAACATCATTGCAGAACCAACAATAACAATGTGTAAAATTATTGTCATTAAATAGTTTAACTTGCGAAAAATTTGTGTTTGTAAAATTTGTATTTATAAACTTCATATTTTGAATAGTGCAATTACTAAAATG
>JAUMFK010000062.1:0-6552 GCA_032119875.1 Rickettsiales bacterium
GGCAAGGCTTTAGTATATGCCCCCAATGAATTAAAAGCAGATAGAGAAGTTGTTTTAGCTGCGATACAACAAAACTGCATGGCTTTACAATATACTTCAGATGGTATGCGAAATGATAGAGAAGTGGTTTTAGCAGCGGTAAATCAAGATGGGATGGCTTTAGAACATGCTTCACATGATATGCGAAATGATAGAGAAGTTGTTTTAGCTGCGGTAAATCAAGATGGCAAGGCTTTAGTATATGCCCCCAATGAATTAAAAGCAGATAGAGAAGTTGTTTTAGCTGCGATACAACAAAACTGCATGGCTTTACAATATACTTCAGATGGTATGCGAAATAATATAGAACTGATTTCAAAAGCGGTAAAGATATTTTTAGGAAAAAAACAGGAAGGATTTTTCTTACAAGATGAAGGATATTCTAAACATGATGAAGTAATATTTGAATCTGAAGAACTTGAAGACCTAAAAAGAGCAGAATTGGAAAGGGTTATAGGTTTCTTAAAAACACAAAGTGTTACAATTCCAGAAGATGAAATAGCAAAACGAACATTTTTATCTCAAATAATGCCAAAACACTTAATGCCAGAAAACTTAATGCCAAATAATACTGATGAAAATAACTCAATATTTTCAGTTTTTTATAATAAGTGTGTTGATGCATTTAATTGCTTATTATGCCCTGCAACATGTATATCAGGAGCTAAATTAGAAACTAATCCGGAAGAAGATAGATATTTATAATAGATGAATATAGAAATATCATTAACAATTGTTTTTTTGTTATAATTTTGTTAATGAAAAAGACATTTTTGGATAGCTTGATTTTGAACTAAGCCATATATTTAAAAAATCTTTAGCAAATTGTAAATCGTTAACTTCAGAAATTTTTTGTTGTTCAAGAAAAATTTGTAAAACACCATTTGGCATAAAAATGGCTGTTTTATTTTGGTTTTTCTTAACATCAACAAATAATTTATTAATATAGCCTTGATATTTTTGTATTTGTTCTGTATTAAGCTGATTTACTTTTTGCATTTCGATTGTGGTTTTTTTGGCTAATTGTAAGGCAGAAAAATTTTTGTGATAAGTAATGCTTAATGCTAGTGGCTGATTATAATTGAATTTGCCATTTTCACTCCATAATTCGATGTGGTAAATGCTTAAACCAAAAACTTTTAAACAATGAGAGCCAACCATTTTGGCTTGTGGAATGTTTTCTTTAATGACAACATTTTGAGCAACTGCCCCATTAACAAAAAAAATTGTAATAAAAACTAAATATCTTAATATAAATTTCATGCTCTTGCTTGTTTTAAAATTTTTTGCATTTTCTGCACTACATAAGTAAGACCGTAAAATATAGATTCGCCAATAATAAAATGCCCAATATTTAATTCGGTAATTTCTTTGATTTTTGCAACTTCAAAAGCAGTTTGATAATTTAAACCATGCCCAGCATGACAAAATAAACCAAGTTTCTTAACAAGATTTGCCGAAATTGTTAGTTGTTCATATAGTTCATTTGCTTTGTGTGAGCCAAAATTACGGCAAAATTCACCAGTATGTAATTCGATGATATTTGCACCAATATTTTTAGCTATTTCAATGTGTTGTAAGTTGGTATTTAAAAATAAAGAAACCAAGATATTATGTTGTTGCAAAACTGTAATAAATTCTGCTAATTTCTGTTGATGTTTTACTACATCTAGACCGCCTTCTGTGGTAAGTTCATGTCGTTTTTCTGGCACTAAACAAACACTATGAGGTTTGGTTTTGATAGCTATGGCAAGCATTTCAGAAGTAGGAGCCATTTCAAGATTAATAGGTAGATTGACTTTTTGTTTAATTTCAAAGAGATCATGATCTTTGATGTGTCTTCTATCTTCACGAAGATGCACTGTAATGCCATCGGCTCCAGCATTTTGAGCAATTATTGCCGACTCAACTACACAAGGATGATTTCCTCCTCGAGCATTTCGGATGGTAGCGACATGATCAATATTTACTCCAAGAAGAATTTTCATAGCGGTAATTTATCTAGTTTTAAATTTTCAAAATTATCAATATTTTTCATCCAGTTTTCATTAACCTTTACAAACAAAAATAAATGAACTCTAGTTTTGACAAGATTGGCAATTTCTTGCTTAGCCAACATGCCAATTTTTTTAATCATTTCGCCATTTTTGCCCAAGATAATAGTTTTTTGATTATTTTTACTTACTAAAATTGTTTGATATATTTTTACTGATTTATCAAGTATTTGATAAGAATCGGTTAAAACATTTAACTGATAAGGTATTTCTTGATTTAGATGTAAAAATAGTTGCTCTCTAGTAATTTCGCTAGCTAAAAAGCGATAAGAAGCAGTTGTAATTTCGTTTTGTTGATATAGCCAACCAAGATGCTGGCATTGAGTAAATAAAAAATTTTTTAATTGTTCAATACCATCGTTTTGTAGGGCGGAAATTGGAATAATATTTTCAAGACCAAGATTTTGCAAATCGGCAATTATTTGCAATAATTTATGTTTTTTGACCAAATCTATTTTGTTTAGTAATACAGTAATAGGTAAATCTTCTTTTTTAAGATCGGTAATAATTTGTTGATTTTGCTTATTAATGCCGCAAGCAACATCGATAACCAAGCAAATATGATCGGCTTCTCGAAGGGCTTGCCAAGCGGTTTTAACAATTATTCTTTCTAAAATTCGATGATCTTGCGGAACAAAAATGCCCGGAGTATCGATAATGATAAGCTGGTTTTCTTGATGGTTAATAATGGCTTTAAGAGAAGTTCGAGTAGTTTGAACTTTTGGCGAAACAATGGCAAGTTTAGTTTTGGCTAAAGCATTGGTAATGGTTGATTTTCCTGCATTAGGGGCTCCAACAATGGCTATTGTTGCATATTTTTGATTATTATTTTGCTGAGTCATTTTGTGGTTTATGATATTTTTAAAGAGGAAGATTGTCGTGCTTTTTCCAAATTTTACTCACTTTTTTATTTTTAAGAATTTGTAAAGATAAGCAAATGCTTTTTCTAGTGCTTTGCGGCCTGATAACTTCATCAAGAAAACCGCGTGAAGCAGCTACAAAAGGAGAGGCGAATTTTTGACGATATTCAGCAACCCTTTTGGCTTTTATTTCTTGATTTTTAGCATCTTCACGAAAAATAATTTCAACTGCACCATCTGGCCCCATGACCGCAATTTCGGCATTAGACCAAGCATAATTAACATCTCCTTTCAAGTGCTTGGAATTCATGACAATATAAGCACCACCATAAGCTTTGCGAATGATAATGGTAATTTTTGGCACAGTAGCTTCTCCATAAGCATAAAGTAATTTTGCACCGTGCTTAATTATGCCGTTATGTTCTTGATCGGTGCCAGGTAAAAAACCAGGTACATCAACAAAAGTAACTAACGGAATATTAAAGGCATCGCAAAATCTGATAAATCTAGCAGCTTTTTCGCTAGCTTTAATATCGAGACAACCAGCTAATTGCATAGGTTGATTAGCTACAATACCAACAGTAGAGCCTTCCATTCTGCCAAAACCAACAATAATATTTTTAGCATAATTAGGCTGAATTTCTAAAAAATTACTCTCATCGAGTATTTTTTCGACTAATTCGCGCATATTATAAGGTTGATTTGGATTTTCTGGAACTAAAGTATTTAGTGCTACATCGACACGATCTGGATTATCGTTAACTGGAACTTGTGGAACTTTTTGGTTATTAGAAAGTGGTAAAAAATTAATTAATCTTCTAGTTTGCAAAAGGGCTTCAATTTCGGTTTTAAAAGATAAATGAGCAACTCCGCTTTTTAAGGTATGCACAGAAGCACCGCCTAGATCTTCTTGAGAAACATTTTCGTGAGTAACTGTTTTAACAACATCAGGACCAGTTACAAACATATAAGATGAGTTTTCAACCATAATTACAAAATCGGTAAGAGCTGGCGAATAAACCGCACCACCAGCACAAGGGCCCATAATTAAAGATATTTGCGGAACTACACCACTTGCATCGATGTTTCGTTGAAAAATTTCACCATAACCAGCTAGAGAATCTACACCTTCTTGAATTCTAGCTCCGCCAGAATCGTTAATGCCAATAATTGGAGCACCAGCTTGTATTGCTTTATCAATAATGTTGCAGATTTTTTTAGCATGAGCTTCGCCCAAAGAACCCCCCATAACTGTAAAATCTTGAGCATAAACAAAAACCAATCGACCGTTAATTGTGCCATGACCAGTAACTACACCATCTCCGGGATGTTTTTTATCATCCATGTTAAAATCTATACAACGATGTTCGACATATAAACCGTATTCTTCGAAAGAATTAGGATCGAGCAAAACTTCAATTCTTTCTCGAGCGGTAAGTTTGCCTTTTGAATGCTGAATATCGATTCTTTTTTGACCGCCACCGATTGTTGCCTCTTCTCTTTTAGCAATAAGTTGCGAAATATTTATAGAAGTCATATGTTATAAAAACTTTATTTTTGATTGATTTTAGCAATAATTGTTTCACCGCCAATCATTGTTTGACCAAGTAAAGATTTTATTTCGATATCTTCTGGTAAATAAAGATCTACTCTACTACCAAAACGAATGATTCCGTATCTCTGACCAGTGATAACCTCTTGCCCTTCTTTAATATCGGAGATAATTCTTCTGGCAACCAAGCCAGCAACTTGCACAAAAATTATTTCGTGACCGCTAGCAGTTTTAATAACTATCGAGTTTCTTTCGTTATCAAAGCTAGCTTCTTCGGCATTAGCACTATAAAATTTGCCTGCTTTATAAACCACTTTACTTACCGATCCAGAAAACGGCACTCTGTTAACATGAACATTAAAAACATTAAGAAAAATGCTGATTTTATTAAATTTGGTATTGTCATAGCCAAGCTCTGCTGGGGCATCGGCACCGTATTCAACCCTTGTTACTACACCATCAGCTGGGCTGATAATAACATTTTCTTCTATAGGAACAATACGATCTGGATCGCGGAAAAAGAAAATGCACCAAGCAGTAAGAACTAAACCAATAACACCCAAACTACTACTAAACATAGCAAAAATAGCGGTAGCAATAGCAAAAATTATAATAAATTTATAACCTTCTTTATGAATGGGAAAAGCAACAAGCTTTAAAGCATTAAAAAAATCGTTCATAGTTTAAAAATTAGGATTATTATTAAGATCGTACCAAATTTGATCTACCTCTTTATCTTGTATTTGCTTGATGGTAACGATTGCTGATTTGCTAATGAAATCAAGAACCTTTTCTTCTATTATAGATCCGCCGATTTGATTTGCCATATCTTCTTTTTCTTGCAATTGATCTAAGAATAATTTAGCATCTTCTTGATTTGGAAGAAAAGATAATATCTCGCTGATTTTTGCATCAAATTCATCTTTTTCAATTTTAAGAGAATTTTTATTGGCAATGTCGTTAATAATAATACCGCAACGAACCATTCTTTCAACAAGCTTATTTTTTTGTTCTGGATCTAGTTTATCGATTCCTTGTTGATTTTCAACAACTTTTAACTGATTTTCTAGTAGAGATTTTGGCAAATCAATTTTATATTGAGCATCGAGTTGATCGAATAATTGCTTCTTCGTAATATTTTTTAAAGTTATTTCGTAACCTTTTTTCATTTGTTCTTTAGTATTTTCAAAAAGTTTTTCTCTGTTTTCGAAACCTAATTTTTCTTTAATAAAACTATCGTTTAGTTGTTCATCTTCGTAGGCATAAACTTCTTTGATAGTAACTTCAAAAATGCCATTTTTATTGGCATATTTTGGCTTAAAATAATCAGCAGGAAATAAAACCTGCACAGTAATTTTATCGCCTTCTTTTGCACCAACTATTTGATCTTCAAAGTTAGCAACTAAAGTTTTTGAACCAAGCTCAATTTTTTGATTTTCATATAAACCATCTTCGAACTGTTTATCATCTACTTTTCCGGCATAATCAATCACAACTACATCGCCAATTTTTGCTTGGTAATTTGGTTGTTGTTTATTTTGATTTAATAAACTCTTTAAATTTTTTGATACAAACATTTCAACTAAACTATCTTGTAAAACTAATTCGTATTTGGTGATATTAATTTTTGTTAAATCTATTTCTGGAACATCAGGCATTGCTTCAATGCTAATTTTCACTTCTGCATTTTCATTTGGATTAGATTTTTCAATATAAATTTTAGGGTAAGAAGCAGATTGAATTTTGTTATCGTCTAAAATTTTATCGATAGTTTTATCGACTAATTTTTCTAGCTCCGATCTTAAATATAAGTTAAAGTTTTTTTCTTTGATAATATTAAGCGGAACTTGACCTTTACGAAAACCATTAAGAGAAAAGTTTTCTTGATCTTTGGCTGTTCTTTTATCTATTTTTTGATTTATTAAATCCCATGCGATATTAACATAAAATTCATAATTTAAACCTTCTTTAGATAACTGTGTAATTGAGATAGACATATTGTTTAGTGTTTAAAATTAATTAAAAATAATTTTCCGATTATCTTATG
>JAUMFK010000063.1:0-7264 GCA_032119875.1 Rickettsiales bacterium
ATGTTGCGGCAATTTTACAAGAGAATCAAAATTTTAATTTTATTGGTAAATCAACAATTCATAATATTTGGCATCGACATATTCTTGATTCTGCACAATTATTTTCTTTGATTGAAAATAAAAATCAAGTGTTTGCCGATTTCGGTTCGGGGTGCGGTTTACCTGGTTTGGTGCTTTCTATTTTGGGAGTAAAAGAAATGCATCTGATTGAAAAATCTTTTCGTAAAGCAGAATTTTTAAAAAAATCACGTTCTTTTTCACAAGAAAAAGTTTTAGTGCATCAATCTTTTTTAGAAAATATGGCAATAAGAAATTTTGATGTAATAGTTTCGCGAGCCTTTGCTCCTTTGCCAAAATTGCTTAATTATGTGGCAAAATTTTTAAATCCTAACGGTTATTGCTTGTTTTTAAAAGGAAAAAATTTATTAACCGAAATTTCTGCATCTCAACAACAATTTATTTTTGATTACAAGCTTATTTCAAGCATCACTTCTTTAGAAAGTAAAATAATAAAAATCACCAATATTGTTGCAAAAGATGATGTAATACCATTTTAACTTTAAAATTAATCAATTTAACAAAATATTTTTCAGATAAAAAAAGATTTTTCTAAAAATTTTGTAAATTGCCAAATCTAGTAAATTCGGCATCAAAAAATAATTCTACGAAACCAACTGGGCCATTTCTTTGTTTAGCAATAATTATTTCTGCTTTATGACCAATTTCTTGCATTTTATTTTTCCATTCGTCAAATTTAACAGGTTGATCTTCGTTTGGCCTTTCTCTTTCAAGGTAATAACTTTGCCTATAAATAAAGGCAACCACATCGGCATCTTGCTCAATTGAACCCGATTCTCTTAAATCAGAAAGTTGTGGCTTTTTATCTTCTCGTTGCTCAACTGCTCTAGAAAGCTGTGATAAAGCAATTACAGGAACATTAAATTCTTTGGCAATAGCTTTTAAGCCCTGTGTAATTTCAGAAACCTCTTGCACCCTGCCCTGATCGGCCTTGGTAAAACTACCTTTAATTAATTGCAAATAATCAACCACCAACAAAGATAAATTATTTTTTCTTATCATTTTTCTAACTCGATTTCGAATTGCCACAATGCTTAAAGCAGGAGTTTCATCGATGAAAAAAGGTAGATTAGAAATTTCACCAGATCTAGTAGCAACAACTCCCCATTCTATTTGATCTAGTTGCCCGTTGCGAAATTTTTGCGAATTAATACTGCATTCCATAGAAAGAATTCTAGTAGAAAGTTGTTCGGCAGACATTTCTAGAGAAAAAAAGCCAACCGCTTTTTGTTGTTGCTTTTCTTCTAAAACAGGGTTTAGCCATTTGCAAGCATTGATAGCAATATTAATGCCAAGAGCGGTTTTGCCCATAGATGGCCTGCCTGCTAAAATAATTAGATCGGATTGTTGTAAGCCACCTAAAATTTTATCAAGATCAATAAAACCAGTAGAAATACCACTAATATGGCTATCTCGTTGCTTGGCTAATTGCGCTTTATTTATGGCTTCTTGCAAAGAGCTACTAATATTAGAAAAACCTTGCTTCTTTGCCTGACCATGAATAGATAGATCAAACAATTTAGCTTCGGCTTGCTCAATTTGTTGTTCTGCTGAAATCTGATAGCCCGATTTATAGGCTTGATTAACAATTTCTTCGCCAATATTTACTAATTTTCTTTTACTTGCTAAATCAAAAATTAATTTACCGTAATCAAGCAAATCAATCACTCCACTGGCTGAAGCAAATAAAGTGTTAAAATATTGCATACCGCCATTAGCTTTTATTTGCTCATCTTGACTAAACAAAGATTTTAAAGTTATTTCGTTGGCAACAATACCGCTTTTTTGAATAATATCAAGAATATAAGCATAAATTTTTTGGTGAATCGGCTCATAAAAATGCTCTGATAACAAAAACTCATTAACACGATTTAAATATTCGTTATTTAACAAAATGCCACCTAGCAAGGCTTGCTCTGCATTTAGATTGTAAAGCTGTTTTGAAATATTTTCAGTTATATTTTGAGTGCCATCTTGAAACATTTTATTTTAACTCATAAACATGCCACCGTTAACCTGTAAAGTATGCCCTGTAATGTAAGAAGCTTCTTTGCTAGCTAAAAAAACTACAGCATTAGCAATTTCTTGAGCATCTCCCATTCTGCCAACTGGAATTTTAGTTAAGATGGCTTGTTTTTGCACATCGGTTAAGATATCGGTCATGGGGCTAGCAATAAAACCAGGAGAAATGCAATTAATTGTAATTTCTCTGCTAGCCACTTCGCTTGCTAAAGATTTGGTTAAGCCAATCATGCCAGCTTTAGAGGCAACATAATTTGCCTGACCAGGATTGCCAGTGCTTGCAACAACCGAAGCGATGTTAATGATTCTGCCATATTTTCTTTTTAGCATTTTTTTGATTGCATTGCGATTTAAAATAAAAGTAGAGCGAAGATTAGTATCGATTACTTGCTGAAAATCTTCTGTTTTCATTCTTAATATTAAATTATCTTTGGTAATGCCAGCATTGCAAACTAAAATATCAATTGGCGAAACTTCTTCGGCTTGATCAAATAAATTTTCAACCTCGTTTAAATTAGCCAAATTGCAAGGAATGCAAGTAATTTTATGATAATCTTCTTTGGCAATTTCTTTAGCAAGATCTTGTAATTTTTCTAACCTAGTGCCAGAAATAATGATTTTAGCACCTTGCTGATATAAAGTTTTGGCAATTGCAGAGCCAATTCCACCAGTTGAGCCAGTAATAAGTGCGGTTTTGTTATGAAGTTTAAACATATTTTTAATATTTAATTGTTAATTACTTTAATAATATAATCTTTTTTGAGAATTTCTTGTTTTTGATAACCTTTTTCTTCGCTTGGTTTTTCATTTGTTCTTGGATTTTGTTTTGGCGATGGTTCAGGTTGTTGCTCTTCTGATGTGTTATTTGTAGGATTATTATTTTCTAAAACTTGTTGTAATTTTTGCATTTTATCTTGATATTCTTGTGTGGAATTATCAGGATTTTGAGAATCTTGTAAATTTTGTTGTAGTTCATCTAGATTATAATTATTTTTCATTAAATTTAACAACGGAGCTGCATTTTTAGTTTTTTCTGATAAATTATCGCTATAATTATTGTAAATTGATCCTATAAAACCATAAACCAATGGTTGCAAAAATTCTCCTGAATATTGAATAATAGCACCAGTTTTTGCCGAAGAAATTACAGCAGGAATTTTTTTATTATTAGTTTTATTGCCAATAATAATTTGATTAACTGTAAGATAAGTGGCGTAAAGAAAGCCAAAAATAAGTAAAGTTTTTAAAGCTCCAAAAATTACTCCTAAAAAGTTATTTAAAGCAGGCGGAAAAGATGAAGTGATTTCTTTTGCCAAGCCAGAAGTAGAAAAAATCATGATTAAAAAAACAATAGTAAAAATAACAACTCTAGTGATAATTTCAATTGCAACAATGTGTAAAGTAGAGCTTTGGGCAAATATTTTAGCAACAATACCTGAAAGTAGATAAGAAGCAACAAAAGCAGTTGCCCAGTTAATTAAAGAAAAGACTTCTTTAATTAACCCTCTAAAACTAGCAATGGCAATAATTATTAAGGCAGAAGTGATAAAAACTATATCAATAATGTTATAATCGGTTGCCATATTTTAAAATGAATTTATAATTTAATGCAAAAATAATAATTAAGCTTTTAAAAATTGCAAAATATTTTTTATAGAAATCTGTTGTTTTTCTTGGGTTAAGCGATTTTTAATTTCTACTTCGCTTAACAATTTATCAGAAACTAAAATTTGAGTAGGAATGCCAATTAAATCGGCAATTGCTAGTTTCTGCCCCAAGCTTTGTTTAGTATCATCAAAAAGAACTTCGATTTTATGTTGTTGCAATTGCTGATAAATTTGTAAACAAAGCTCATTTACTTGCTGATTATTTGGTTTTAAATTGACTAAAACCACCTCAAAAGGAGCAATTTCTTTTGGCCAAATAATGCCCCTGCTATCGTGATTTGCCTCAATAGCGGCAGCTACAACCCTTGAAACACCAATGCCATAAGAACCCATATAAGGATAAATTTTTTCACCGTTTTTGCCTAATACTGTTGCTTGCATAGCTTTAGAATATTTAGTGCCGAAATTAAAGATATGCCCAACTTCTATACCTCTTTTTGACATTAAATTTTCTGGCTTTACTAAACATTTTTCTGGAATATGTAAATCGTCGGCCATGGCATAAATTTGTTGCATATCGGCAATGTTGATATTTTTTTGTTGCGATATTTCATCGAATTTTTTATCGTAAAAAATAGCACTTTCGCCAGTTTCTGCCAAAATATGAAATTCGTGTGATAAATCGCCGCCAATTGCCCCAGTTTCGGCTTTTAAAGCAATTGGCTTTAGCCCCATAGCTTGAAAAATTTTAAAATAAGTTTCATACATTAAATTATAAGTTTTTTTTGATTCTTCTAAATTTAGATCGAAAGAATAAGAATCTTTCATTAAAAACTCTCTACCTCGCATAAGACCAAACCTTGGCCGCACTTCGTCACGAAATTTCCAGTGAATTTGATAAAGATTTTTTGGTAAATCTTTATAAGAAGAAATATTTTTACGAAATAAATCGGTCACAACTTCTTCGTGTGTTGGCCCATAAAGCAATGCCCTATCGTGGCGATCGGTTATTCTTAACATTTCTTTGCCATAGTCGTTATATCGACCAGATTCAAGCCATAATTCGGCAGGCTGAATGGTGGGCATTAAAATTTCACAAGCTCCTGCTAAATTCATTTGTTGTTTAATAATGTTTTCAACCTTTCTTAACACTTTTAAACCAAGTGGCAACCAGCTATAAATACCAGAAGCAGTTTGCCTAATCATGCCAGCTCTAATCATTAGCTGATGCGAAACCACATGAGCATCGAGAGGGTTTTCTTTGAGGGTGGGTAAAAAATATTGACTTAATAACATAGAATTTTAGTTGTTTGAAAACGGTATTACCATTGAAATAAGAAAAACAGCATTATTAAGCAAAAATAATTTTTGCTGTTTTAGTTTAACATTGCTATCGTTAATAATTACTTGATTTAAAAAATCTTGCAAAACATTGCCGATGGTATTTAATAATTGTAAGCTTTTGGTTAAATCTGGTTGTTGTAAAGCATTTTTAAGCGGTTTTAACAATTGTTTAGTTTGTTTATGAAGTTCTTTTTCGATATTTAATTGACATTTAACTTTACTAACAAAATATAATTTAGAAAAATCTGGGTTTAATAAATTTACCGCTCTTTTATAACCATTTAATAAATTTTGCGAATCTAGATTGTTTAAAAAATCATTTAACAATAAAATATTATTAATAGTGGTAGCAATATTTAATTTAGATTGTTTAGATAAAAACCACTCTATCAAATGCACAGAAACATTTAACTGATCTTTAAGAAAAAATTTTAACCGCTCTATTAAAAATAGTTTAATATCTTCAATAATAATTGCCTGAAAGTTTTTGCAAGCCTTCATTTGTTTTTGCTGATTAAAAATTTTACTCGGAAAATTATTTAAAGATCTTTTTAAAACAAGCTCTAAAGGTATAGATAAATTATGATGCCAAATAGTTTTAATAATGCCAAGAGCTTGCCTACGCAGAGCAAATGGATCTTTTGAACTTGTTGGTTTTTGATTGATTAAAAAAAACCCCACCAAACTGTCGATTTTATCGGATAAACTTAAATTTATTGCCAAAGGGCTATTTGGCAGGGCAGAATTTGCCGAATTTGGTAAATAGTGTTGCTCTATTGCCTCAACTATTTCTGGATGATGTTGTTGTTGTTTAGCATAAAAAGCACCAATTTTTCCTTGCAATTCTGGAATTTCAGCAACCGCTTTGGTTGCTAAATCGCATTTCGCTAAATCACAAGCTAGTTTAATATGATTAAGCTTGCAATGTACTATAAAAACAGCCATAAATTTTGCTAAATCAACCATGCGCTGCGTTTTAGCAAAAACACTGCCTAATTCTTGGTGGAAAGTTATGTTTTTTAGCTGATCTAAATAATTAATAAGGGGTTTTTTTAAATCTTCTTCAATAAAAAATTTTAAGTCAGATAGTCTGGCATTTACCACTTTTTGATTATCTAAAATAATTTTCTGATGATAGGCGGTATTTAGTTGATTGGTGGTAAAAAAGAAATGCTTGGATATTTTATTTTCAGCATCAAGTGCTAAACAATATTTTTGATTATTTTTTAAAGTAATAATCAAGGCTTCTGGCGGTAAAGATAAAAAATTAGGCTGAATTTCGGCCGATAAAACAGCAATTTTTTCGGATAAACCTGCCACTTCATGTAATAAAGAATTATCTTGTATTAAATTAAGCTGATATTTTTCGGCAAAAATTTGTAATTGCGAAGAAATAAAATTAATTCTAGCATCTAAACTAAATATAATTTGCTGTTGTTGTAAAATATCTAGATATTCACTAGCATGATGAAGTTTGATTTGCTGGAATTTATCAATATTTATAATATTGTTAGTGGATAAATTAAAAAAACTAAAATCAACTATTTTATTTTCAAACATTGCTAAAAGATTTCTTACTGGCCTGATCCAAATATTAGTGCATTGCAAATGATTTGGCATTTTCATTGATTTTTGCCAAATATTTTGCATTTTTTGTAAAATGGAAAGTAAAGATTGAGCAATAATATGAGCGGTATCAATTTTTTGTGGCACAGTTTGATAAACAAAAAAATTATTTTCAATATTTAATTGCGAAACATCACTTAATTGATTAGCTTTTAAAAAGCCATCGATAGCAAATTTATTACTGTTAATGTTGGGGCCAATTTTTTTTACCGATTCTTTGATTTGTTGGGCAGATAAATTAGTGAGAATTAAAATTAATCGATTGCAACTAATGTGAGTTATAAGGTTCTGCTCTTGAAAATTTAATTGATTTTTTTGTAAAATTTCGCTAGCTATATGCCGAAATTGTTTTAGGGCATAATCTTGCATTTTAGCCGGTATTTCTTCGCAATAAAGTTCAAAAGTAAAGGTGCAGTTCATAAAAATTAAAAAGTTTCAACCCGAATAAATTTGCTTTCTTTAATAATTGATTTATCAAGCAAATCAAGAGCATTAATAATGGTTTGTTCGCTTTGCTTACTGGTGATAATACCGCAAATAACTTCTTGATCGTTAGGTGTAATACAGCTTGCTTGTATGCAATCTAT
>JAUMFK010000064.1:0-1537 GCA_032119875.1 Rickettsiales bacterium
TTTTTAACTATCTTTATGCCATTTATCAAGCACAACAGTTGCAACTGCATTGCCAATTAAATTGGTAATCGCCCTGCCTGTAGACATAAATCGGTCGATGCCAAAAATAATTGCTAAACTTTCTAGTGGCAAAACTGGAAAAGCAGAAAGAGTGGCGGTGAGGGTAATAAAAGCACTGCCAACAACCGCAGCTGCCCCTTTAGAAGTTACTAACAATAAAAACATGATCTGAAAAATTTGCATCCAAGATAAATGCACTCCAAAAACTTGTGATAAAAAAATGATTGCCATAGTAAAATAAATACAGGTGCCATCTAGGTTAAAAGCATAACCAGCTGGCAAGGTAAAACTAACAACAGATTGTCTGCAACCGAATTTTTCCATTTTATTTATCATGGCAGGCAAAACTGTTTCAGAAGAAGAGGTGCCAAGCACTACTAAAATTTCGTCTTTGATGTGTATAATTAGTTTAAAAATATTTTTTTTGCAATAAAGACATAAAATTAATCCTAGCACAACAATAACAAAAAAAATGCAAGTACCGTAAAATAAACCAGTAAAAATAAACAATTTTATGATAGATTTAGAGCCGTATTTACCAACTGTATAAGCCATGGCACCAAAAGCACCTATTGGGGACAGTTTAATAATTATTTCAATAAGTTTGAAAGCTATTTCTTCGAGATCTTTAATTAAAATAATAGTGGTTGGAATTTTCTTTTTGATTTTACTAAATACAAAACCAAACAACACTGAAATAAATAACATTGGCAAAATTTCACCACTAGTAAAGGCTTCAAATACGGTTTTTGGCACAATATTTGAAACAAAATCAACAAAAGTATGAGGATGATTGCTTTTAAATTGTTCTAGAAATTTGGTATCAAGATTATCTTTTGGAAAATCTAAATTAGTTCCGATATCAAAAATCATTGCAAAAGCAAGCCCAAGAATTAAAGCAAAAGTAGTTAAAACTTCAAAGTAAATAAAAGCTTTTAAGCTCAAAGTGCCAACTTTAACATTTTTTTCGCTTACAAAACTACTCACTAATGTGCAAAAAATAATAGGTGGTATGCACATTTTAATGAGTTTAATAAAAATATCACCAACAGGTTTAAGAGTTATGGCTACTTGCGGTAGTATTAAGCCAAAAATAATAGCTAAAATAATAGCAAAAATAACTTGTAAATAGAGTGGAAATTTGCTCATAATAATTAATGTATTTAAAAATGAAAATGTTATAATTTACTTATAATAAATTAATTTGCTAGTAAAAAAATGCTTTTATAGAAAAAATTAAAATAAATTTGTGATGCAACAGTGCTAATTTGAATGGTTTTTAAAGTTTTAAAAAATTCGCCAACTTTAAAAAAGCCAAATTTCTATGTGAAATGCTATTTTTTTGCAAAACAGAAAGTTCACCAAAAGTTAAATTATCGCCGTTTCTTAAAAAAATAGGATCGTAACCAAAGCCGTTTTCACCTCTTGGTAAAACAATTTTGCCATCAACCCTGCCTTCAAAATTAAAAGTTTCATA
>JAUMFK010000065.1:0-1864 GCA_032119875.1 Rickettsiales bacterium
TGGTTATAATGGTATCTTTAAAGGCTTTATCTCTGAAGTTCTTATTTTTGATCGCAAAATCACAAACGAAGAAGCATCTAGTGTAATGAGTTATTTAATCAAAAAATATAACCTTAAAGCTTTGTAAAACTTTATGAAAAACCATCATACTTTAGTAAATTTGCAAAAATTTTTAGCAAGCTCTTATGCTTTGTTATTAAAAACCCAAAACTACCACTGGAATGTAGTTGGGCAAAATTTTAAACCACTGCACGATTTATTTCAGGTGCAATACGAAGATCTATTTTTAGCTATCGATGAAATAGCCGAAAGAATTCGATCTTTAGGTGCTAAAGTTGATGGTTCTTTTGAAAATTTCTTGCAACTTATTAATTCTAAAAAAGCTAATTGCAATGCAAATGCAAAAGAAATGTTGCTCGATTTGATTTCTGATAATGAAACTATAATAAAACAATTGCATCAGTTTATTAAAATCGCTCAAGAAGAGCAAGACGAATCAACTGCCGATATATTTATTCAGCGAGCCAAGGTCCATGAAAAAGCATTATGGATGCTAGTATCTAGTCAATAATACCATTTTTATTTACTAAAAAACCATTTAGAAAATTAAAATTTATCAAGATATATATTGACTTTTATAATTTTGTAATGATGTTTTTTAAATTTTATTTTCATAAATTATGGTTAATACTAAAAATTTGCTAAAATTTATTTTGTGGCTAACAATTGGTATAATTGGTGCTTCTGCTTTTTCTTTTATTGCCTTACATCGAGGCGAAACTATCTCTTCTTTATGGTTTTTGCTGGCTTGCTTTGGTTGTCAATTAATTGCCTATCGTTTTTATTCTGCTTTCATTTCTACAAAAGTATTGTGCTTAAACAATCAAAACAAAACTCCTGCTCATAAATTTAGCGATGGCACCGATTTTGTGCCAACTAATCGCTGGATAGTGTTTGGACATCATTTTGCTGCCATAGCTGGCCCTGGCCCTTTGATTGGCCCAACTTTGGCTGCTCAATTTGGCTATTTGCCTAGCACTATCTGGATTATTGTTGGCTCTATTTTGGCAGGTGCAGTGCAGGATATGGTAATTTTATTTGCCTCGGTTAGAAGAAATGCTAAATCTTTAGGTAAAATGATAGAAGAAGAAATTAGCAAAACTGCAGGTATTGTTGCTTTGTTTGGCACTTTGGCTATTATTCTTATTTTAATTTCTGTGCTAGGGTTAATTGTGGTAAAGGCTCTTGCCCATAGCCCTTGGGGTGCTTTTACTGTGCTTATGACCATTCCAATTGCAATGTTAGTGGGTATTTATCTTTATTATATCAGGCCAAATGGAGTTTTAGAGGCTAGTTTAGTGGGTTTTGCCTTGTTTTTATTGGCAGTTTATGGTGGAAAAATAATTCATTATCATCCAGTTTTGGCTAATTTTTTTAATCAAGATGCAAAAATTTTAGCTTTTGCAGTAATGATTTATGGTTTTTTGGCAGCGGTTTTGCCTGTTTGGCTTTTGCTTACTCCTCGAGATTATCTTTCTTCTTTTTTAAAAATCGGCACTATCGCTTTATTGGCAATTGCCCTATTTTTCTTTCAACCTCAAATGCAAATGCCCGCTCTTACTAGTTTTGTAGATGGCAATGGCCCAATTTTTAGCGGTAAAATATTTCCATTTCTATTTATTACCGTTGGTTGTGGAGCTATTTCTGGTTTTCATAGTTTGGTTGCTTCTGGCACCACTCCTAAAATTATTAATCAAGAAAGTGATATTAGGCTTGTGGGTTATGGTAGCATGTTGCTTGAAGGTTGTGTAGCAATTATGGCTTTAATTGCGGCCTGTGTTTTAGATCCGGCAATTTATTTTGC
>JAUMFK010000066.1:0-1983 GCA_032119875.1 Rickettsiales bacterium
GCAAAGTATCGCCAGGAGCCCCCATTATTTGCAAAACATTCCATACATTATGCCCAAATGGTTGTATCAATTTATTATCGCCAGGTAAGTCGGCAGCCATGCTTGCAGATTGCATAGTGCCTAAAATTATTTGTCGACATTGAAAATAAGCAATTGGATGTATTTTTTTATAATCACTAAAATTTTTTTCTACTTCTTTTTTATTTTGCCAATCGATATCTTTTAGCTCTTTTTTATATCTTTTTCTTACAATATCAAAATTTGGATTGCTTGAAATTATATCAGGATCTTTTTTCCAAGCATAAAACATTTTATAAGCTTCTCCGCCAAATTGAGTTGCTAAACCAGATTCGCAACCGTGAATCCAGCCTAAATTAAAACCAGGGGTGCCACCTTTTGGCATAGTGTTAAAAACTCTCCCCATTGGTTTGTGCCAGTTTTTATAAGAGCAACTAGTAAAAAACAACAAAATAATAATGATTAGTTTTTTCATGTTAATAAATTATGAACTGCTTGTTTTATATTTTTTTGTTTCATAAGGCTTTCGCCAATTAAAAAACAATTAATATTATGTTGTTTAAATTTATCAATATCAGCTTTATTTTTAATGCCACTTTCTGCTACTAATAAATAGTTTTGTGGCACCATTTTTGCTAAATTAACAGAAGTGTTTAAATCAACTTTGAGAGTTTGTAAATTACGATTATTAATGCCAAGCAACCTGCTTTTTAAAAGCATTGCTCTTGCTAGTTCTTGTTGGTTATGGACTTCAATTAACACCGACATTTGCAACGAAAAAGCCACCTGCTCTAGCTCTTGCAACTGACTATCAGAAAGCAATGCCACAATAAGCAAAATACAATCAGCTTTATGTAATTTGCTTTCATAAACCTGATAAGGATCAATGATGAAATCTTTGCGAAGTAGCGGTAAATTAGAAGCTTGATGGGCCATTGATAAAAAACTAAGATCACTAAAAAAATATTGCTTATCGGTTAAAATAGATAAGCAAACCGAACCAGCATTTTCATAGCTTTGAACTATTTTTGTTAGATCAAAATCTGAACAAATCAAGCCAGCAGAAGGTGAGCCTTTTTTAACTTCGCAAATTAAAGCGGTTTGGTTATTTTGGCTAGCATTTTTGAGAGTTAAAAAAAAATCTCGATTTTTTACAGCAAAAGAGCATTTTAATTGCTGACAAATTTCGGTGAGGGATAGTTTTTTTTTGCTATCTCTTACTTCTTGTTGTTTAGTTTGATAAACTTGTTGTAAAAAATTAGACATAAATATTATATTTTTTTGGCAATTTTAACTCCAAAAAACAAAATGTTAAAAGTGAGTAAATAAGCTAGCAATTGAGCAAGAGAAGGTTTTTCGAGGTAGCCAATAAAAAAGTGCAGAATCTGCCCTACAATACTTTTTTGAGCAATGAAGTTTGATAAATCAAAAACTGGATCAAGAATTGGTGAAATAATATTAGCATTTACCCAAAAACCTGTGCCAGTTGCCGATAAAGAGGAGGCGAAGAAAATTAACAACAAAGTAGTGATGTTAAAAAAATGTTTTTGAAAAGATTTTAACAGCAAGCCAAAATATAAAGCAAAGCTTAAACACAAACCGCAAAATATACCAATTAACAAACCAATAATAATTTGAAATTTTTCTAAACCAGAAACATACTGCCCATAACAAAATAGAATAATTTCGGAGGTTTCGCGTGCAATGGTAAATAAAGTGGCAATACTTAGGGCAAATAAATGTTTAGTGCCACAACTTACTGATGAACCAAGTTGTTTTAATTCTCGGCTTAAATTTTTGCTGTGTTTTTGCATCCAAAGAACAGTCCAGCCTATCATAAAAGAAGTGGCAAACAAGATAAATCCATTAAAAAATTCTTGCCCTAAACCATTTAGAGCATCAGATATTTTATCGGTAAAATAAGCAATAGTTAGCGAGCAAAGCAAACCCAAAAACAAACCAACA
>JAUMFK010000067.1:0-6034 GCA_032119875.1 Rickettsiales bacterium
TTTTAATTCTTGATATCTAACCATGAATCCTTGAATCAGGATTTGGGACAATGCATGGTGGGTAGTTTGACTGGGGCGGTCGCCTCCTAAACAGTAACGGAGGCGCGCGATGGTTAGCTCAGGTTGGTCAGAAATCAACTGTTAGAGTGCAATGGCATAAGCTAGCCTGACTGCGAGACCCACAAGTCGAGCAGAGACGAAAGTCGGTCATAGTGATCCGGTGGTTCTGTATGGAAGGGCCATCGCTCAACGGATAAAAGGTACGCCGGGGATAACAGGCTGATGATTCCCAAGAGTTCATATCGACGGAATCGTTTGGCACCTCGATGTCGGCTCATCACATCCTGGGGCTGAAGAAGGTCCCAAGGGTTCGGCTGTTCGCCGATTAAAGTGGTACGTGAGCTGGGTTCAGAACGTCGTGAGACAGTTCGGTCCCTATCTGCCGCAGGTGTTAGAAAATTGAGAGGAGCTGACTTTAGTACGAGAGGACCGAGTTGGACATACCTATGGTGTTCCAGTTGTTCTGCCAAGGGCATTGCTGGGTAGCTAAGTATGGACGGGATAACCGCTGAAAGCATCTAAGTGGGAAGCCTCCCTCAAAACAAATTTTCTCTATTAGGGTCGTGGAAGACTACCACGTTGATAGGCTGGATGTGTAAGCACAGTGATGTGTTAAGCTAACCAGTACTAATAACCCGATTGGCTTATTTTACAAACTATGTGTAGTATTAATTTGTAAAGTTTTTCTTGCCAATAAAAGAATTAGCAGGTATTCTTTCTAATATTCAAATTACAAGTGCTACTTGTTGGCTTGGTGACGATAGCGGTCTGGAACCACTCGATTACATTCCGAACTCGCAAGTGAAACGGAAGACGCGCCAATGGTATTTAGTCGATATGACTAGTGAGAGTAGGTTATCGCCAAGCTTACAAGTAGCACTTGAGATGTTTTTAATCTTCCCCCAAATATCATTTACAATTCAATCTAACACTATAAATTTTCCCAATTATTTTTTGGTGTTAATCTTTTAGTAAATTTAAAAATTTTCTAATATCGTTTATTTTTAACGATGCCACTTAAAGTGGGTTTAGTGCTATTGCAATGCTTATAATATCATTTCAACTTAACATACATTGTTAGATATTTAATAAATCTAACTTCATCTTTTTGGCTAAAAAGCTTCAAAAAGCCTCAAGCTGTATGGATATACAGCTTTCGTTTTTTAAAGTTTTTATCTCAAAAATATTTTGTTAGATTGATTAATTTTAAAGTTAAAATGGTATAATTTTTCATAATATTTTACAATTTAGCATGCAACTTTAAGGCACTGTTGCATCCCAAATTTATTTTATTTGCCATTTTTGGTATAAATTTCAGCTATTTTTAGTTTTATTTAAGTTGTGCTAACGCAACAACACAATTATTTAAGTTGTGCTAACGCAACAACACAATTATTTAAGTTGTGCTAACGCAACAACACAATTATTTAAGTTGTGCTAACGCAACAACACAATTATTTAAGTTGTGCTAACGCAACAACACAATTATTTAAGTTGTGCTAACGCAACAACACAGGCTCTAGACAATTTTAGTTGATTTTAATATCTACTAAAGCCATAATTTGCCTAGAATGACACTTGGGCAAAACAAGCATATAAAACATTCTCATATTTACTTACGAAGAAATTTAGAGAAATTTTGAGATATTTTTGTTGTGATGAAACTGCTAATAAAACATCAGTTTATACAAATATTAGCAGAAATACAATCAATTTTTGATAAAATTCGTCAAAAGATTCTTCTTGCCCACACAGATTTTTATCTTGGGCAAGAAGAAAAATCTTTTGGTGAATTTGAATTGGATGAATCTTATTTTGGAGCCAAAAGAGTGAGAGGCAAAAAAGGCAGAGGAACAGCTGGAAAAACACCTGTTTTTGGACTATTAAAACGAGATGGAAGAGTTTTTTTATGTCGAGATAGTAAAAAACTGCACTAAAGAGCAATTAATGCTAATTATTCAAGGTAAAATTTTAGAAAGTTCAATTATTAATACAGATAGCTGGAAAGCTTATGATGGTTTAATATTAAATGGATTAAACGATAAAAAGTTTATCTTGCATTTAAAAGAAAGTGAGTTTAGATTTAATAATAGAAAGCAAAATTTATATAAAATTTTGTTGAAAATGATTAGAGAAAATCCTCTCTAAAATTGTCTAGACCCCAACACAATTATTTAAGTTGTGCTAATGCAACAACACGATATGTTGAATATGAGGCTAAAAATAGCTAAAATTTTTTCTCAAAACTAAAATTAAAATAAATTTGGGATGCAACTTAAAGTGCGGCACTGATTTTAGTAATTAGTACATTTCCTAAATCTTGCGGGTTATCTATTGTGATGGAGTTTTTATAAAATCTTTGTAGGTCGTGACCAATGCCAATACCAATTAACTCAATTTTTTTCTGTTTTTCTATTTGCCAAATTACTTGTTGCAGATGCCAGCTTAAAATATCGTAGCCATTAGCAGAGTTGGTAGAATCGTCAACTGGATTGCCATCTGAAATCACTACTAAAATTTTTCTTTGCTCTGGCTGTTGCATCAATCTAGCTTTGGCAAAAAGCAGGGCTTCGCCATCGATATTTTCTTTTAGCAAACCTTCTTTTAGCATCAATCCTAGGTTAATTTTAGATTTTTTAAAACTTTGCTTGCTATGTTTGTAAACAATATGCCGAAGTTGGTTTAGCCGACCAGGTTCTCTTGGTCTGCCGCTTATTTCCCAGAGTTTTTTTACCTTACCTCCTTTCCAATCAACAGTGGTAAAGCCAATAATTTCGGTTTTTACCCCAAATTTTTCTAAAATATTAGCAATAATTTGGCAAGACATTGCACTTACCACAATAGGCATGCCTCTCATTGAGCCAGAGTTATCGAGTAATAAAGTGAGAGTGGTGTTTTGATAATCATGATTTTTATGATTGATAAAAATATTTTCAAGACAAGGGTTGGTAATAATTTGACTAAGTTTTTTGCGATTTAAAATTCCAATTTGCTGATATTCTAGCACATTATTTTTTTTAGAAAGCAGTTTTTGCTTAAATTTGAGGCTAATTTTATTTGAAACACTTTTTAAACTAACAAATTTTGCTAATAATTGTTTAAGCAATAAATCGAGCTCCATTTTGGGTAAAAGTTTATTAGGATAAACCACTTCATCAAATTGACTGTTAAAAATCTTATATGCCTTGTTAAATAAAATTTTTTTTTCATCAAAATCAGCAGAATTTTTAATAGTAAAAACAGAATCAACATTGGCGGAGTTTGATTGCTCTGCTTCTGAAGTTGATGTATCTAGATTCTTTTGATAAGTTTCTTGGTGACAAGAAGAGTTTTCTTGTGTTTGTTGAGATTCTTCTGACTGTTCTTTTGGCGATTTTTGGGAAGATTCTTCTGGTTGAATGTTTTTTTTGCTTTCTAATGAATTTGTGGTTGGTTGATTGTTTGTTTCTTTGGTCTGATTTTGTAAAAAAAGTTGATATTTAGCAATTATTTTGCTTGATTCGTAAGCAAATTTTCGCTGGCAGTAAATATGTTTATTAAGATTTAAAATTTCATTTAACAAATTTTTTGGCAACTGCAAAGCTAGTTTTTGTGTAAAATTTGCAGTGCTAGGAAGTTTATTTTTAAGCAGTAATAAGGCAATATTAGTGTTGTTTGCCAAATGTATTACCTGTTCAATAGCAAAAGCAATATTTTTACTCATGCCTAAATAATTTTCGTGAGCCAAACACAATAAACGAGCCTTTTCAAACTCATCAAACATTGTGAAATTTTCTGGATTCTCTTGATTAAGCAATTCTTGATGCAATTTTAAATTGCAAAACAATAAATAACAACAGCACAAATCTACATTAGCAATGCTTAACTTGGCAACGATATTTTGATTTTTTGTCTCTTGCTTATAATAGGCTTTGATGGTATTTTTGATGAGTAAATTTTGGTTCCATAAAAAAAAGTTGTGGCTATGATGGTGGCTAAAATCAATATTTAATGAATTACAAGCGGTTATTGCAGAAGCGGTTTTGGTGATAATTTGTTGAATATTCAGGTTTTTTTCTAACATATTGTTTGGTATAAATAATGGCAATGTTGCAATGTAACGGTGCCATTATATTTTAGCCAAATCTTTTTTTCAAGTAAAGTTTATTTATAGGCACTGTTATACCATTTCAACTTTAAAATTGAAATGGTATTGCATCCCAAATTTGTTTTAATTTTAATTTTGAGAAGAAATTTTTCTATTGCTTATTTAAAAATAAAAATGATAGAATATAATAGTGCCGTTAACTTAAATTTACAATGCAAAACCTTAATAAAAATTCTTGTTTAGTTTATGCCAAAGTGATGCATAAAAGATTTTTACCAGTAATAAATATTTTTTACTATAAAGTTTTTTATATGTTGTTGCCAGTTAAAAGCTTATTTTCTGTCAAAAATAAGCTTTTTTCTTGTAATAAATTTAATATTTTTAGCTTTTATTACCGTGATTACGGCAACAAAACTGGGCAAGATCCTGTTTTGTGGTTAGAAAATATTTTGCAACAACATAATTTAAGCGGGCAGGTTGAAGATATTTTTCTACTCACTCATCCGCGAATTTTTGGTTATGCTTTTAACCCAGTGAGTTTTTGGTTTTGTCTTAATAAAAATCAGCAACCAATTGTTGTTTTGGCAGAAGTTAACAATACTTTTGGCGAACATCATTGCTATTTATTGTTTAATCAAAATCTTGAACCAATCAATAAAAATCAACATTTATCAGCAAATAAACACTTTCATGTATCGCCTTTTTTTTCGGTTGAAGGTAAATATTTGTTTAATTTTAACTTTGATTTGCAGAAAATTTCTGCTACTATTGATTATTTTTTACAAGAAAAAATGTTAGCAACTAGTTTAAATAGTTATAAAATTGTTAATTTTGATACTAAACATAGTTTTTTTGCTTTGTGTTTTATGCCTTTAATGTTTATAAAGGTAATTTTTTTAATTCATTGGCAAGCTTTAAAAATTGTGCTAAAAAACATCAAATATATTAAAAAACCAGCTCAAAAACAAAAAAAACTTACCATAAATTCAGATATTTAAAAATGAAAATGTTATAAAAGTTTATCAATCAATATTGAATTTAACTGCTTTTTGCATACTTGCCAGTTAGGTAAATAGTAAGTCATGTAGTTTTTAAATCTTTGATTGTGTTTTCTTTCAAAAAAATGCACCATTTCATGCACCACTACATATTCTAGGCAGTGAAGGGGCTTTTCTGCTAATTCTAAATTGATAACAATTTTTTTCTTGGTAATGTGGCAACTGCCCCACCTAGTTTTCATTTGGCGAATATGTAGCTCGGCAATTTGTAAATTCATAATTTTTTCCCATTTGATAATCAGTTTCCACACAATTTTTTTTAATTCACTACGATACCAATTTTGCAATAAATTTTTTATTTGCATTTGTGTAAAACCTGCTTTTATATTTAATACCATTTCAACTTTAAAATTAATCAATCTAACAAAATATTTTTGAGATAAAAACTTTAAAAAACGAAAGCTGTATATCCATACAGCTTGAGGCTTTTTGAAGCTTTTTAGCCAAAAAGATGAAGTTAGATTGATTAAATATCTAACAATGTATTTTAAGTTGAAATGGTATAATACAATATTGCCATTAATAAACTCTACACTAGCTTTTTTATTGGTTTGCACCACATTTAGCAAATATTTTTCACCTAAAAAATAATGCTCTTCGTTGTTTATGTAATCTTTTTTTGCCGGCTTTTTTAACATTTTGGCTTGCTGTTTTTTGATCCAGTTAAGCTTGGTTAAAGCAAACATTTTAATGCTTTCAAGTTTTGTTTTTTTGGGAGCAGAAATGTGTACTACCATTTCAACTTAAAATACATTGTTAGATATTTAATAAATCTAACTTCATCTTTTTGGCTAAAAAGCTTCAAAAAGCCTCAAGCTGTATGGATATA
>JAUMFK010000068.1:0-11123 GCA_032119875.1 Rickettsiales bacterium
TCGTGTTGTTTGCGGTTAGCACAACTAAAATAATCGTGTTGTTTGCGGTTAGCACAACTAAAATAATCGTGTTGTTTGCGGTTAGCACAACTAAAATAATCGTGTTGTTTGCGGTTAGCACAACTAAAATAATCGTGTTGTTTGCGGTTAGCACAACTAATACCATTTCAACTTAACATACATTGTTAGATTGATTAATTTTAAAGTTGAAATGATATAAAATAATATCTAGCTAAAAAATAGCTAAAAGCACCTTATGTGTTTAAAAATAAAAAATGAATTAGATTATAAAAAAATAATTGATGATAGTTTTATAGTATTTCAAGCATAGTTTTGCCAAGAATAGCAGGACTATCAGAAACAACCATTCCAGCAGATTTCATTGCCTCAATTTTATTTTCTGCTCCACCTTTGCCACCAGAAATAATAGCACCAGCATGGCCCATTCTTCTACCTGGAGGGGCAGTTCTGCCAGCAATAAAGCCAACGGTTGGTTTTTTTCGACCTTTTTTAGCTTCAAGTTTTAAAAATTCGGCCGCATCTTCTTCGTCGGTACCACCAATTTCGCCAATCATAATAATGCCAGCGGTTTGAGGATCAGATAAAAACATATCTAGACAATCAATAAAATTAGTGCCATTAACAGGATCGCCTCCAATACCAATGCAAGTTGTTTGACCCAAACCAACCTTGGTAGTTTGATGAACTGCTTCATAAGTAAGAGTGCCAGAACGAGAAACAATACCAATTTTACCTTTTTGATGAATATGACCTGGCATAATACCAATTTTACATTCGCCAGGAGTAATAACTCCAGGGCAATTTGGACCAATTAAACGAGATTTTGAACCGCATAAGGCTTTTTTAACTTTTACCATATCAAGCACTGGAATGCCTTCGGTAATACATACTATAAGCTCTATTTCAGAATCGATAGCCTCTATTATGGCATCAGCAGCAAAAGCTGGTGGCACATAAATTACTGAAGCATTGCAACCTGTTTTGTGTTTAGCATCTTGCACAGTATTAAAAACCGGCAAATTCAAGTGAGTAGTGCCCCCCTTGCCTGGTGTAACTCCGCCTACCATTTTAGTGCCATAAGCAATGGATTGCTCAGAGTGAAATGTGCATTGCGAACCCGTAAAGCATTGACAAATAAATTTTGTGTTGTTATTAAAAAGAACCGACATTTTTATAAAGTTTAAATTAATATTTGTTGTTAAAAAATTCTAGAGAGACAAATTAAGATCCAGTTCCAGTGCCACCAGTTCCAGTGCCATCACCAGTGCCACCAGTTCCAGTGCCATCACCAGTGCCACCAGTTCCAGTTCCACCTGTGCCAGTGCCACCAGTTCCAGTTCCACCTGTGCCAGTTCCAGTTCCAGTTCCAGTTCCAGTTCCACCTGTGCCAGTGCTAGTTGTGGCAGCTTGAGAACCCTCTTTTATGAAAATTGAGTATTTTTTAGCAATATATTCTTTCATTAGTTTATTTACTTCTTTAGCAGAGAAATAATCGTTAAACAGCATTACTTCTGAAAAATTTCCAGAAAAATTGTTTAGAGCAGGAATAGAGTTAGCCGCAACAGCAGAAGGACCAGCAATTGTTAATGTTGATGATTCGGTAAAATCTGGCAAGGTTGCTGTAGAATCTAGTATTGTTTCTTTAACCATGCTATTTATATATACAGAGCTGTCGGCAACACCTGTTGTTTGTTTAGAAATAACTACGGCACAAACAAAAGAACTAGAAACTGATTGGCATTTAGAAGGAAAATTAGCCACTTCAAAAGAATTAGTTCCGCTAATAATTGATAATTTTTCAGATGTTGTAAGATAGTTTATAGAAACATTTCCTATGTTAAGAATTCTTTGATTAACAGAGCTATTATTAAAAGAAAAAACCAAAACTATTGTATAATTATTAGTAGCAGAAAAATTAGTGCTACCAGTAAATGTAGCATTATTAGAAAAATTAACCGCAGGAATGTTAGAAATACCATCTTCTAGATATTTACAATTTCCTGCAGGAGCGCAAGATAAAGAGGTGCCGCCCCTTGATAAACCCTTGCCAAATGGAGATATATCTGGCCAGTTTTCTAAAATAGACTCATCTTTTAACTTATCACCTAAACCAAAATCGCTAACAGAAGAATCGTGCCAAGTAGCTAAAGATTTAATTCTAATAATATGAGAATTATTAGTAAGATTTTTAGCGGTTGAAGATTTTGCAACAATATAAAGATCTTTGCCTTTGACAATACCAACAATTAAAATACCAATTACAATAATAACTATTGATATTTCGATTATTGAAAATGCTTGCTTTAAATGCCTTTTGTTATGATGTTTTTTCATATAATATAATTAAGAAAATAAAAAATTATCAAATATTGTAAAGAATATTTTCTATTAAGCAAGTATTTTTTAGTTATTTTTATTGGTAAAAAGCTTATTTATTTCTTCTTGCACAATTTTTTCAACCATAGAACTTAAATTGTTATTTAGCCACTCTGTAAGCTTTGGCTCTAGCATATCTGAAATCAGCATAGCAAGATTTTCGTTTGAAAGCATATGGTTAGCATTATCAATTGCTTGTTTAGTTTGATGAAGTTTTTTCAAAGATTGTCTTACTTCATTTTGAGTTTGTGCATTAATAATAGATTTATTATCATTCATAATTTCTGATGCGATATTTTGGGTTAAAAAATCATCTACTACAAAATTATTTTGCAGAATATTTTCTGCATTTGAAGCTGTGTTTGATATATTAAAATCGGTTATTATTGGATTATTTTCAATGTAATCTGATGATTTACTTTGTTGATTTATTTCTGGCTTTAATAAAACATCATTTTCTGGCATAACTGAACTTTGGTCAAGTATTGTATTATTAGAAATTAACTCCTGATTTTGGGGTTCTTCTTTAAAAATTAACTTTGTGTATGTATTTTCTAGATTTTCATCAATTGCTACATCTTGATTATTTTCAATAATATTTATATCAGAATCATCTAAAAATTCATCATCAAAATTGTTGTAAGAAGATTTAAGATGAGTTGCCAAATCTTCATCATCTAGATTATCATTTTCACTAGCAATAAAAATTTCTTGCTCCTGCTCTTGTTCTTGCTCCTGCTCTTGTTCTTGCTCCTGCTCCTGCTCTTGTTCTTGCTCTTGTTCTTGCTCTTGTTCTTGCTGATTGTGAAGTGGTTTTAGAGATTCGTTTTGCGGTGCTTTATTAACAGATGCAGTATAGTGAAAAACTAAATCATCATCATCATCTTCGTAATGTGGAGAGTTTTGTTTCAATTTATTTGAATTGTTGTCAAACATATTATTAAAAACATCTTCAGATGTGGTTGGATTTGCTTGTTTTGTATTTTGGGCAGTTTGATGATCTAGATTTTTTGGTAAAACATCTTCATAAACATTGTTTGATTTTAACTGCTCTAAATCTTCATCTTGCTCTAACTCTTCATTTTCCTGCGGCTCTTCATCTGCCTCTAAATCTTCATTTTCCTGTGGCTCTTCATCTGCCTCTAAATCTTCATTTTCCTGCGACTCTTCATCTGCCTCTAAATCTTCATTTTCCTGCGACTCTTCATCTGCCTCTAAATCTTCATTTTCCTGCGACTCTTCATCTGCCTCTAAATCTTCATTTTCCTGCGGCTCTTCATCTTGCTCTAAATCTTCATTTATTTGTGGCTGTTGAGTTAAAAAATTTTGCGAATTATTTTGTTGCAAATCTATTGTGTTTTGCTCTGTATTTTCTAAAATAAACTCACTTGACTGCTTGTTTTGCGATAATTCATCTAAATTTAACCTTTCTTCTGACCGATTTTGAGGCTTCTCCTGTAAGGACTCGTTGTTTTTCAATTGTTTTTCTTGCTCGAGCAAATTTTTAATTTCATCGAGATAGTTTTGATCATTATCAATTGGCGGAGGTGTGTTTAATGTTTTCTTTTCAGCATTTGACTTTTCTTGATTATTTTCAACTATCTTATTTTCGTTTTTTGTTTCAAGATCTTTACCTTCAATTTTTAAAATTTTTTGCTTGATTCTTTCTAGTAAATTGCGAAACTTTGGATTATTAGAAGACATAAAACAAAAAGATTAATTAATATTTATAAGGCGTAATCTGCTATTAACATTTCGGCAATTTGCACAGCATTAAGTGCCGCACCTTTTTTAAGATTATCGCCCACAATCCACATTGATAAACCATTTTTTAAAGATTTATCTTGGCGAATTCTCGAAACATAAACAGGATCTTGTGCCGAAACCTCAATAGGAGTAATAAACTGCATTTGCTCTGGTTTATCAACAACTAAAATACCTTCAGCATTATCGAGTAATTCTCGGGCTTGATTAGGAGTTATTGGCTTTTCAAACTCAATATTAACCGCTTCGGAGTGGCAATTAAAAACTGGCACTCTCACACAAGTTGCCTCAACTAAAATATTTTGATCGAGAATTTTTTTAGTTTCAACTTTCATTTTCCACTCTTCTTTAGTTACTCCATCTTCCATAAAAACATCAATTTGCGGAATAACATTAAAAGCGATTCTTTTGCTAAATTTTTGCGGTGGCAAATGCTGATTTTCGTAGATTTTTTTAGTTGATTGATATAGTTCATCCATCGCTTCTTTGCCCGCTCCCGAAACCGCCTGATAAGTAGAAACAACAACTCTTTTAATTTTGGCAAAATCATGCAGAGGCTTTAAAACAACAAGCATTTGAATAGTTGAGCAGTTTGGATTAGCAATAATATTTCGTTTTTTGTATAAACCAATATCTTGAGGGTTCACTTCTGGAATCACTAACGGAATTTCAGGATCCATACGAAAATGTGAGGTGTTATCAATTACCACACAACCAGCTTTAGCAGCCTTTGGAGCGAACTCGGCAGAAACTTTTCCGCCAGGAGAAAACAAAGCAATAGATGTGCCAGCAAAATTGTAATCGGCTAACGATTGCACAGTAAGAGTTTGTTTGCCATAAGAAACTTTTTTACCAACAGAATTTGCCGATGCCAAAGGCACAACAATGCTTGCTGGAAAATTTCTTTCTGCTAATAAATTTAAAATTTCTCGACCAACATTACCAGTGGCACCTGCTACAGCTATTTTTCTTGACATAATATTAAAATTAAATAGTTTAAATACAAAATACTCAAAAAAAAATTCTAATTATAAAAAATCGAAATATCAATGTTTTTTTATAATTTTGGTAGTAAAATTATTTATTAATCAATATTCATTGCATAAAATATGGTAAAATTTTTTATTATTGCTGGCGAATCTTCGGGAGATTTACTAGGAAGTGAGTTAATTAAAGAGTTAAAAATACAATATCCATCTTGCATTTTTGTAGGAGTTGGGGGCAGATTAATGCAAGAACAAGGCTTGAAAAGTATTTTTCCAATTACCGATTTAATGGTGATGGGCTTTATAGAAGTTTTGCCTCATCTATTTAGAATACTAACCAGAATTAAACAAACTGCTTTAGCAATAAAACATCATCAACCAGATTATTTAATAACTATCGATTCTCCTGATTTTTGCTTTCGAGTAGTAAAAAAAATCGTCAAGCAACCAATATTTAACACAATTAAAAAAATTCATCTAGTTGCCCCTTCTGTATGGGCTTACAGACCAAAAAGAGCTAAAAAAATTGCCAAACTTTATAATTTATTACTAACTCTTTTACCATTTGAGCCACCTTATTTTACTAAATATGGGTTAAAAACAGTTTTTATTGGGCATCCGCTGTTGCAAAAAATGCCAAGCCAACCACAAATACAAGAAAATAACTTACAATTTAGAAAAAAATATAATATTAATTTACAACAAACAATTTTACTTGCAACTCCAGGTAGCAGAATGTCGGAAATAAAATATTTACTACCAATTTTTATTGAAGTTATTAATCAGATTTGGCAACAACAACCAGATTTAGTAGTGGTTTTATCTATTACACAAAAAACCGAAAATATTATACCACAAATGGCAAATAAAATCAAGGCTAGATGCATTTTTATAGATCACAAACAAAAAGATTTAGCTTTTTCTGCCAGCAATTATGCCTTGGCAAAATCTGGCACCAATACTCTAGAAATTGCTATGCATCAAACCCCGATGGTTGTTGTTTATAAAGCTAATATCATTTCTTATTTAATTATTAAAATCTTAACAAAAATAAAGTTTGCTAATTTATTAAACTTATTGCAAAATAAAGAAATAATTGTAGAGCTTTTGCAAAATAATTGCCAAGTAAATAAAATATACTCGGCTCTCCTAAATTTAATGCATAATAAAAATCTTGCTCAACAACAAATAAACGATTGCTTAATCTCTTTAAACATGATGCAAAATCAACAAAATCCAATGCAAATTGCTGTAAAAAACATTCAACAACTATGAAACTAAACTTAACAAATATATTTTTATATTTTTTGGTTATTTTATGCCAAATTAATTTTCTTAACCTTAACTCTGCTTTTGCTCTTGACATTGAAAATAACTGCTCTGCCAATAATACCTATTTAGTTTTTGATGCTAAATCACAACAAGTATTGTTGCAAAAAAATGCCAACGAAATTATTTATCCTGCTTCTTTAACCAAGGTCATGACTGCCTATTTAGTTTTTGATGCCATAAAAAATAAAAAATTACAATGGCAACAAAAAATAAACATTTCCCAAAAAGCTCATCAAGTATCTTTGATAAATAAAGTAAATACCTTAAATTTGCAACCACAACAAAAAATTTCGGTGCTTGAAGCCACAAAAGCAATGTTAGTTCGTTCTTACAACGAAACCGCCGTAGCACTGGCAGAAGCAATTGCCCAAGACGAACGGAACTTTGCATACGAAATGAATAAAAAAGCCCAAGAACTAGGCATGAATAACACTTTTTTTGTTAATTCTTCTGGTCTACATTCTGAAAAACAAATCACCACCGCTCATGATTTAGCTAAATTAGCTTTTGCTGTAAAAAGAGATTTTCCCGAGTTTTACCATATGTTTGGTCTTACTGAATTTAAAATTAGCAACACCAAAACCATTAAAATAAGAAAAAATAAGAAAAAAACTATCATTAAAAGTAAAAAATATTATTCTCATAACGAATTTTTACTCAATTACACTGGTGCCGAAGGCATGAAAACTGGCTATACCAAAGCTGCTGGCTTTAATTTAATTGCCATCGCCACTAAACACAATCAACAATTATTTGGTATTTTAATTGGTTGCGAAACTAGTAAAAAAAGAACAGAATTTATGACAATGCTTTTTGATATTGGGTTTTATGCCATTTCTCACTTTTAATTTTATCAATTATGCTGCTAGACTCCATAGAAAATAAACAAAAAATCTTAACAGAAGCCTTAAAAATAGCCAAAATAAGTGGCTTTAGCCAAGAAAATTTAATTTTAGCTTGTCAAAATAGCCAAATTGAAACTAAATATTTAGAATTAATTTTTACAAATGGAGTTATTGATTTATTATATTTTATGCAAGAGCAATCAACTATCAAATTGCATGAAATTGCTAATATCAATCCATTGTTTCATGGTTTAAAAATTAGTGAAAAAATTAGTTTTTTACTCAATAATTATTTTTCATATCAAGTTAACGAGCCTATTATTATCAAGCATATTTTACAATATTTTAGAGATTTTCATTTTACACAGCAAAATTTTTACAAAACAATTTCATCAGCAAGCATATTAAGCAAAATTTCCGATGATTTTTGGAAAATTTCTCAAGATAATTCTACTGATTTTAGTTATTATAGCAAAAGAGCCACCCTTGTTGCGGTAATTTTAAAAGTTGCCATAATTTTTGCCAATGAAACCACAAATTTAAACAATACCAAACAAGAAATTAATAAGCAAATAACCAGAATTGTGCTTTTTGCAAAATACAAATACCAAACCAAGCAACAAGTAAAAAATATTTGGCAAAATCTTGGCAATATTAGTAAAGAAATTATTTTCAATGAAAATAATCAGCTTAAATCACCAAAAGAAATATTTAAAAGCCTACCTTTTATTCGGTTGTTTCAAAAATAAAAACGAAGAACATATCATCAAAACTCCCAGCCAAATAAAATAAATCAGTGGCTTATGATAAATTCTTACTGCATAATTATTTTGCTCATCTTTAGTGCCTAAAACTACAGCTAAATCACCAAGCCAATAATGATAAATACTAGTTTCGTTGGTTGTTTGATTTGCAACGGGGTAATATCGAAGTTCAGGAGTAAGAGTAGCAAGCTGTTTTTGTTGTTTGCTAACAGAAAAAATACCTTGATTACTTAAAAAATTTTTACCAACTAAATATTGAGTGTTTTGTAATTCTAGTTTTAAAGAAGCAACCTCAATGCTTTCGCCAATTTTTAATTGAGTTTCTTTGGTAATATCAAAATAACCGTTAGAAACAATTCCGGCAAGCATTAATAAAAAACCAAGATGAGCAATTTTTGCCGATGTTTTTTGCTTGGTTAAAATATTATTTAAGATTGCCAAAACAAGAAAAAAAACTAATAACCAAGCCACAATTGCCAATGATTTTTCTGGCTTAAAATACACAACCAAACTCGCTATCAAAACCGAAAACACTAATAAAATAAAACCTTTTTGCTTCAATTGTTGTAAATGTTGCCAACTTGCCACATTTAATAGCAATAAAAATGGTATTAAACCAACTGCAAAAATATGTTGATAATAACTAGGGCCAATAGTGATTAATTCGTGCCACAAGCCATTTGCTAAAATTGGGTAGAGAGTGCCAACAAAAACCACTAATAAAAATAATACTAAAAGATAATTTTGAGCAATCAATGGCAGAAGATAAGATTTTTTATGATTTTTTTTACCGATAATTTGATGAAATTTGCAAGCAAAAACTATACAACCAAAAACTCCAATCAATAAAACCAAAACAATCATTGCAAAACCTCTAGTTAAATCAACTGCAAAAGAATGCACCGATGTAAGAACTCCTGAACGTGTTAAAAAAATACCAAGCAAACATAAAATAGCATTAATAATTACTAAACAAACCAACCATAACTTGAATTGATCTTGCTTTTTTATTATCAACAAACAGTGTATTAACATAATACAACCAAGCCAAGGCATCAGTGAAATATTTTCAACAGGATCCCAAAACCAATAACCTCCCCACCCTAATTCACGATAAGCCCACCAAGCACCCAAGGCAATACCCAAAGTAAGGCTCGCAAAAGTAAAATAAAGCCAAAAATGCACTTGTGTTAAGAGTTCTTTATGTAAACAGTTGTTAATTACTGCCGAAATAGTTAAAGAAAAAACTAAAATAGAGCCTAAATAACCACAATAAAGCATAGGCGGATGCAGTGCCAAACCAATATCTTGCAGTAAAGGATTTAAGCCTAAACCAGATTTTGGCACAGGAAAAACTGGCAAAAACGGATTAGAAGTTGCTAAAGTATAAAAAGCAAAAAGAGTAACAACAGCAGTTTGAATAGCAACCGTTGTGATGATAATAGATAAATCAAGCTTGCTTGTTAATAAAAAAATAGTGTTGTAAATTAATAACACTAATATTAACAATAACATAGACCCTTCGTGATTGCCCCAAGCTCCTGCAATTTTAAAAATGAGAGGTTTTAAATGATGAGAATTTTGATAAACATTTAACACTGAATAATCAGAAACTACAAAACTATACACCAAGCAAAGCTTACAAAATAAAGCAGAACACAGCAATGCAAAATTTAAAATATAAATTTTTTGCATGTTCGCTTGATTTTTTTTACCAAAAAAAGCTAAAAAACTTAAACAACCAGCAATAGCAACTACTAAAATCAATAAACCAAAACCTATTTTAGCAATCATAATATTTACTTGCTAGCAATAAATTGTTTTACAAGCTCTAAATTATTTTCAAGAATTGTATATTTTTCTGGCAGATCAAACAAATTTTGCAAGAAATTTGGCAGTTTTGGCTCTGGCATTTTGGCTTGCAAAATAGCATCTGGAAACTTGGCAGGATGTGCCGTTGCCAAAGTAATAACAGGCTCTTGCTTATAATGCTTGCTTTTTATAAATTGCAAAGATGCTTCAAAACCAATAGCAGTGTGAGGATCTAGAACTTCGCCAGTTTGTTGATGGGCTTGTATAATTGCTGCAATAGTAGCAGAATCAGAAACTTCATAGCCAATAAAATCGGTAGCAATAGATTTTTGAATTTCAGGATTGATTTTTAAAATATTGATTCGTTCAAAATCTTGCATTGCCAAAGCAATAGAATTTTCGAGTTTATAAGTTTTGGCAACATCAAAAATTAGTCTTTCAAAATTACTTGCAACCTGAATATTCATGCTAGGGGAGATGGTTTCGACCATTGGTTTTTTACTGTAATCGCTGTTTTGTAGGAATCTTACTAAAATATTATTTTCATTGGTAGCCACAATAAGTTTATTGATGTTTAAGCCCATTTTTTTTGCCAAATAACCAGCATAAATATCGCCAAAATTACCAGTTGGAACCGAAAAAGAAACTCCACTACTATTTGCCACTCGTAAGCCACTATAAAAATAATAAACTATTTGAGCCATAATTCGAGCAAAATTGATAGAATTTACTGCAACCATTTTTCTGCCATTTAAAAATTCTTGATTAACAAACATTCTCTTTACAAAATTTTGACAATCATCAAAATTACCTTGCAAAGCAATGTTAAAAACATTATCATCAAGAACTGTAGTCATTTGTTTTCGCTGAACTTCCGAAACCTTTTGATAAGGATGCAAAATAAATATTGTGGCACTTTTGCACATTTTACAGCCCCAAATAGCTGCCGAACCAGTATCGCCAGAGGTTGCACCAACAATAACGATTTTTTCATTTTTTAAAGATAATAAGTAATCAAGTAAATTTCCTAAAAATTGCAAGGCAAAATCTTTAAAAGCAAGAGTTGGACCATGAAACAATTCGAGTAAATAATGATTATTAGCAAGTTGCTTGAGTGGAGCAATTGCTTGATGATGAAACTTTTCATAAGACTTGGCAATAATTTTTTTATAAACATCTTCGCCAATGCTTTGTGATACAAAATTATAGGTTATTTCAAAAAA
>JAUMFK010000069.1:0-15130 GCA_032119875.1 Rickettsiales bacterium
ATAAATTTGCTATTTCTTGTCAAGAAAAAGTTAAGCAAATTTTATTGAGTGAATTTCAAAAATTTCGCCCAGATTTTAATATATTTTTTGATGAAAAAAATCAAATTATCGTAAACCCAAATGCCGAGTATTGTTTAATTATTAAAGCAATTGATGGCTTGGCAAATTTAGCAAGAGCAAATGGCGATTTTACCACTTCTGTAGCTTTGCAATATAAAAACAAAAATCAACAGTTCGAAACCGTAGCGGTAGCAATTTTTAAAAATATTGGCAACGAAGTTTTTTACGCCGAAAAAGGCTTTGGTGCCTATCTTAATAACCGTCGAATCAGGGTTTCTAAACGATCTGGCGGAGATGTTTTGTTTGGCTGTAATAATCTTGATTTTTTACCAGAAAACTATCAACAATTACGTTGTTATGGTTGCCAAACTCTCGAAGTGGCTTATTTAGCATCGGCAAGGTTAGAAGAGCTTCATTATTCTGCGCAAAACCTTAATAATATTGAACCATTTTTTTTATTAGCCAAAGAAGCTGGGGCAAAAATCAACAAACAAGATAATTTCACAATTATCGGATGTTAATTACCAAAAATGGCAAGCAAAATATAGCTTGGCATCAATTATTAAAAAATTCTGGATAAGATTTTGTTTTATGTAATAATCGATATTTACCATTTTCTTGCTGAAAATATACTTGTAAATATTCGTTTAATTCATCTTCAACCTTAAAAATTACCATTGTTTCTAGATTTTTTGACTTACCATCACTAAATAAATCGAGAACTGTATATTTTTTATGCCCAACAGTAAAATTAGTAGAAAGCTTCATATCTTTGGCAAAAATAACTTCGATTACTGATAACACCCATTTTTTATCGGTTTTTTGAGCAATAGCGGTAAGCGAAGTAATATTGGCAAATTGCGAACCTAGAATTGCTTCACTTGCTTCGGTTAAATTATAAAGATTAAAAACAAAAGTTTCGGGCTTGTTTTTTACTTTCCACAAAAAAGTTGTTTTAAGATTATCAATAATTTTTTTGTTAATTTTTCTTTTTGCAAAAAAACTGTCAATTCTTTGAATCAAATTTGGCTGAAATTTAAAATCTTCTCGCCAAGATTGTTCGTAATTGCGATGATATACAGGTATGAGTTGCCAATTTTCTTTTAAAACACCCACCTCTTGTTTATCGTAGGCAAGCTTAATATGCCATTTACTAACAAAATTATGATCAATTAATTGATTTTTGCCAAAAAACTTGCCTTTATTGCCAAAATATTGTGTTTTTTTATACTGCTCATTGCTTAACAAATAATTTTTTAGTAAAAAATCATCAAGTTGTTGTAAATTTTGTTGGTCGCTACTAACAATTTTTAATAAATCTTGATTTTTTTGTAAATTTTCTGAAGCAAATTTAATAGCTGTTTTACTATTAGAAACCGCTATTTTAACAATATTAAAATTATTTTTTAAGTTATTGGTGGCAAATTTAAGTAATAAACCATTATCGGTAAAAGCATTGATAGCAATATCTTCTATTGCCCTCACTCTATCAGAAGCATATTGATAATTATCGGCATCAAGATCTATCATTTTTGCAATAAACTCTTCGTTATCAAGAAGGCTCCAAGAGGCAAATTTTAGCACATCTCTGCTTAATAAAGCAGATTCGGCAATAAAAACAGCATTACTTCTTACATCTGGCGAAGCATATTTTAAAACTTCTGGCTGAATTTTTATTAATCTTTGAATAAAAATTTTATCTTGCCTTAAAATATCGGAAGCATCTTGAAAATAAAGAGGATCAATCATGACAACCTGAAAAATAAGGTTACGATTTTGACTAAAACATGCAGGTAAATCAGAAATTGCCTTCGGATTTTTAAGCTCAACTTGCTGTAAAATTTGATTAAAATATTTTTCTTGGTTGCTACATAAAACTGATTTTGCCGATAAATAATTACCTGTGTTTTGATTGGCAAAAACTTGTAAATTTTGCCAAAAAAACAATAAAAATAAACAAAATCGAACAAAAAACATTGCTTAACCTTTAATGGAAGATGCTTGATTAATTTCGATGTTGCCTTTGTTATGAAAATAAACCACTAAAATTGCCAAAGCAATGGCAGCCTCTGCTCCTGCAATTGCCAAAATAAAAATGCTAAATATTTGCCCAGCAATATCTTGCAGATAAACCGAAAAAGCCACAAAATTAATATTAACAGCAAGGAGCATGATTTCGATAGACATTAACATTGAGATAATAGTTTTGCGATTTAAAAAAATACCCATCACCCCTATACAAAATAATATAGCCGATAAAACAAGAAAATAATTTTGCGAAATACTGTTAATCATAAATAATTTATTTTAAAGGTTAATACCAGAGCCAGAAGCAACTTTTACAACTTCTAGAGAATCTTTTTTAGAACGAAACACTTGCTTGCAAATATTTTGTTTTTTTGCCAATGGATTTTTTACTTGCAAAGTAAGCGAAATAGCCCCAATCATTGCCACAAATAAAATTAAACCAACAATTTGAAATGGAATAATAAAATCGGTATATAAAATATTACCTATATTGTGAGTATTGCTAACACTTTGATTAATAGCATAAGTAATTTTTGGCTGATATGCACCTATCGCCGAAAACTCAATGCATAAAAATATTTCAATAAATAAAACCACTCCAATTAAAGCCAAAAAAGGTTTTTTACGATCGATTTGCAAAATAATTTCTTGGTCGGAGTTAAGCATCATGATAACAAATAAAAATAGCACCGCAACCGCCCCTACATAAACTACAATTAGCAACATGGCAATAAATTCGGCACCAATTAACAAAAACAAACCAGAGGCATTAAAGAAAGCTAAAATTAAAAACATTGCCGAATGCACCATATTTTGTTTTAAAACAACCACAAAAGAGCTTAAAACCAAAACAGTAGAAAATAAAAAAAATAACAGCTCATGCGGGCTATATAATGCTAAATTCATAAAAAATGATGAATAATTATTAAACAAGTGATTTCAATTTTAAGCACACAAAATAACTAGTCAAGAGCAATGCTTTTTTGAATTCTAAATAAAACTTCTTCTTTACCTAAAATATATATAATATCAAAAATACCCCCTGCCGATGCAGAAGAAAAGGTAAGAGCAATGCGTAACGCAATGCCAAAATCTTTTATTTTTAGATTAGCATTAGTGCAGAAATTATTAATTTCTTGTTTAATTTCTAGCAGTTGCCAATTGCTTATTTGCAAAAATATTTGATATAATTGTTGTAAAATATGTTGTGTAGAAATTAAAATTGTATAATCAGCTTGGTTGATTTTTTGTTGATAATTTTGAAAATAAATAGAGCAAATATTTGCCAACTCGGTGAGTAAAGAAGCCTTTTCTTTGGCAAAATTTAATACAGATAAAAATCTTTTTTCTTCTTCTTGGTTTGGATTTTTTGGCAAAAATGGCATAATTAAATTTAGCAAATCGTTGACATTGCTATTTTTAAGATAATGATGATTTAGATGATTAAGTTTATCAAAATCAAATTTTGAAGGAGATTTGCCAATATTGTTAAGATCAAACCAAGCAATGGCATTTTCATCGTTAATAATTTCGTGATCGCCATAAGCCCAACCTAAACGCAAAAGATAATTTCTGATAGCTTGAGGTAGATATCCCTGCTCTTTATATTGCAAAACAGAAGTTGCCCCGTGTCGTTTAGAAAGTTTAGCACCATCAGCAGCATGTATGAGTGGAATATGAGCAAATTGTGGTAGAGACCAATTTAAAGCTTGATAAATTATTTGTTGTCGAAAAGTATTAGTAAAATGATCGTTGCCTCGAATGATGTGAGTAATTTTCATATCGTAATCATCAACCACCACAGCAAACATATAGGTAGGAGTTTCATCACTTCTAAGCAAAATTAGATCATCTAATTCGTGATTAGCAACACTTACTTGCCCTTGGACTAAATCAGATATAATACTAAAACCTTCTTGTGGAGTTTTGATGCGAATTACAGGCTTGATAGTGCTATGTTGCGACATAGTTTTGTTGCGCCAAATACTTTGAAAACGAAAAACCTGCCCCTTGCTTTCTGCTTGTTTTCGTCTTTCTTCAAGCTCTTCGACAGAAGTGTAACACAAATATGCTTTATTTTCTGCAAGCAATTGCATTGCCACTTGTTGATGACGTGCTTGATTTTTACTTTGAAAAACTACTTCATCATCATAAGATAAGCCAAGCCAAGCCATACCCTCTAAAATAGCATCAATTGCTGGTTGAGTTGATCTGATTTTGTCAGTATCTTCGATGCGTAATAAAAATTTACCTCGATGATGCTTGGCAAAAAGATAGTTAAATAAGGCAGTTCTTGCCCCGCCAATATGTAAAAAACCAGTGGGAGAGGGAGCAAACCTTACAACAACAGACATTGTAGAATTTTATTAAGATTAAAATATTGATAGCCCAAACTATCGGCAACAGCTTGATGAGTAATTTTGCCGTTTAAAACATTTACTCCACAAGCAAGATTTTTGTTTTCTTGGATTGCTTTTAAATAGCCTTTATTAGCAATTTCAAGAGCAAAAGGCAAAGTAGCATTTTCAAGAGCCTTGGTTGAACTGCGAGCAACAGCACCTGGCATATTGGTTACACAGTAATGAATAACTCCTTCTACTTCATAGGTTGGATTACTATGCGAAGTTGGCTTGCTAGTTTCAAAACAACCGCCTTGATCTATTGAAATATCAACTAATACCGCACCTTTTTTCATTTTTTTTACCAAATCAAAAGATACAAGTTTAGGAGCAGAAGCACCTGCAACCAAAACCGCCCCAATAACTAAATCGGAATCGAGAATATTTTTAGCAATATTTTCTTGCGAAGCATATAAAGTGGTAATATTATTGCCAAAAATATCGGCTAAATAACGCAATCGAGCTAGAGATTTATCAACAATAACAACATCTGCTCCCATACCAATGGCAATTTTTGCAGCATTAGTGCCAGCAACTCCACCACCAATAATCAGCACTTTACCACAACCAACACCAGGAACTCCTCCCAACAAAATGCCTCTGCCACCTTGTGCTTTTTCTAAACATTTTGCCCCTGCCTGCACTGCCAATTTACCTGCAATTTCACTCATCGGCGAAAGTAATGGCAAAGAACCATCAGAAGCAACCACTGTTTCAAAAGCAATAGCGATGGAATTAGATTTTAACAACATTTTAGTAAGCTCTGGCTCGGCCGCTAAATGCAAGTAAGAGAAAATTATTTGATCTTTTTTTAACATTTCGCATTCAATTTGTTGCGGTTCTTTTACTTTAAAAATAAGCTCGGATTTATGATAGATTTCTTGAGCAGAAGAAGTTATGATAGCTCCAGATTGTTGATATTGCTGATCGCTAAAACCTATTTCAAGACCTGCATTGCTTTGCACCAAAACTTGATGCCCTTGCAACAAAAATTCTTGCACTGAAGCAGGAGTTATGGCACAACGATATTCGTGATTTTTAATTTCTTTGGGAATTCCTACTAACATTGAAAAAATAAATTATTATAAAAAATTAAAATAGCATTTAAAACTAATAACTAGAATATTTTTGTTATTTTGTTTTATAAGGCAAGCAATTTTTTATGTATTTAATATTGTTTGCACTAATCAAAGAAATAATTGATTAATCTAATAAAATGAATTGCTTTATTTTACTATTGTCTAGTCGAGAGTTTTTTGGTCGGATTGCTTTAGTTGGATATTGACAACTATCAATGGCATCAATATTTTTTAACATAATATTAGGTTGAGAGATTTTTATTTTTGCTAATATTTGACAAGCAAAGGTATGCCAAGATATATATATTCCGTTATTTAAATGATAAATTCCGCTTGGAATATATAATGATTTCAAACTATTTCTAGCAATAAAATCTACATTTGTTGGACTTCCTATCTGATCGCTTACCACACTAATTGAGGCTTTATGTTGAGCTAGTTTTGTAATAGTATTAACAAAATTTTTACTATTTACATTATGATTATAAAGCCAAGAAATTCGAAAAATAAGATAAGAACAGCCAGATTTAGCAATTTTTTCTTCTGCCCATAATTTGGTTTTACCATAAAAATTAAGTGGCTTTAAATTGATAATATTATCTTCATCAAAAGGCAATTCACCACTACCATCAAAAACATAGTCTGTAGAATAATGAATGAGGCGAATTTGATTTTTTTGACAAAAATTTGCCAAAATTTCTACCGCAAGATGATTAATATTATTGCATATTTCTTGCTCTTCTTCTGCTTTATCAACATTTGTATAGGCTATACAGTTAAAAATAAATTGCGGAATATCAGTTAAATTGTTAAGAAATTGTTGCAAAGCAATTATTTTGTTAAAATCAATATCTTCTCTGCAATAGCAAGTTGTTTTATATTGTGAATTTTGCGATAATAATTTTAATAACACCTCAGATAATTGGCCAGTTTTACCGAAAACAAGAATTTTTATCATTTTATGTTTAATTTATTTAATAAAAACGGTATTTTACCCCTAGGTTGATTGTAAGAATCAAAAGCTTTCAAACCAATTAAACAAGAAAAACATCCAAAGCTAAATGCAAATTTAGCAATTGCTTTTTCGTATTTCAAGATTGCTAAATAAAATATGCTAGAAAAAAAATAAGCAAATGTTAATCGAAGAGATGAGCGAATAAAGTTAAAAAAATTCTTTCTTTTTTGTTTATATTTTGTTTTTGACCAGCCAAGATGCCAAAATCGAAGATAGATAGTAGATATTGATTTAGCTGATGATTGCCCACCAAAATGCACAGCATAACAATTGTTAATTATGGCATTTTTATAACCAAAAGATATACTTCTATCAGATAAATCAGAATCTTCAGCAAACATAAAAAATTGCTCATCAAAGAAACCAATTTTATTAAGATTTATCATATTAACAAAAAGAACTCCGCCTACAATAAAATGAGTGTAAAAAAATTTATCAACAGATTCATTAATAAAATTTTCTGGTTGTTTATTAAAAATTACTGGGCTTGCTAATGCTATTTCTGGATGGGTTGATAATATTTCAAGACAATTCATAATTGCATTATCTGTAATGATGGTATCGGGATTTAAAATAAGTGCATATTTAGTTTTTACCTTTTTTAATACTATATTATTAGCTCTTCCAAAACCAATATTGCAATAATTTTCAATAACTTTAACTGATGAAAAATTTTGCTTCACTATTGACACAACATTATCAGAGCTAGCATTATCTATGAGAAAAATTTGATAATTATTAGTATTTAAACTTTCAAGGCATCGCTTTATCACTTGAGAACTATTATAAGTAAGAATAATAATTGTTATATCTAGCATTTTAAGCCCTCGGATTATCGTTTTTATCAAAAGCGGTAAGTCTTGCTAAATATGATATAGTGCCACACAATGATGCTAAATTTTGCACGATTTTTATTTTGTTAAATACAATAGCATAACACAATATTTTTACAAAAAAAGAAAAGCTTAATTTCACTGCTGAAAATATGGTTTTACTCTTACCTTTTTGTTTTTCTTTCCAGTAAAATTTTGACAATGCTCTATGCCAAAATCTTTTATAAAGAGAGCGTAGATTTTTACCACTAGAACCGCTACCAATATGGTAACCAAATATTTCTGAGAAAATAGCAACTTTATAATTATTTTGAACTACCCTATGAGATATTTCGTCATCTTCATAATATAAAAAAATCTTTTCATCAAAAAAACCTATTTGACGAAAAATCGACATATTAAAAAAGAGAATAGCTCCAATAATATATTTTACACTAATAAAATCTTTCTCGACCTCAATAGCATTATTTTTTACAATATTTAATTCTTGCTTAGCATCTTGCTCTTGATAAGGATAATAATTTAACAATAAAGGACCAGCCAAAGCTATTTGTTGATCTTGTTGCATTTTACTAATTATTTTTGTTATATCAGCAGAAAAAATAAAAGCATCTGGATTTAGAATAAGAGCATAATCTGTTTTAATACTTTTTAAACCTATATTATTAGCTCTGCCATAGCCAATATTTTTTTCATTAACAATTATTTTAACAAAAGGAAAATGATTTTTAACAAGAGCCAAAGTATCATCTGTGCTTTTATTGTCAATAATTATTGTTTCATATTTTTGAAGATCAATTTTTTCTAAGCAAGATAAAATTATAGCCGAACTATTAAAAGTTACAATAATTATAGCCAGTTGCTGGTTATTCATATAATAAATTATTTAAAGTTTTAAGATTATTTTAAACAAAAAAAATTCAATATCCAGCAAAAAAAATTATAAATTTAATTCTAAATAATATTTAATCACTTGATTTTAAAGGGTTCGTTTGGTATTTTATATTTTTTTAAAAAAGTTGTTTTTTTTGTAAAAAAGTTGTTGACAATAATAAAATTAAATCTTACAATATTTACACACCACAAAGGTTTTCAAATCATCACTAGAAAACCCAAATCGGTGTAGGTGGATAGTATAAATTGCATTTTCCCCAATTTACAATTTTACTATCCACTTTTAATTTATAAAAAACTTTTTTTTAAAATCTCTTCAGCCAATTCTTGATAACACTTCGCCCCCAAGGATTTTGGATCATAAATTATCCCTGGCACTCCATGAGAAGGAGCCTCTGATAATTTAATATTTCTCGGTATACATGTTTGATAAACTTTTTCTCCCAAAAAATCTCTCACATCTTTTTCAACTTGTTCAGTTAGTTTATTTCTTTTATCATGCATTGTTAAAATTATACCACTAATATTTAAATCATCATTAAAATTTTGCTTAATCAAATCTATTGTATTTAGTAAATGACTTAATCCTTCCAATGAAAAAAACTCACATTGCATCGGTATTAATATATTACTAGAAGCAACCATTGCATTAATAGTAATCAAACCTAACGAAGGCGGACAATCAATAATTACCACATCATATTCTTGCAAAACCGCAGTCAACTCTTTTCGCAAAATATATTCCCTATTTTCTATAGATGCAATTTCTATATCCAAAACAGCAAGATCAACAGTAGAAGTGACAAGTTTTAAATTTTTTATAGATGTTGGTATTATAGCTGTTGAAAGTTTTGCTTCACCAGTCAAAACCTCATAAATAGTATTCTGTCTTTGCGAAAACTCAATACCCATTCCTGTACTGGTATTTCCTTGCGGATCTAGATCTATAAGCAAAACCTTTCTTCCTCTAATTGAAAAAGATGCAGCTAAATTAATTGCTGTTGTTGTTTTACCAACTCCTCCTTTTTGATTTACAACTGAAAAAACTTTAGTACTCACATTATTATTATTTTGCATTCTTAAATATTAAAAAACTATATAGTTATCATAAAAAAACCTTATCATTTTAATTAATGAATTTTTTTAAATCAATAGAAAAAATACTTTACAACCAAAAATTCTTATCTAAAATATTTTTATCGCTAATCAATAAATGTTCCATATGAAACAAACAGAAAAAAAATTAGGAAGGGGATTATCAGCTCTTTTAGGAGACAAAAAACCAGCATCAGAAATAGTTAATTCAGAATCTATGATAGAGAATATTGCAATTGATAAAATTATAGCGGGAGTTTACCAGCCTAGACATAATTTTGATTTAGAAGGGATAAAAGAATTAGCAGAATCTATCAAATGCAATGGAGTTTTGCAACCAATTATATTAAGAAAGGCCTTAGATGATAAATACGAAATTATTGCTGGGGAAAGAAGATTTAGAGCTGTAAAAATAGCAGGATTAAATTCAATTCCAGCCGTTATAAGAAAAATAAATAATCATTCCGCCTTAGAAATTGCATTAATCGAAAATATACAAAGGGAAGATTTGTCTATTACTGAAGAGGCAATTGGTTATAAAAGATTAATGGATGAGTTTCTCTATACACAAGAAGAAGTAGCAAAAAAAGTTGGAAAAAGCAGAAGCCATATTGCAAATATAGTTAGGTTACTAAATTTACCAGATTCAGTTTTGAAACATCTAGATAATAAAAACTTATCTATGGGGCATGCAAGAGCAATTATTAATTCACCAGATCCAGAAAAATTAGCAGAAATGATTGTAGCAAATAATCTTACAGTTCGTCATGCAGAAGATATGGCAAGAAGTCAAAAAGATAATGCAGATAAAAATTATGACAATTTAAAAAAACATAAAGAGATTTTAAATTCTGAATACTGGCATGAGTTTGAGCAAGAATTTTTTAGATATACAAAAATGTCTGCGCAAATTTTTATCAACCCAAAAACTGGTTCAGGTACTATAAATATTAAATTTGATGATTTTAGTAAATTAGAAAATATGTTGTTTTATATCAAAAATAGTAAAATTAATTAATATTATGAAATTTTTGTATTTTTAAAACAAGTGATCTATAAATTTCTGGCACATTTATTTTATTTAATATCCAATCATAAATTAACATATCATCTTCGTGTAAAAAATCTAAACATAACTCTTTTTCAGAGAGAAGATCTATTTTGTTCTGTTGAAAGAAAGTGCCAAGCAAAAAATCAGTTTCTTTACATCCTCTATGCAAAGAGCGATAAAATATCTTTTTATCTAGATCAAGATAAAATTTTTGCAAATTTTCTTTTATTTTCTGACAAATGACAATTATTTCAGACTCAATATATGGAACCGCTTCTAAAATGCCCCACACTGGCTTAGGAAAAGAAAGATCATCTTCGTTTCTTGCGATAACATGAATATGCAGTTGCGATACATTATTTCCAAGATTAGCAATATTAAGTTTCTTGCATCTAAAATTTTGTTTGATAATATTAGATATGAGATTAATTTCTCGCAATAAATCTATTTGACTAGAAAATGTTAAATCAATTATCTCTGTAAGCGATTCTTGTTTGGGTATCAACAAAAACCAAAGATAGCTACTATCATTCATTAATCTGAGCTGAGATATAGTAAGGTCACAAACAAAGATACTATCTTGTTCTAATTTGGTATTGAGACTAAACATATTTTAAGATTTTGTCATTTATTAATTAAATTAGTAATATTTTGTGCTAAAATTTTTAACTATCAACAATATTGTTTTAATAGAAAAAGCAAATATAAAATTTGCTGATAATTTATGTATTTTAAGTGGCGAAACTGGATCTGGTAAATCTATATTGCTTGATGCCTTAGGAATAGCTATTGGTTATCGTTCTGCAAATAAACTCATTGGTCAAAGCTCTGATTGTGCAAGCGTTTATGCAGAATTCGATATATCTAAAAATTATTTATGTAAAGAATTAATCAACGAATATCAATTGCAAGATAATGAAAATATAAATATTATAAAAATCAGAAGAATCATTACAAACAACGGAAATAAAGTATTTGTAAATGATAATGCAATTAGTGTAGGCTTGTTAGCAAAAATTGGAGAAACTTTAGTAGAAATTAATGGTCAACATAATCAACAAAACCTTTTATCAACAAATAAACACTTAAAAATACTTGATGATTATGCAAAAAATCATGATTTACTGATGAAAATTAAAAAAAAATACCAAGAGCTACAGTTAGTAGATGAAGAAATAAATAATTTTCAAACCAATCAAGAGAAAATTTTACGCGAAAAAGAATATTTAGAGTATGTTCTTTCAGAATTATCCGAGGCAAATATTCAGATTGGTGAAGAAGATTTGCTAAAAATGCAAAAAGATCTATTGTTTGCCAATGAAAAAATTGAATTCTTTTTAAATGATTTAATAAAAAATCTCGAAGAATCCTCTTCTTTTCTAATACAAAGTCAAAAAATAATTAATAAAAATAACACTATAATTGATAAATATCTTGATAAAAACATTGATTTTTTCGAAAAAATTTTCACTTTTATTGATGATAAAAACAACGAAATTGATAATATATTATCAACACTAAATAATATTAAGCGCAATTTAAATTTTGATATAGACAAAAACTATCTTGAAGAACGATTATTTTTAATTCGCAACTTATCAAGAAAATATAATACAATTAGCGATGATCTTTATAAAATTATCAAAGATTCTAAAGATAAACTAGATCAAATAAATACAAATCAAAGCAATTGCCAAGATGCAGTTCAGAAAAGAAACATTATTTGGCAAGAGTATATAAAATTAACAGAAAATCTTAATAACATCAGAAAAGAAAAGGCAACTATCTTGGCAAAAAAAGTTGAAGAAGAATTGCAATATTTAAAAATGCCCGGAGCAAAATTTAAAATAGTTGTAGATTACGATATTAATCACTATAAGGCAGATGGAGCAAATAGGGTGAAATTTTTATCAGCAATCAATACAGATTATTTTGATGAAATAGCAAAAATAGCTTCTGGTGGAGAGCTTTCTCGTTTTATGTTGGCATTAAAAGTTTGCTTAATAGATACAAAATCGGTTCCTACCATAATATTTGACGAAATAGATTCTGGCATTGGTGGAGCAACTGCCGATGTTGTTGGAAAAAGACTTAAAACACTTTCTCAACATCTGCAAGTTTTGGTAGTCACTCATCATCCACAAATCGCTTCGAAAGCAGATTATCATATTAAAATTAGCAAAATTAAACAGCAAAACAAAATGCAAACCCTAATAATACCTCTAAATTCTTTTGAAAGTATTCAAGAAGTGGCAAGAATGCTTTCTGGCGATACCATTACAGAAGAAGCAATTATGGTGGCACAAAAATTAAAACAAAACATTTAAATATGAATTACTTAGGAACCTCTACACTCATTAAAAAAGAAATATACCGATTTTTAAAAGTTTACCATCAAACGATATTTTCGCCAATAATAAATATTGCATTATTTTTATTAGTTTTTTCAATTTCTGTAGGAAAAAATATTGAAAAAATAGAAGGAGTAAACTTCGCAGTTTTCGTTGCAAGTGGCCTAATAATTATGAGTGCAATGCAAAATTCATTCGCTAATTCATCGTCTTCTTTAGTCATGAGTAAAGTAATGGGCCATATCGTTGATTATCTTATTCCGCCAATTTCTAACTTAGAAATACTATTTGCTTTTTTAGTAGGAGCATTAGCTAGAGGGGTTTTAGTTGCCTTAACCAGCTTTTTTGTCATATTTTTCTTCGTTCCTTTGCCAATGCATAGTTTATTTTTTACATTACTATTTCTTTTTCTAGGTTGTTGTTTTTTAGGCTTATTAGGTATTTTATGCGGTGTTTTATCTGATACTTTTGATCAGATGTCGGCTCTTACTAGTTACTTAATAACTCCACTTACTTTTTTATCTGGCACTTTTTATTCAATAAATTCACTTTCTAATTTTTGGCAAATAATTGCTAAATTAAACCCGTTTTTTTATATCATCGATGGTTTTCGTTACGGAATCACTGGTCACAGCGACGGTAATTTATTTTCAGCAAGTATCTATTTAGTAATTCTAAATATAATATTGTTTTTAATACTGTTGCAAATATTAAAAAGCGGTTATAAAATTAAAAACTAACCCATGGAAGATAGAGATTGGCAAAAAATAATGACAGAAATTAAAAAATATCAAAAAATTCGTATTTTCATGATATTTTTATGTTATACTTTTATTATCTGTGCTTTGTTATTTTATATAATACAATTTTTTGCAAAAAATGATAAAATACACATTATCAATAAATCTAATCAAAATAGCCAAATATCAGAAAAAATAATGCTAAATCCTAGTTTAAAATTTGCTTACGAAGAAAATAAAATTATGCTCATTAAAGCAAAGCAAGCATTATATAAAAAAGATGCCGAAACTACTTTACAACAGGTTTTTGCCGAATCAGAAATTGGCAATATCACTGCTGGTAAATTAGTTATCCATGATGCTGGTAATTATCTTATATTTAGCGAAAATCCAATGTTAATTATTAATCAATATAACTATGAATAAATTTGGCGAAATTTTTGCCTTTACCACTTGGGGAGAAAGTCATGGTCCAGCTATTGGCTGCGTTGTTGACGGCTGTCCTTCTCTAATTTCTTTAAACGAAGAAATTATTCAGCCTTATCTAAATAAAAGAAAACCAGGACAATCAAAATTTACCACTCAAAGACAAGAAGAAGATAAAGTTCATATTTTATCTGGTGTGTTTGAAGGTCAAACCACAGGCACTCCAATTAGCTTAATTATTTATAATCAAGATCAAAAATCTCATGATTATGGCGACATTGCAAATAAATTTCGCCCATCACATGCCGATTATACTTATTTTAAAAAATATGGCATACGTGATTATAGAGGAGGCGGCCGATCTTCTGCACGTGAAACCGCAAGTAGAGTGATGGCTGGAGCGGTTGCTTTTCAAATTTTAAAAAAACATAACATTGAGATTTGCGGTTATATTAAACAAATTGGCGAAATCGGCATTGATTACAACAATTTTTCTTTTGCCGAAATTAATAACGATTTTTTCTGCCCCGATAAGAAAACAGCCGAAAAATTTAGCGATTATTTATTAAATATACGCAAAAAAGGCGATTCGGTTGGTGCAATTATTGAATTAGTGGTTAAAAATATGCCAGTTGGCCTTGGAGAACCAATATATAACAAGCTAGATGCTAAAATTGCCAGCGGAATTATGTCTATTAATGCTGTAAAATCGGTTGAAATTGGCAGTGGTTTTGAAGCTGGTCTAAAACAAGGATCAGAGCTTGCCGATGAAATGTTTAACCGCAACGGCAAAATAGAATTTGCAAATAATTATTCGGGTGGAGTGCTTGGAGGAATTTCTTCGGGGCAGGATTTGGTGGTGAGATTTGCAGTAAAACCTACCAGCTCAATTTTAGTGCCAAGAAACACTATTGATATCGAAGGCAATAATTGTCAAATCATAACCAAAGGCAGACATGATCCTTGTGTTGGAATAAGGGCCGTGCCAGTTGGCGAAGCTATGCTTGCTACAATTTTGGCTGATTTTATTTTGATTAATCAGGCAAAAAAAATATAATTTATGTTTATCAATCATCATCCGTTCTTAATTATCATTTCTTCTCCTTCAGGAGCTGGCAAAACAACTCTTTGCAAAATGATTATACAAAACGATCCTCTC
>JAUMFK010000070.1:0-2516 GCA_032119875.1 Rickettsiales bacterium
CAGTTCTATATTATTTCGCATACCATCTGAAGTATATTGTAAAGCCATGCAGTTTTGTTGTATCGCAGCTAAAACAACTTCTCTATCTGCTTTTAATTCATTGGGGGCATATACTAAAGCCTTGCCATCTTGATTTACCGCAGCTAAAACAACTTCTCTATCTGCTTTTAATTCATTGGGGGCATATACTAAAGCCTTGCCATCTTGATTTACCGCAGCTAAAACCACTTCTCTATCATTTCGCATATCATGTGAAGCATGTTCTAAAGCCATCCCATCTTGATTTACCGCTGCTAAAACCACTTCTCTATCGTTTTGCATATCATATGAAGCAAATTGTAAATTATAACCACCTTTTTTATTCAATAATTCTATCAATAGACGTTTATCTGTTATTTCTGTTATTAGTGCTGTATTTTCCATAAATAGATTTATTTATATTAATAAAAAAGCTAAAGTATATAATTAATAAATTGCTTTATTTTTTATTTTATTATAGTAATTATTAAAATGCAACAATTTTTTTATACTTTTTTACAATTAACAAAATAAAAATAATCAAAAGATATTTCAAAGCTTTTGATATGATTTTTACTGCTATTTTCTTATTTTTTAATAGAGAATATTTAAAAACTATAATTGCAACAGTTTTCTATCTTTAAAAACATTCATTGTTTTAATAATTAATTTTGCCGATTTTATACCTCTTGCCTCTTCAATTCCAGAAGAAATATCAAAAACATCTGCCAAATCAAAAACAGAAGATAAATTATTAAAGTTAATGCCACCAGCTAAAATAATGGGTTTGTTTAATGTTAAAAACGAAAGCCACTGCCAATTAAAAATTTTGCCCTCACCAGAAGAGGCAGAATCAAGTAAAAAATAATCGCTAATTTGAGAAAAATCATTAATTTTAATTAAATCGTTGGCACAAGAAATGTTAAAAGCAGAAATGATTTTAGTTTGTGGAAAATTATTTTTTAACAATAACAAATCTGCAATTTTAAAATTGCCATGCACTTGCCAAAAATCTGGCTTGTATGCCAAATAAATATTGTGTAGTTTTGGTAAAAATAAATCAACCACCACCGCTACTTTTGCCACAGTTTTAGGAATAATTTTTGCTAAATCACAAGCCGTATTTTCACTTACAAATCTTACCGAATCGCTAGCAAAAACCAAGCCGACAAAATCAACCAAGCAATCAATGGCAACTTGCAAAGTATCGGCTTTTGTAAATCCGCAAAGTTTGATTTTTTTTGTTAAGTTTATCGTCATATTTAATCATCAAGTTTAAGTGCCGCTAAAAAAGCAGATTGAGGAATTTCTACATTACCAATTTCGCGCATTTTTTTCTTACCTTTTTTTTGTTTGTCTAAAAGCTTTCTTTTGCGTGAAATATCGCCACCATAACATTTGGCAGTAACATCTTTTCGCATAGCAGAAATAGTTTCTCGAGCCACAATTTTACCGCCAATAGCAGCTTGCAAAGCAATAGCAAACATTTGTCTTGGAATAAGATCTTTTAACTTCATGCAAATTGCTCTACCTCTGCTCTCGGCACGGCTTTTATGAGTGATAAATGAAAGAGCATCCACTGCCTCACCATTTACTAAAATAGCAAGTTTTGCTAGCTGACTTTCTTCATAACCATCTATTTGCCAATCAAAACTAGCATAACCTTTAGAGCAAGATTTTAGCCGATCATAAAAATCATAAACAATTTCATTTAGCGGTAGACGATAGATAAGCATTGCTCTTTCACCAACATAAGTTAGTTCTTTTTGAATTCCTCGTTTTTGAGTGCATAAATCAAGCACCGCCCCCAAATAGCTATCGGGAGTCATGATGGTTGCTTTAATCCACGGTTCTTGCATTTTTTCAATTTTTACTGGATCTGGCATTTCGGCCGCACTGTGAATTTCTAAAATGTCGCTGTTGCGTAAATGAATTTTATAAACCACAGAAGGAGCGGTTGTTATTAAATCGAGATCAAATTCTCTTTCTAGTCTTTCTTGAATAATTTCAAGATGCAAAAGCCCCAAAAATCCGCAGCGAAAACCATAACCAAGTGCCGAAGAACTTTCGGGGGCATATTCGAAGCTAGAATCGTTTAAATGCAGTTTTGCCAAAGCATCGCGAAATTTTTCAAAATCAGAAGCATCAATTGGATAAATTCCACAAAAAACTACTGGTTGATTTTGTTTAAACCCCGGCAAAGCGGTAGCATTTTCGTTGTTGTGATAAACAATAGTGTCGCCCACCTTACAATCTGCCACTTGTTTGATTTGAGCATTGATAAAACCAACCTCACCTGCACTTAACTGCTCGCAAAAAAACTTTTTTGGAGTAAAAAAACCCACCGAATCAACTTGATACACCGCATTTGCAGCCAACATTTTGATTTTCTGCCCTTTTTTTAAAACTCCATCAATTACTCGAACTAATACAATAACTCCCAAGTATTGATCATACCAACTATCAATAAGCAAGGCTTTAAAATCGGCATCGGCATT
>JAUMFK010000071.1:0-2336 GCA_032119875.1 Rickettsiales bacterium
TTGTATATTATCTTGATTGCCATTCTTTACCACTTGACTTGACTTGCATTTTTTACATAAAATTTTCATAAATAAAATAATTGTTAATTACGAACTTATTTTATTGCTATTTTTTTATTTGTCAACTATTTTTAGGCAATGCCGTAGTTTTGGCTGTATATTTTGTTGATTAAAAAATTCGTTAGCATATTTTCCGTCTAAAAAGGCGATAAAATAAATGTTTTGATTTTTTTCGGCAAGAGAGGTAATTTCTATTAACTCGGAAAGTTGTTTATCTTGCCCGCCACCCGAGGTATTTAGATGCTTTGCTTCACAAATAAAAATTTTATTTTTAATTTTTATTGCCAAATCTAGGTTTTTATTTTGTTTTTTAGTTGCAATATCGATATTTAGAAATTATCTAGCAGATTTTAAATTATTTTTACCTGAAAAGCCAATAAAAGTGAGGTTGTATAGTAAAAAATCTTGCCAATTTTCTGATGGTATAAAACCTTTTTCTGTAAGAATATTTTTTAATTTTAATTCTCCGCATTTGCCTTTTTTTCTGGAAGAGTTATTGTCTATCAAGGCTTGCACCCACTCTTCTGGAACAGCTTCGTTTAAAATTCTATTTTGCAAATATTTATTAACAATTACTTTTAATGTATCAAATTTAAGAGAGTAAATAACATTATCGCAAGCATTAACAAAGCAAGAAAATTCAGAATTATTAGAAAATTGATTAAGGTTTTCAAATAATTTTTGCAAGTATTTATTGATTATTTCTGGATTTTCACTATTGTTTTGCAGTGTTTTTATGATAATTAAAATATCTTTTATTTGCTTGTTGTTATTGATATATTTTTGAATATTCTTGTCTTTTTCTGTAAAAATATAAAAATCATCAAGCACAGGTTCTGGATTTTCGGCACAGAAATTAAAATAATCGAGGTTGCTTTTCAATGTATTCATAATACAAAAAGTTGATAAATTTATAAACAAATTCAAAAGAAATTCTTTTGCGATTGTTGTCGCGGAAATTGGTTAAAAAGAAAGAGTGATATTTTTTTCGATATGCTGTTAAATGCTCGTTAAAAAGGCTAATTAACTGCAATTGCTTGTTGATTTCTATTGGTTGATGAAAAATCAAGTGAGCCAAATTTCGAGAGCTTTCTTTGCCTATTAGTGCCGATATTTCGTTATTTCTGATGTCTTGCAGACAAATTTTTTTGCCGTGTTTAGTGTCGATGGCATTTAGTAAAATAATATTTTGCTCTAAAATTTGCTTGCACTTATCGCTCACTTTGGCGATTTCGGTGGTTTTAAAATCTTGGGTGGCAATTTTTATTGGTAAACCGCCACTTTCAAGATGTTTTTTGGTGATTCTTGATATTGCCAAGTTATTTTTAACATTGGCAATTTTTTCAAAAATATCGCCACCAAATTGCCAACCGTCTTGTTGTTTTAAAACAATTTCAAGCTGTTGTTTTTCTGGATAAATAGTGGCTTCAATGGTTTGTTTTTCTTGTGTTGTCGATAATTTATAAAAATAAAAAGCAATCACATTATAAGAAGTGTCGGCAAAAACTTGGTGATTAAAAATATTTAACTTTTTGATGGCGAATTTTTGAAAAAATATTTGCCTAATTTTAGCAGAATTGCTTGCCGATAAAAAGTTAAGCGGCACAATTAAAATGCCTTCTTGACAAGATAAAAGAGAATTGATGGAAATTTGATATAAATCAACAAAATCTTGTTTATGAAAAAATTGCTCTTTTATTGCCAAGCTTGCTTTGTTTTTGTTTAAATATGGCGGATTGGTGCAAACAAATTGATAATCTTTGGGATTATTGATAGAATCGTTTAAAAAAACCGAAGTATTATTGATCAAGTTTTTATCGAGATCAAAACCATAGCAAGAAGCACAATTATTTTGCTTTGCCCAGTTGATTAAATCTTGGTTGCCTGCAAAAGGATCGATAATATTTTTATTGGCAACAAATGCCTCAAAACCCTGCAAAATATAAGAGCTGTTGGTGGTAAAAAACTGCCCCAAATTTTTTTTGTGTTGATCGCTGGTGTTTTCTTGCATATTTTTTGGTTTTTGGTGATGATAAAATTGGTGTTTTGAAAATTTTATAGCAGGCAACAAAAAAAGCTAGCAGAAAATTAAAATAAATTTAGGCATTGCCTAAAAACAGTTGATATACCTAAAATTCTTATAAAAAGCCCATAGGTAAAGAGATAACTCCATCATTAGAAGACTTTTTGAATATCTTTTGGTTTTGCGATTAAACCTTGCTAAACAATCTCTGATACTTGAGTTTTTCGCTTCTATTAGACATGTTTCTGCCTTA
>JAUMFK010000072.1:0-12606 GCA_032119875.1 Rickettsiales bacterium
CTCCGGGTGCTCCTGCTCCGAGTACTCCTGCTCCGAGTACTGCTCCTCCTTCGGGTGCTCCTTCGGGTGCTGCTCCGGGTGCTCCTGCTCCGAGTACTCCTGCTCCGAGTACTGCTCCTCCTTCGGGTGCTGCTTCGGGTGCTCCTGCTCCGAGTACTCCTGCTCCGAGTACTGCTCCTCCTTCGGGTGCTGCTCCTTCGGGTGCTACTGGCATAAAAAATTTAGTATCTGTCATAAAATTTTTTTATTAAATTTAAGAATTATTGAAAGATTTCATAATAAAACAGATTTTATTTTTGTCAAGTATTTTTTTGAATATTTTTTTAGTAAGGTTGAAATAATCTTGTAAAATATGGTTGATTTAAATATTTGATGTTTTAAAATTAAAATGTTTACCTTTTTTAGAGGGTTTTTTTTAATTATTTTTTTTACATATTTTATATGGTTAGAGCCGTTGAAATTATTGTTATTATCGCCTTAATGGTTTTTTCTTTTTTCCTGGGTGTAAAATATTCTGGCAAGGTAAAAACTCACCTTGGTTGGTTAGAAAACCAAGAAGAGCAAGAAATTGATTTGCCAGATATGTCTGGAGAATCAACAGAATCTAACCCAGAATCCGATATCCCTTATAGCCCTGAAGATGAGGGCGATGCTGGTAATATTTCTAATGTTAATGCTTCTGAAATGCAACAAGTTAATTCTTCGCAAAATTCTTCTACTGTTCAGCCCGATTCTGAAAATGCTCCAGCGGTAAATGAATCAGAAGAGGTTAAAGAAACCAAAGAGTCTAACAAACCTTAAAAGTTTGTATCTCAAATTATATTTTGCTAGATTTAAAATTCAACACCGCTTCACAAAATTAAAATAACACCCTAAACCACCACACAATGTTAAAAAAAGTTCACCATCTTTTTTTAGCAAAAATCATTTTATTGCTTTTTGCTAATTTTGCTTTTGCTATCGAAAGCAAATCTTATCGCGAGTCTATTATATCGGCTTTAAATCGCAAGTTTCCTACCAAGAAAAGGCAATATATTGCTTTAAATGGCAATATGTCTTCTGATTATAATTCTCATAATTATCAATTAGCTTTTCGTTATTTTTATCAAAATCCACAACTTTTAGCCGATGTTAATTTTGATTATTCAAAAAATTTTGCCGATGTAGGTAGTGGCAAAAAAAAGCAATATAATGTTAAAATTAAAGAACAGCACGATTTTAAATTTAATAGTAAAAGCAAAATTTTTAATACACCATATTATGTAGCTATATATCAACGATCTCTGCAAGATTATTTAGCAAATAACCCTTACGATTTAAGGCTTGATGTTGGTTTAGGTTATATTATTTTACCAGATCTCTTTGAGTTAGATGTGAGTTTTGGTAAGCGAAAACTTGCTAATGCAAAACAACAAAACGAAATAGTTGCCTCGTTAAGAGCGCAACACAAAATCAGTGATTTAGTTTCTATTAATAGTCGCTCTTTTGTATTTAGTAATAGCAATAGCATTGATTATGAATTGCGAAATAGCATTGGCTATAAGTTAAGTAGTGCTTTTTCGCTTGAAGCAAGGCATAACCTCGAAAAAAGGGCATACTTTGAAAACAAAAAAAAATATAATTATGTTAATCGTAGCTTTAATTTTGGCTTTATCTATAATTTTTAATAATTTGTAATTTTATGTTAAAAAAAATATTTTTACTGCTGAAAAAAACGATTTTTCCTAACGAATGCATTGGCTGTGGCTGTAATGTTGATGGTATTTTTTGTTATCAATGTTGGCAAGAGTTGCAATTTATCAGTAAGCCATGTTGTGCGGTGTGTTGCCATCCTTTTGAGTTCGGACATGCCCAAGAAAACTTACTTTGTGCAAAATGTTTGACAAAGCCCTATCATTTTGATAAATTAATTACTTTATTTCGTTATAATACTTTTATTTCTAAAATAATTACTACTTTTAAATATCGAGATCAACTATTTTTGGCAAAAAAACTGGCTTTATTATTAAAGACCCATCTTGATGAAGCTATAAATGATTGCCAAATTATTACTGTGGTGCCACTTCATTATAAAAAAATGCGTTTGCGAAAATTTAATCAGAGTATTTTGTTGGCAAAATATTTATTAGATAAAAATCAGCTTGTTAAATTTGTGCCAGATTTATTAATTCGTCAGCATTATACTAGATCGCAAACTTTTTTAAATAAAATACAAAGACAAAAAAATTTAAGAAAAGCTTTTATTGTTAATTCTAAAAAACAGCATTTGATTAATAATAAAAAAATTCTTATTATCGACGATGTTTTTACTACAGGAGCCACGGTTAATAATTGTGCATTAATTTTAAAAAAATCAAAAGCAAAAGAAATTTTGATTGCAACAATTGCTAGAGTTGTGCCAAAAAATTAAAACAACTTTGAGATGCAACAGTGCTTTTAATTTTAAATTTAATTAAAACGAATACGTGGATCAATAAATTTATAACATAAATCGCTTAACAAATTTGCTATAAGGCCAAGAAGAGTAAAAATAAAAATTAGAGCAAACATAACTGGATAATCTCTTGAAACTGTAGCTTCATAGCCAAGCAAGCCTAGGCCATCAAGTGAAAAGATAATTTCAATGAGCATTGAGCTACTAAATAAAATACCTAGTAGTAAAACTGGCAAATTAGCAACCAAAACTAGCAAAGCATTTTTAAAAATATGTCTGTAAATAGTTTGTTGATGAGTTAAGCCTTTTGCCAAAGCAAGTGAAACATAGGTTTTTTTGATTTCTTCTAGAAAAGCATTTTTACAAAAAAATACTAAAGAGGCAAAACTGCTTATAATCATTGAAACTATTGGTAAAAATAAATGCCATAAATAATCAATAATTTTTTGCCACCAAGTAAAATTTATAAAGTTATCAGAAACCAAGCCTCGAAGCGGAAATATCTGCCAAAAATTACCGCCACAAAATAAAATAATAAAAAAAATTGCTAATAAAAAAGCGGGTAAAGCATAACAAAAAATAATGATAAAGGTTGAGATTTTATCAAATTTCGAACCATTGTTGACTGCTTTTTTTATGCCTAGAGAAATGGCAATTAGATAGGTAAAAAAAGTAGTAAATAAACCAATAGAAATAGAAACTGGCATTTTTTCTAAAATTAGTTGAGTGATTTTTTTATCTTGATAAAAACTTTCGCCAAAATTAAAAGTGCTAAATTTTTTTAACATTAACCAAAAACGATGCATCAATGGTAAATCAAAGCCAAATTGTTTATTAAGTTTTGCAAGTATTTCGGGATCGATGTTTTGATGATTTTGTTGGTTAAATTGCTTGGTAGTAGTTGTTAAGCTTACTTCGGAACTGGCATGTTGAGTATTGTTTAATTGAGCGATTATTTTTTCTATAGGGCCACCTGGAGCGGTTTGAATAACCACGAAATTAATTAGTAAAATAATAAATAAAGTTGGGGGCAGTAATAATAGCCTATATAAAAGATACATTTATAATAATTTTTTATGACGAAAAATAGCTAAAGGAATAACCGATGAAACAAGCATTAACAATAAAGCTAGCGGATAGCCCCAAGTTAAATCAAGTTCTGGAAAGATTTTAAAATTCATGCCGTAAATGCTGGCAATTAGGGTAGGGGGCATAAAAACTAACGAAACTACTGTAAAAGTTTTTATCACTTTGTTTTGCTCAATATTTAATAGCCCTAAAAAGCTATTTTGTAGGTATTCGAGCCTAGTAAAATTAAAGTTGGCATGTTCAATTAAAGAATTGATGTCTTTAATAATAATTAGTAGGCGATTAGAGCTTTCGAGCATTAAATCTTGGTTTCTTAACAATGAAGAAAGGGTTCTTTGTTTATCAAATAATGCCTCTCTTAACGACATTGTTAAATCTTGGGTGTCGTTTATTTTAAGCAATACTTTTTCATCGAGTTTACGATCGAAAGTTATTTTTCGGCTGATATCGGCAACAAATCGAGAAATTAACTCTATGAGATCGGCATCAAAATCGGTTCGGGCTTCTAAAATAGCAATGAAAATTTTTGCAGGATTAATAAAAACCGTAGGAAATTGTTTAATTTTTTTTACTGTTTCAGATATTACTCGGCTATCAAAATATCGAAGGGTGAAAAGAGTTTGTTCAGTAATAATAAAAGAAATTTCGTGTTCTTCAAGTTTGCTGTTGTTTGGTATGATATTAACAAAAGTAGAATTAATTTTGATAATACCAGAATTTTCAAGGTAACGAGAAGATATTTCAATTTCTTCTTGTTGTTGCCTAGTAGGAAAGTTAATGTTGTAGAATTCTTCTATTTCTTTAATTTGGGCTTGGCTTGGATCTTGTAGATCGATCCAGGCGATATTTTTTTTTAATGACTGAAAATTGTCGAGATCGTAAAGCGACGGTGTTTTAATTTGGGCATATTGAGGTAATTGAAAAATTCTAATCATTGATAAAAGAATTATAATAAATTTAAAACTGGCTGTTCGATATATAAACGTAAGGCTTTTAAAAATTCTGCTCCAATTGCACCATCAATTACACGATGATCGCAAGAAATAGTAAAATTAACCATATTAGCAATTTTGATTTGACCATTTTCTACAATAGGTTTTGCCACAGCTCTTGAAACAGCTAAAATACAGCTTTGCGGTGGGTTGACAATAGCACAAAATTGATCGATACCAAACATTCCGAGGTTAGAAATACTGAAAGATCCTCCTTGGAACTCTTCTGGTTGTAATTTACCTTCTTTAGCTTTTTTAATTAATAATTTTGCTTCGTTAGAAATTTCTTGTAATGATTTTTGATCGGCATTTTTGATAATTGGGGTAATTAACCCGCCATCAATTGCTACCGCCACAGAAATATCGATGTTATTATAGAGTAATATTGCTTCATCGCTCCATGCAGCATTGGCAGAAGGAGTTTTGTTAAGAGCCATAGCTGTTGCCTTTATGATGATGTCGTTGACTGAAATTTTATATTCTGGCAAGCCTTTTTCGTTAATAGGAGCAACACTATTAATGGTGGATCTTAATTCGTTTAGTTTATCAATGTTAAATTCGCAAGATAAATAAAAGTGTGGCACTGTTTGTTTAGATTCTTGCAGTCGTTTGGCGATTACTTTACGTATATTATTATTTTTAATTGGAGTAGTAAGTTGCGGGTTGCGTTGGAGTTTTTTGGCGGTTTGATTAGATTGATTTTGAATGGCTAAAATTACATCTTTTTTGATAATGCGATTATTTGGGCCTGTGCCGATAATATTGTGCAGGCTAATATTAGCATTTTGCGCAACTCTTTTTGCTAACGGGCTGGCTTTAGGGCTTTGTTTAGCAGTGTTTTGTAAAACATTTTGATGATTAGAGTTATTATTGGCGGTTTTTTGTGCAGTAGTGTTTTGGTTAGTGGTTGTTTGCTGATTTTCTATTGTTTGAGTAGCGGTTTGTTTAGCTAATTTTGGCTCCTCTTGATAGTTATTTAAAACATCTGGATTTTCACCTTCTTCTAAAATAAGGGCTATGCAGGTGTTGACTGCTACATTTTCTTCGCCTTCGGCAATTAATATTTTGCCTAAAATACCTTCGTCAACAGCTTCTACCTCCATAGTGGCTTTATCGGTTTCTATTTCGGCAATAACTTCGCCAGCTTTTATTTGATCGCCTTGTTTTTTTAACCATTTAGCAAGATTGCCCTCTTTCATAGTTGGCGATAGGGCAGGCATTAAAATTGAGATTGGCATATGTTAAGAAGATTTTGGTTGATAACCTTTGTTGATAATAAAGGAAAGTAAATTTTCGGCTCTGTTTTTAAGATTTTTTTCGGTATCAGGATTTTTGGCAATAGATTCAAATATTTGATAAGCTTCGGCTAAATTATTTTGAGTAATAGCAAAATAACCTCTCTGCTCGGCAATATGATAGCGAAAAAGCCGAGAGCTAGATTCGAGTTTTTGGAGCTGTTCGCTGATATTTTTAATATTTTCTGGCGAAGATTCTTGTGAAATAAGAGTTTTTGCCAGTAATAATTTAGGCAGTTCTTGTAAATATAAATCGCAACTAAAACACTTTATAAGTTGTTGATAAATTTCTATTGCCTCTTTTTTTTTGTTATCGATAATTGCCGAAGCATAACGCAAACCAGCTATTTGTTTAATGTTATTAGGAGTTTTTTTATTTTGATAAATATCGATAATTTTTTCTTTTGCTTCAAGGGGATTGGTTTCTTGTAAAACAATTGCCTGATGCAAAAGGGCGGAAAATTTTTTGGATATATTATTTTGATATTGTAAATAGCTAAAAAATATTATAGCAAAAACTACTAATAAAACAAATAAAAAAATAATGATTTTTGTATTTTGCAAAAAAGTTTTTTGTATTTTGCTAATAATATTATGAATAAAGATATTAGTTTTATTGAGTTGAGTCATATTTAATTAAAAGAAATTTGTTGCAAACAGCAATCAAGTGTGTTTTGTAATAAATAGGCGATGGTCATAGGGCCAACACCACCCGGCACTGGGCTAATAGCTTTGGCAATGTTTTTAACATTTTCAAAATCTACATCGCCAACAATTTTAGTTTTACCGTTTTCACCTAAAACTCTTACAATGCCAATATCGATAATAACCGAGTTTTCATGCACCATGTCGACAGTAATTAAATTTTGAACCCCTGTGGCAGAAAAAATCACATCGGCTCTTAAACATTCGTTTTTTAAATTAATGGTTTGGCGATTTGCAATAGTAACAGTGCAACCAGCAAGCATTAAAAGCCTTGCTAGTGGCCTACCAACAATATTAGAAGCTCCGATCACTAGAGTTTTTAATCCTGATAAATTATTGGCATAAATTGTTTTTACTAAATGCATGCAACCCAAAGGAGTGCAAGGTATGATAGCTTTTTCTTGTCCTTCGATGTTGCCTACTGAAAGTTTGCCAACATTAACAATATGAAAACCATCGACATCTTTTAGCGGATTAATAGTGCTGATAATATTAGCTTGATTGATGTGTTGTGGTAATGGCAACTGCACTAAAATGCCGTGTACATTTTTATTTTCGTTTAACTCGATTATTTTATTTATTAATTCAGATTCGGAGATATCAGATGCCATTTTAAATTGAATAGAATTCATTCCAACAGCATGGGCAGATTTTTCTTTGTTACTAACATAAACTTCGCTAGCAGGATTATTGCCTACTAAAATAACAGCTAAAGTAGGAGTGATATGAAATTGTTTTTTTATTTCTTCAACCTGCAAAGCTATTTTAGATTTCATTTGTTTAGAAATTTCTAGACCATTAATAATTTTTGCAACCATATAAAAAAAAGTTAAATAAAGGCACTATTGCAGTGCCATAAATATCTTAAAACTAAAATTTTATTGATTATTTTAATTTTTGCAACTAATTATTTAGAAGTTTTTTTTAGATATTATGACACTGTTGCATTCAAAATATTTATTAATGATTTTTAATGTTATTTTTAATAAAATTAAAGATATCAAGTAGGGCATCTCTTAATTTGGCATCAAAACCAATATTATTTTTTGCCCAGTTTTTTACCCATGGTCTAGCTAAATTCCAAATGTTTAAGTTTGGATTAAGGGCAACTCCTACACCTTCTACCAATAATAAGGTTTTTTGCAACAAAAGCAATTCTGGTTTTGCCGACATTTGATAATGTTTAGTCATTTCAATTAATGCAGAAAGTAATTTAGCTAAAGAAATTGCTTTAACATCAACATCTACTATCATTTCACCAATCTGTCGACAAGTTAAAGATAAATCTTGCAAGTTAGTGTTTTTTGGCACTAAATCGCCTTCGATATGCAGTTTAGCTACTTGATAATAATTTTTATGTAAAAAAGCAATAAGTATTTTAGCGATAATTAATCTGGTTTTCTTATCTATTTTACCCATAATACCAAAATCAACAACTGCAATATCGCCATTGTTTAGTAAAAATAAATTACCAGGATGCATATCGGCATGAAAAAAACCATCTTCATAAACTTGATGAAAATAGCTTAATACCAAGTTTTTTGCCACTTTTATTTTGTCGATATTGCTATTAGTAATTGCATTTTTATCAGAAAAAGGAATGGCATCAAGCCATTCGCTTACCATAATTTCGCAAGAACAATAATGCCAAAAGATTTTCGGCACATAAAAACCAGATAAATTAGCTAAATTTTCTTTTAATTGTGAAGCATTTGATGCTTCTTGTAAAAGATTTAATTCAAATTTTGCAACTTCATTGAGTAAATTAGCAATATCATTAAGATTTTTAGCATAAAAATCGCTAAAAATATTTACAATTTTTGCCAGAAAATAAATTGTTTTGATATCACGATAAAAAATTTTACTAATATTTGGATGTAAAATTTTTACCGCTACCATAGAGCTGTTTTTCAATTGAGCTTTATGAACTTGGGCAATAGAGGCCGAGGCAACGGGTTGATAATTGAAGGTTAGAAAGATATCATCGATATTTTGAAAATGTTTTTGTAAAATTTTTTTAACTAATTTGTTGCAAGAAGGCTTTGTTTTATCTTGAAATTTAGCTAGTTGATTTGCTAGATTTTGACCTATTAAATCGGCTCTTACTGATAAAACCTGACCTAATTTAATAAAAGAAGGGCCTGCCTTATAGAAGAACCAATAAATTACTTTCTCTTTATAAAAAGGATAAAAAAACAAAGAGATGATAAAAAGTAGAAATAACCTAAATAGATTAATAAACGGATGCACCATTACTATCGTATTGTGGATGGTTTTCAATTCCGGTATTTTCAGCAGGAGGCTGACCAGTGTTGATATTTTCAGCAGGAGGCTGACCAGTGTTGATATTTTCAACAGGAGGCTGACTAATTATGCCATCTTCAACACTAGGAATGCCATGAGTGCCTGGTTTAACTTTAATTTTAGAAATATCAATATCGGCCATGCCAAAACTATTTAAAACTTTTGAAAATAACTTGGCAATGATATCTATAATATTATTAGTTACTTCTTGCATTCTAACTAAAATATTGGTAATGGTTCTGGCTTCTGTGCCGTGAGGATTAAGTCTTAAAATTTTTATGATTTCTGGAATGGTTATTATATTAAGCATTAACATCATTAAGGTTAATGAAAGAGCAGTTGAACTGTAAATAAGTAAAACACGAAATTGTGAAGAAAGAAGAGGTGTTGACATAAACAATAGTTTAGATTTTAAAATAAAAATTATTTTGTTTTAGTTGTTAGCAAAATATTATTACTAGAATTTACATAGTCAATAAATTTTTTCAAAATCTTACTTGCAATTATTTTTTTATGAGTTATCATTTTAAATAGTTGTTTTTTTGATTCAAATTTCATTTTTTAATGCATAAATAACTTGTATATTTTTTTATTTTAAACTAATTTTAAAATAAAAATGATTTTATATGCATTTAACAGGTAAAAAATGCTATAAAAACTCAAAAAAACCAAATATTAACCTAAAATTTTCTTATTTTATGTTTCAGCAAAATAATTCTTCTTTTATAAGTTCTGCTTCTAGCTCAACTTATGATTATGCCCTACGCGATTATATGGCAAATGTTTATAAACATATGTCTATTGCACTAATTGTTTCTGGCTTGGTTTCTTTTTTATTGTCGCAATCTCCTGCTTTAATGCAAGCAATTTTTGGCACTCCTTTAAAATGGTTGGTTATTTTTGCTCCATTAGCTCTGGTTTTGTTTGTAAGTGTTAAGTTTCATTCTTTAACTAGCTCGCAAATTCGCACTTTTCTTTATGTTTATGCTGGTGCAATAGGGGTTTCTTTATCTTCAATATTTTTAATTTATACCGCTCAAAGTATTGTAAGAATATTTTTTATCACTTCTTCTACCTTTGGTTTGATGAGTTTATATGGCTATACTACTAAAAAAGATTTAACTAGTTTTGGTTCTTTTTTAATTATGGGTGTTATCGGTATTTTTATTGCTTCTTTGGTAAATATCTTTTTAAAAAGTAGCGGTTTGCAACTAATAATTTCGGTGATTGCGGTTTTTATTTTTATTGGCTTAATTGCTTACGATACTCAAAAAATTAAAGAAAATTACTTTCAATTCGCTCATTCCGATGCCGATCAAATCAATAAAATTGCTCTTTGGGGTGCATTAAGTTTATATATGGATTTTATTAATTTATTCGTCCATCTTTTACATCTTTTTGGTGAAAAAAGAAACTAATTTTTATGGGATTTATTGTATCTAGTTATATTGATTTTAATTTACTATTTTTATCAACTTAACAATACAAAAATCCCTAAAAATACCTCTAAAAGATTTCTTATCTATAATTCTAAATCTACCTTCATTTTTGGTTAAAAAGTGTGTCTTTTGATATTTAACAAACCTATATTTTTATTATAAAAACCTCTCCTATATTGATTACAAAAACTTTAATATTGTTGCATCCCAAATTTATCTTATACCATTTCAACTTTTTAATTGACCATCTATAAACAAATGCTTTTTACAATTTCATTGCCTAGATTCTTAACAAATTCACAAACCTGATTTTCTAAAAGGAGATTTATGTTTATTGATAGAGATGATTTAACGAAACTAAAAATAAATGCAAATAAAGTTGCAAATCGTGAATCCGACAAAAGAGAATTCAAATTAAAGTTTGATAAGAATGATATTTGGAGGTATGCAAAAACAATTGTAGCTTTTGCTAATAAAGATGGGGGTATAATTTTTTTTGGCATTAAAGATAAACCAAGAACTCTAATTGGAGATAATGAAAATATCAATGAAAATAATATAGGTCAATTTTTGATATCATATTTTGCTCCAGAAATTGAATTGGAGTTTGGAGAGAAATATGAGAATAATATAAGATATCACTATATCCTTATCTCCTCATCAAAATATAAACCTGTAATTTGCAAAAAAGAATTTATAAATAAAAAAATCAATAAAGAAAAAGAGGAGACACTTCTAAGGGAAGGGGCGATTTATTATCGATACAACTCATCTACTATGGAAATAAAATATTCAGAATTACATAATATGATTAATAAAAAAAGAGATGAGATTTTTTCTTCATTAATTGATAATATAAAATTAACAAAAAAAATAGGTTATAATAATGTTGCGATGATGAGAATTGAGGATATTGAAAAAAATAATGAAAGAGCCTCGGTTTATATAACTAAAGAAACTGCGAAAAGTCTAAACTGGATTAAAGAAGGCAAGTTTTCTGAAGATGAAAATTCAAATAAAGCATTTTATGTAAAACAAGAAGTTTCTATTAAAAAAGGAGTAGTGGTTTATTCTGATCCTGCTTTAACCCACCCATTAATACAAAAAGATTTTATTAAAAAAGTAAAGATAAAGAGTAATTATTGTCTTAACGAACTTTTGTCAGATGTTGGAATAGTAAAAAAAGATGGAAGCAATGATGAAAAATATTATTTAACAGGCTCCAATGGGAAAAATAAATGACATAGATATTCGTACCAAGCTGTAGAAAAAGTTCTAGAAAAATATCCTCTCGATATGCAAAATAGAAAGGATATTCTTAAAAAACTTAAAAAATAACAAAAAATAACTAAGCTAATGCAAAACATATTTTCTTGTTATTGTTAATATAAAACTTTTTGATAACAACAACTTAACCTTAACACCAATAATTTAAAATAATGACTAAAACCAACAAAACCCAATCATTAGAAAATTCATTTACTGAATTTCTGCTCTATAAAACTCCAAATGGCGAAATCAAAATAGAGATTTTTTTAAAAAATGAAAATATTTGGCTTAACCAAGATAAAATTTCTCTGCTTTTTGGAGTTGATCGCTCGGTAATTGCCAAGCATCTAAAAAATATCTTTGAAAGTGGTGAACTTGATAAAGAATCAACTTGTGCAAAATTTGCACAAGTTCGTAATGAAGGTGATCGTATTGTTAATCGCGAAATCGAGTTTTACAATCTCGATGCCATAATTTCGGTTGGTTATCGAGTTAACTCCATTCAAGCAACACATTTTCGCATTTGGGCAACGCAAAGGTTGAAAGAATACATCATCAAAGGTTTTACAATGGATGATGACAGATTAAAAGATCCAAGAAAGATTTTTGGCAAAGATTATTTCGACGAACAGCTTGCGAGAATTCGCGATATCAGAAGTTCGGAGCGAAGATTTTATCAAAAAATTACCGATATTTATTCGCAATGCAGTATTGATTATAATGCCACCAGCAAAGAAACCAAAGAATTTTTTGCCAATGTGCAGAATAAATTACATTTTGCCATTACTGGCAAAACCGCCGCCGAAATAATTCACTCTCGAGCCGATAGCACCAAGCCAAATATGGGTCTAACTAATTGGAAAAACTCATCTACTGGAAAAATTCGCAAAAATGATGTAACAATTGCCAAAAATTATTTAAATCAAGATGAAATTGATGGCTTAAATAAAATTGTTTCGATGTATTTATACCATTTCAACTTTAAAATTAATCAATCTAACAAAATATTTTTGAGATAAAAACTTTAAAAAACGAAAGCTGTATATCCATACAGCTTGAGGCTTTTTGAAGCTTTTTAG
>JAUMFK010000072.1:12616-13509 GCA_032119875.1 Rickettsiales bacterium
TGAAGTTAGATTGATTAAATATCTAACAATGTATTTTAAGTTGAAATGGTATTAGATTATGCAGAAAATCAAGCTAAAAAACATCGAGCCATGACAATGAAAGATTGGCACGATAAGTTAAATGCTTTTTTACAATTTAACGAGCAAGAAATTTTAACCAATGCAGGCAAAATATCTGCCGAACTCGCTAAAGATTTTGCTAAAGATGAATTTACAAAATTTGCTTTAATGCAAGATCAAAATTTCGAAAGCGATTTTGATTTAGTAATTAAAAAAATAATAAACAAACATGACTAACCTATCAGGAATAATAAAATCGATTCAAAATATAATGCGCGAAGACCACGGAGTTGATGGCGATGCTCAAAGATTATCACAGCTTTGTTGGATGTTATTTCTAAAAATCTTTGATGAAAAAGAAGAGGAAGCCGAATTGCTTAATGCAAGCTACACATCGCCAATTCCGCCAAATTTACGATATCGCAACTTCGCAAAAAATAGCGAGGGAATTACTGGTGATAATTGCGCTGTTGCATCCCAAATTTGTTTTACTGGTTATTTTGATATAAATTTTACCTATGTTTAGCTAGATTTCAGTTGTGCTAATGCAACAACACTATATGTTTAATATGAGGCTAAAAATAACTAAAATTTCTCCTCAAAACTAAAATTAAAACAAATTTGGAATGCAACATCGCCTAAAAAAGAAAAATTATCTTGACAAATATAGCGGTATCGCCAAAAATGTTTTAGAAAACTTGCTTGAAAAATATGTTAAGCAAGGCATTTCTCATATTGAAGACATTAACATTTTAACCGTTAATCCTTTTAATTCAATCGGCTCGGCACTTGAAATAGTTGAGCAATTCAACGAAAAAGATGCTTACTTTTTG
>JAUMFK010000073.1:0-7523 GCA_032119875.1 Rickettsiales bacterium
AAACAAAAAAGCAATATTGGTGAAATGTCTTGCAATCCTGCAATTGGTGGGGTTGCCAAAGGCACAATTGTTCGAGAAATAGATGCTCTCGATGGCATTATGGGTAGAGCAATAGATAAGGCAGGTATTAATTTTCGTATTTTAAACAGTTCAAAAGGTCCTGCGGTGCATTCGCCAAGGGCTCAAGCCGATCGCAAACTATATAAACAAGCAGTTAATGAAATTTTGCAACAAGAGTATCAAGATCTAAACATAATTTTTGCCACCGCCCAAGAACTTATCATTGAAAATCAACAAATAAAAGGTGTTATTCTAAACAACAATTTGCAGATAAATTGTAAAACTCTAATCATCACTACTGGAACTTTTTTAAGAGGAATGATGCATATTGGTTTTCAACAAAAGGTTGGAGGCAGGCAAAACGAATCTGCTTCTGTTGACTTGGCAATATCTTTACAAAAATGTGGCTTTGAGTTTGGTCGACTTAAAACTGGCACTCCTGCTCGAATTTTAGCTTCTTCTATTAATTTTGATAACCTAGAAATTCAAGAAAGCGATGCTATTCCTACTCCTTTTTCTTATCTTAATCATCAAATTACTATTCAGCAAATACCTTGTTATATTACCTATACTAATGAAAAAACTCATCAAATTATTGCTGATAATTTACATCAATCTGCAATGTATGGTGGCAATATCACAGGAATTGGTCCTCGATATTGCCCTTCTATTGAAGATAAAATTCATCGTTTTGCTAACAAAGAAAGGCATCAAATTTTTTTAGAACCAGAAGGTTTAGATAGTGATTTAATCTATCCTAACGGTATATCCACTTCTTTACCAAAAGAAGTGCAAGAAAAGTTTATTAAAACTATACCCGGTTTAGAAAATTGCATCATCACTCAACCAGGTTATGCCATAGAATACGATTTTATCGATCCAAGAGAATTATTACCAACTTTAGCCACTAAAAAAATTAGCAATCTATTTTTAGCAGGGCAAATCAATGGCACCACTGGCTACGAAGAGGCTGCGGGGCAGGGCTTGATTGCTGGTATAAATGCTGGTTTATTAAGTTTAAAAAATGGGCAAGAATTTATTTTAGATCGCACTAGTAGTTATATTGGGGTAATGATTGACGATCTCACTAGTTTAGGAGTGAGTGAGCCATATCGTATGCTTACTTCACGATCAGAATATCGTTTAAGTTTAAGAGCAGATAATGCCGATGCCAGACTTACCGAATTAGGTATAAAAATAGGTTGTGTGAGTAATTATAGAAAGCAAATTTTTACTGCTAAACAGCAAAAATTGCAAGAGGTTTTAACAATACTCGAAAATTTAACGATTTCTCCAATGAAATTGCAAAAATATAATATATCTATCAAGCAAGATGGAGTTTTGCGAACCGCCCTTCAATTGTTGGCTTTTCCTAATATTAATTTTGAAAATCTTACCACTATTTGGCCGCAAGAATTATCTCAAATTGATACATATATTAAGCAACAAATTAGCATTGAAGCTTTATATTTTAATTATGTAAAACGCCAACAGCAAGATATTTTATTATTTCAACAACAAGAAAATACTAAAATTCCTCTTGACATAAATTACAATCTCATTCAAAGTTTATCAAATGAAGTGAGGGAAAAATTAACTAAATATCGCCCTGCAACTATTCATCAGGCTAGTAAAATTCAGGGCATAACACCTGCTTCTTTAATGGCTATTTTGATTTATTTAAAACATAAAAATCATTAATTTATGCTAGTTTTATTGCGATTAATTATTTTGGTTTTTACTATTGGTTTGTTTCAAATAAATTTTGCCTTGGCAGAAAATATTTTTGATAACAATAGTATTGCTAAAGATATTGAAAAAAGCTTGTTATTCGATAAACAATCAAAAGAGCAATTCGATATTTATGCAAATGAATCGCCTCCTAGCCAAGATTCTGTAAAATCAATTATTGTTGGCACAAAAGAAAAGCCAGATATTAAGAAAAATAAAAAAGATAAAGAAAAAGACAAAGAATCAGATTTAGATATTGCTGTTAACGATAAAACTAAAATTGATTATAAATTAAAAGAAAAAGAAAAATTAGCCTATAATGCGGTTGTGGCGGGTCAATACGAAATTGCCATCGAGCTTTATAAATTGGTTTTAGCAAAAGATCCAAAAAATAATTATGCAAAATATGCTTTGGCAACTGTATATCAAAAATTAGGTCAATATCGTCAATCAAAAAATATTTACCAAGATTTATTAAAACAAGAACCTGAAAATAAACAAGAAATTATTAACAATATTATTGCCATCATGATAGACGAATCTCCCAGAGAAGCTTCTTATTTATTATCTAGGTTATCTCAACAAAATCCAGATTCAACTTTTATTTATGCTAATGCAGCTTTGGCAAACGAAAAAATTGGAAATTATAATAAAGCAATTGAATATTATCAAAAAGCAGTAAGTATTGAACCAGAAAACTCTGTGTTTTATTATAATTTAGCAGTTTTACATGACAAAATCAAACAATATTCAAAAGCCATCGATTATTATAATTTAACCGTTAAAAATTATAATAACGATCCTTCTATTTCTATTTCCGAAGTGCAAGATCGAGTCACTAATTTAAAAAACCTGATCTAATGCAATCAATACTTAATTTTGCTCGAAATCAAAATTGCTCTGATATTCATATTTCTTCTAGTTATAAAATAATTTTTCGTTTTAATGGTGAGATCATCGATTATCCTGAAAATCAAAAGCAAATTACAAAGCAAGAGGTTTACGATTTAATTTTTTCCATAACCACACTAGAACAAAAAGAATTTTATTTAACTCACAAAGAACACGATTTTTCTTTTATCGATAACAATAATTTAAGATACCGTGTTAATGCTTATCACACCATACTTGGCCCTGCTGTTGCTATCAGAGTTATACCAGATAAAATAAAATCTTTGGCATTGATTAATACCCCTTATGCTGTGCAGAATTTATTAAATTATAAAAAAGGTTTGGTTTTAGTTGTTGGTTCTACTGGTAGTGGCAAATCAACAACTCTAGCTGCAATGATTGATCATATCAATCAAAATCAAAACAAACACATCATAACCATTGAAGATCCTGTTGAATATGTTTTTACAAGTCAAAAATCTTTGATTAATCAGCGCGAATTCAGAACCGATAGCCACTCTTTTAACGATGCTTTAAAAAGTGCGTTAAGACAAGATCCCGATATTATCATGATTGGCGAAATGCGCGATCTTGAAACTGTGCAATTAGCTCTTACCGCTGCCGAAACTGGGCATTTGGTTTTGGCAACTTTACACACTAATTCTGCTTCACAAACAATTGATCGTATCATCGATTCTTTTCCTGCCGATCAACGATCAACTATTCGATCTATTATTTCTAATTCTTTAAGAGCGGTTATTTCGCAACGACTTGTAAAAAAAATAAATGGTGATCGTTGTGCTGCTTTTGAAATTATGATTATTAATTCATCTATACGCAATTTAATTCGAGAAGATAAAATTGCTCAAATAAATTCTATTGTTGAACTCAATAAAAAAAATGGAATGATTTTATTAAAAGATTACCTAAGAGAAATGGTAAATAACAATATTATATCTCTTGAGGTTGCAGAAGAAGAAATCAAATCGCAAGAAAATTAAAAATATTCTTGACAAACTAATTTTTTTATATTACAGTTTAGTTTTGCTATAAATGGTATAATATCATTTCAACTTAACATACATTGTTAGATTTATTAATTTTAAAGTTGAAATGGTAATATTTCTCATTTTCAAATACATAAATAAATTTTAAAAATGAGAAATAAAATAATAATCTTTAATATCCTATGAAATCTTTATTTAGAACTAAATCTCTAGAATCAATTATTGAAAGTGCCAAAAATAGTAAATTAAAAAAATCTCTAGGTATTTTTGATCTTATTTTTATTGGTATTGGTTCAATTATTGGCACAGGTATTTTTGTATTAACAGGGCAGGCGGCAGCTAATTATGCTGGTCCGGCAATTTCTATTTCATTTTTTTTAGCAGCTTTGGTTTGTGTTTTTGCTGGTTTAGCTTATGCCGAGCTTGCTTCAATGATTCCTATTTCAGGTAGTGCTTATACCTACACTTATGGTATTATGGGCGAATTCATTGCTTGGTTGGTTGCTTGCGGTTTAATTCTAGAATACACAGTTGCTTCTTCAACTGTTTCGGCAGGTTGGTCTGGATATTTAGTGGGTATTTTGCAACAATCTAACATTATTATTCCAGAATACCTAACCAAAGCTCCTTCGCAAGTTTGCTCCGATCAAACTTATTGTGGCATAATTAATTTACCTGCGGTTTGTATTTCTTCTTTTATTGGTTTTTTATTATTTATAGGCACCAAAGAAAGTGTTATGATTAATCGCATTTTAGTTGCAATAAAATTAATTGTAATTTTTATTTTCTTGTATATTGCTACACCAATTATAAATACTCAAAACTATTCAAATTTTATGCCTTTTGGCTGGAATGGTATATTTACAGGGGCGGCGGCTATATTTTTTGCTTATCTTGGTTTTGATGCAGTAGCAACTACCGCCGAAGAATGTAAAAATCCTAAACGCGATTTACCAATTGGTATTATTGGTTCTTTATTAATTTGTGCGGTAATTTATATTTTAGTTTCTTTAGCTCTTACTGGAATCTCTCATTATTCTACCCTCAACAATCCTCAACCTTTGGCCTTTGCTTTACGTGAAAATGGCAATAATATTGGATCGGCTCTTGTTGGAACTGGTGCTATTGCTGGTATGGTAACTGTTTTACTAGTAATGATGTATGGTCAGTCGCGAATTTTCTTTGCCATTTCTCGAGATGGCTTGTTGCCAAAATTTTTTACCAAAACACATTCTAAATATCAAACTCCATATATTAGTGTTATAATAACTACCATTGCCGTTGCCTTAATTTCTGGTTTTACTCCAATTCGCACTATGGGTGATATGAGTAGCATAGGCACTTTATTTGCTTTTCTAATTGTTTCAATTGGTGTGGTAGTGCTTAGAATAACTAATCCTCAAGCGAAACGATCTTTTAAATGTCCTGCGGTTTTTATAGTTTCAGCTCTCTCGGTTTTTGGTTGTGGTTTCTTGATTTATAAATTATTAATCCAGCATTACTTGCCGTTTTTAATTTGGTTTGCTTTAGGTATTTTATTTTATGTGCTTTACTCTTATAAAAATAGTTTGTTAAATTCAAAAAATGTTGCAAAATAACAAGTTCAATCGAATAGTTTTTGGTTTGGGTTCAAATTTAGGTGATAAACAACAAAATATTTATTCTGCCATTTATTTATTAACTATTCATTTGCAATTACAAAAAACTAAAACCTCTTTTTTTTTGATAAACCCCCCACTTCTACCAGAAAATCATCCTAAAGAGTGGGAGATTGATTTTATAAATGTGGCATTTTCTGCTGATATTAATTTGTTATCATTTCCAATGTTAAGTGTTTTGCATATTTGTCAAAGCATTGAGCAACAAATTGGTAGAAATAAGCAAAGTTTAACTCAAAAACAACAAAAAAAATGGGCACCCCGTGAAATTGATATCGATATTTTGTTGCTTGATAACTTACAAATAAACTATCAAAATATTTTGCAAATCCCTCATTATCAATTACAAAATCGCCATTTTTTTTTAACAACCGTAAAAGATATAGAAGAAAAAATGTTATGATACCGAATCTCGTTTTTAAATTTCTAATACCATTTCAACTTTAAAATTAATCAATCTAACAATGTATGTTAAGTTGAAATGGTATAAATAGGTGATGAAAGATAAAATTTTGCTTTAAAAATAGCAAAAAATTAAAATAAATTTAAAATATAATTGTCAATAAAAAAATATTTGACAATTTAAAAAAAATAAATAAAATTGTAAAATTCTTTATATTTAATACCATTTCAACTTTAAAATTAATCAATCTAACAATGTATGTTAAGTTGAAATGATATAAGAGTATAAAGAAAAAATAGTTTCAATTTTAATTATATATATTTATGCCAGAAACATTATCAGAACAAGATCGAAAAACATTATTACAACAAGTAGGTGATTTTTTGATCAAAAAATATCCGAAGCCTACTACTTCTCAACAAGAAAAACAAGATTTTGACAATAATTTATCAAAATTAGGATTATCAGACCCATCACAACAATATAACTTTTTGATAATAGCTACAAGTAGTAATACTAAAGATGAAGAATTAGACAAAAAAGATAAAAAATTAGACAAAAAAGATGAAGAAAAAATATCTAATGAATTTCTTGAAGCAGCAATAAAGTGTTCAATTGTAGAATTTAAAGAATTAGATGAAGATAAAGTAAAATATCTTAAGGTATTATCTGAAGATGGTTCCACCATAGATTATCATAGAATTAGAAGGCAATTACAACTTTTAGACGAAACACAATTGACACAATTAGCTTTAGTAGATTCAGGAAAAGGAGTTATAGAATATTTATACAATGCAAAAATCAATAGAAAAAATTCTGTAAAAGAAGAAATAAAAACAATACTGGGATTACAACTAGAAGTAAATGACGATAACCAATTAGCTGATGCTGTAACAAAATTACAAGACAAAGAAGACAAAAAAAACAAAAAAAACAAAAAAAAATTAGCAAATTTACTTGTAAAAATTATAAAAGAAGATATGATTCAAGATTTATCTACCACCGATAAAGAATTGTTACAAGATGTTGCTAAAGGCGAAAAAGTTGGTATATTAGCGGCTTTAATATTAAAAGCAGGTTTGCTAGACGGAGAAGAAAAACAAAAAACAGAGGTAGGAAAGTATGTTTTTCAATTATTGGCACTTATTGCAATGTCAGAAACTGGAGAAAGAGTGTTAAATTCAAAAGAAAATAAAACAATCAATGACAGTTTGCAATCATTATTAGGAGATAAAAAAGGTGAAGCATATGAAGAAACATATGATCCAGAAGCTAAAAAAGCTAAAAAAATATATGGTGCAGGAGCTAAATTGAGAATGTATGATATAATTATTGGAGGAAAAGAAAAAAAGCCATTAGAAGACTTTTTGGCAGAATTAGTGCCAAATGATGGTTTTAAAAATTTTCTAGAACTATTTCGCCAAAAAAAAGTGTCACCACTTGATCTTCTAAAAGAAGGATCTATTGATATTACAAGAAGGCTAGTTGATGTTGCATTAAAAAAAAAGGATAAACCATCACCTTGTTGTTTTTGTCCATCATGGTTACAGCAATTGTTTTGTGTTGAATCTTCTAATCCTGAAAGGCATTAAAAACCAAAACATCCTCGATAAATATACCATTTCAACTTTAAAATTAATCAATCTAACAAAATATGTTAAGTTGAAATGGTATTAAATAAATCGCTCATAAATAAATCTAAACAAGCATTAAAGGAAATACCTTTTAGCAAAATAACAGTAGAATTATACCATTTCAACTTAAAATATTTTG
>JAUMFK010000074.1:0-6843 GCA_032119875.1 Rickettsiales bacterium
ATTTAAGATTCTAAATAATAATAATCCTCTTTTGTTGACGGTTGCCAAAATTTTTGGTCAGGAGTTGGAGAAGGAGAAGGAGTAATCCCTTGTTGGATCATTTGTTTAATATGATCTTCACATGCCTTTTCTAACATATCCTTATGTGGACCATATATACCGTTTGGGTCGTTCTCGGAATATTGCAAAAAACGCTTTTGGCATTCTAACAATTTTTTATCATAACCTTTTTTTTTATGTCTAGTAGCAACTTCTTGCATTGCTATTTTGACCATTTTTGGATCTTGTAAAAATTCAACAGAAAAGTTTCCTAAAACTTGACCACCTAGTTTATATATCATCTGTTCACAAAATTCTCTTGAACGTTTTAATTCAGTATGGATATACACTAAAGCGTTCTCGTTTTTTTCTATGGCTTTTTCAATAACATCTGGATCTTTTTTTAATTCTTCACTAGCATGAACTAAAGCTGAATCATCCTTACTTACCGCAGCTAAAACAATATCTTTATCACCTATTAATGATTCGGTAACATATCTTAAAGCTGACTCATACTCTGTTACTATACTCAAAATAAAATATTTATCTGTTTTTAAAGACTCGCCGATATTTTCTAAATAGGCAATATTACCAGGTATTACATGTTGTCTAACAAACTCTGGATCTTCTTTAAACGAATCAGGAACAAAATCTGGATCGTAAAAAACAGGTTTTTTTTCTCCAGAAATCAACTCTTCTTCTGTTATTTTGGAAATAAACTCTTTATCTTCTATTAATTTTTCGTCTACAAATCTTAAAAATCCAGGATCTACTTTTAATAATTCATAAATTAAAGGTTTATCGCTTATTGGTTTTTTCAAAGATTTAAATGCTTTTTGAACAAGAAGAAAATATAATTCTCCTTTTTTAGCAACTATTGTTTGTAAAACCTCATCAGGAAAATAAGGCGATAATTTTTGAGCAAGATCTTCATCTGATATTCGAGAAAGATCTTCATTTGATATAGTGGCATCTCTACTTTGTTCTTTAAATGTTTTCATAAATCAAGTAAGTTAAATTAAAAAATATACTTTAAGGCACTGTTGCACAGCTTTAAAGTATGAACAATTTTAATTAGTAAAAATTGTTCAATAATATTATAATTAAATTATTAATATAACAATAACTTTTTCATATTTAATTTGAAAAAAATAAATTACAGCACTACTGAATCACAAAATATGTTTAATTTTAAACACAATTCAGCACCGCCAAACAAGCCTCTACCGCTAGCTTACCCTTGTTATATTGCAGGGGATCTGCCCTCACAATAGCCTGATCTTCGTTTTCAACAGTTAAAATGCCGTTACCAATTGCCAAACAAAAATCAATGCTAAGTTTCGTTAGGCAATAAGAACTTTGCTGGCAAACAATATCGTAATGCGAAGTCTCGCCACGTATAACACATCCCAAAGCCACAAAACCATCATATTTATTTTTTAGTCTAGCAATTACCGCCCCAATTTCAAGAGCACCTGGCACAGTGATAATATTATAGCTATAATTATTTTGCTTTAAAAAATCTTCGGCACCTTTTAAAAGTAAAGCAGAAATATTTTTATAAAAATTTGCTTGCACAATAAGTATTTTCATTTTTAATTGTTTTTGGTAAAGTTAAAGAGATTGTTGAATTCCAAATTTATTTTAATTTTTTGTTATGTTTAGTTTGATTAATCGATTTATTATTTTAATTTTTGCTTGGTGTTTATGGTTGTTTAACGATTTTTACTACCACAAACTCAATGTTAATGGAGTATTTATTTTTATGCTATTTGGCATTGTTTTGTGTTTTTCTATTGCCTCGCTTTGGCAAAAAAATAATACACAAAACGAGCTTTATTTAAGCTTGGGCTTTTACCAACACTTTTGGCATTTATATTGGCAAAACTGCATCAGCTCATTAAAAATGCTAATCAAAATAGCCTGCCAAGCTAATAAATTAAAGCCCATTACTCATCAAATAGAAATTAACCAAAATATTGATTCTACCTTATTGATAAGTTTTCATTTTTTATCTGGTGTTATTATTGATAACAACGATAATAAGTCAATCAAAATTAATTATGTTGATGCTTGCTTTTTAGAAAAGAAAAAAATAAGATTTTTATTAAAAAGTTTTCAAAATATCGATGACAACCAATTAATTTAAATTAACCAAGAAAAATGCCCAATAATATTTTGCACCAAATCAATATTTTACTGCATGAAATCAATAAACACGATATCGCTTACCATCAGCAAGATGCACCCACCATCACCGATGCTAACTACGATCAACTCAAACAACAACTAAACCAATATAAAAAGCAATATCCACAATATTTTGACACAAAAAAAACAGCAATAGCACCTCCTGCATTAAGTATTTTTGGCAAAATTAAACACAACAAACCTATGCTTTCTTTGGCAAATGCCTTTACAGAGCAAGATGTGCTTGATTTTATCGAAAAAATATCCCGATTTTTAGCAATCAACACTAACGAACTAGCTTTTTGGGCCGAAACTAAAATTGATGGCTTATCTTTTTCTGCAAATTACACACAAGGCAAATTGCAATATGTTGCCACTAGAGGAGACGGTTTAGAAGGCGAAGATATCACTAAAAATATGCTGATGGTAAAAAATTTTCCAAGTAAAATCAATAATGCACCAAATATTTTAGAAGTGCGTGGCGAAATTTATATGAGTAAAAGCGATTTTTTAGAACTTAACCAAAAGCAAGAAGAGTTAGGAGGTAAAATTTTTGCCAATCCTCGCAATGCGGCCGCTGGCTCAATTCGACAACTCGATGCCAACATAACCGCTAGTCGAAATCTGCAATATTTTATTTATTCTGTCGGAATTTATTCTGACGATTTTATTTGCCAAACTCAACAAGAACTACATCAAAAACTACATAGTTTTGGCTTTGTTATTGAAAATAACTCAAAACTTTGTTATAATATTGCCGAAATTATGGCTCACTATCAATATTTAGCTAATAATCGCTACAATTTAAACTACGATCTCGATGGCATGGTTTATAAAGTTAATAATTTATCGTTGCAAAATCGCCTAGGTTTTATTGCTAATAGTCCACGCTGGGCGGTGGCTCACAAATTTTTAGCTCAACAAGCTAAAACAAAAATTATCAACATTATCACTCAAGTTGGTCGAACTGGGGCAATTACCCCAGTTGCCGTTTTAGAACCAATCAATATTGGTGGAGTTTTGGTAAGTCGGGCAAGCCTACATAATCAAGACGAAATAAAACGTAAAAAAATTGCCATAGGCGATGTTGTGCTGGTGCAAAGGGCGGGAGATGTTATACCTCAAATTATCGAAGTTGATTTTTCTTGCAAAAGTTATCAAGAAATTTTTATTTTACCTGTTAATTGCCCTTCTTGCGGTAGCATCACTCAAAAAACCGACACCATTTTAAGATGCCCTAATTCTTTATCTTGTCCCGAGCAAATTATTGAAAGTCTTAAACATTTTGTAAGTAAAGATGCTTTTAACATTATGGGCTTGGGTAAAAAAAGAATTCAATATCTAGTGCAGGAAAAATTAATTACTAGTTTTAGCGATATTTTTCTGCTAAAAAATCATCAACAATATTTGCAAAATCAACCGGGCTGGGAGAAAAAATCAGTCGAAAATTTATTATTTGCCATTAAACAAAGCCAAACTATTAGTTTAGAAAAATTTATTTATGCCTTAGGAATACGTCATATTGGGCAAACTATCGCTAAAATGTTGGCAAGTTATTTTGTATCTTTTAACAATTTTTATGAATTTTTTACTCAAACTAGCCAAAATTCCGAAACTTATACTAATTTTATTGCCCTCGATGGCATTGGCAACAAAATGGCGGTGGCAATTTTTGAATATTTCTCTACACAACAAAATAAAAACAACATTTTAACTCTTGCTTCACAACTTGATATTGCTAATTATAGTTTTCAAACTCAACACAATCATCAATTTACTGGCAAAACCATTGTTTTTACAGGTGAAATGCTTTCTACCACTAGGGCAGAAGCCAAAAATATTGCCGAAAATCTCGGTATGAAAGTTTTAGGAGCTGTTTCTAGCAAAACACATTATGTAGTCTACGGCAATAATGCTGGCAACAAACTTGCCAAAGCAAAAGAATTAAATATTACTTTGTTAAACGAAGAACAATGGCTTAATTTAACTAAAAATTTATGAAAAAACTAATAATTTTCATTATCAAAATTTATCAAACTGTTTTTTCGGCCAGCTTTGGTTTTGGCAAGTGTCGCTTTATACCAACCTGCTCTTGTTATGCAATTTCTGCTATCGAAAAAAAAGGTTTAATTTATGGTGGTTATTTATCTTTAAAAAGAATTTGCCGTTGCCATCCTTTTTATAAAAAAAATCACAATATTTATGATCCTGTCGATTAAAAAATTTTTACAAATCATCTTATTTTTGCTATATTTTTTGCCTTTTATTGTTTCTGCACAAATTAATCGCAATGATGAAAAATTAGAACACGATCTAGAATCTTTAGGTCTTGATAACATTGAAAGCAAGCCAGAATTTGTCAAAACCAAAGCTAAAATCAAGATTGATAAAAAAAAAGCAGTAAATAAAAGAACTTCTCAAGCAAAAAAAAATGTAAAAAAAGAGCCAAAAAAATTGACTCCCCATTTTTCTAACGATAAAAATTTAAAATTAGTTGGGCAAAAAAATATTGCAAAAACTGAAAAAATTTCTCAAAAATCAAAAGAAACTGCCGAACAACAAGAATCAAAATCAGATTTAAGCAAAACCGATCTGCAAGAACTAGAAGAACTTCAAAAAATTTATGTAGCTAAATTACAAGAAAATCAAACCGATTACGAAGATGAAGATCTTGATTTTAGCGAAAATATTTTGCCACATAAAAAAAATTTACACACTTTTGCCACCGAAGAATTGCCACCTATACCAATTTTAAATCGTAGTCGCTCGCCAGATAACATGCATATTCCTTATGTTACTACTCCAAAAGAAAATATTGAAGTAATGTTTTTAGCAATAAAATTGCAGGATGTTAATTTTTTTAACGAAATTTTTAAATATGTGCAAAATCCAAATATCATTAACGATGCTGGCGATAGCGTGCTTACCGCAGCTATGTTTTCAGGGAATTATTCAATGATAGCCTCGGCTTTGGCAAAAGGAGCCGATCCAAATATGCCAAACAAACTTGGTTATAATCCGCTTACTATTGCTATTGAGATAAACGATTTTACTATGGTTGAAATGCTCATAAAAAACAAGGCCGATTTATTTTATAAAGATGCTTTTAACCGCACTTATTTAATGCAAGCGGCCAGAGTTGGCTCACTTTCGATAGTTGATTTATTAATTCGCTTTGGAGTTAATATTAATGCCGTTGATAATGATGGCTTAACCGCATTAGCAATTGCTCAAAAATATAAACAAGATTTAGTGATGCAATATCTAATCAAAAACGGTGCTAAATAATAGAACTTTTTGCTAGTTTTAAAGTTGAAATGGTATAAAATCTCCCCCCTCCCCCAAAATAAATTTTTTGAAGGAGGGGAAGAAAGAGCTAAAAATTAACTCTAGGAGTTGATATTTTAGGAGTTAATCTTTGAATTGATTAAATTATTTTTTAATTACCCTCTTTTTTATCTTTTACTTCTTGGTATTCGGCATCTACCACTTTACCATCTTCATTGTTTGATTTATTATTTTGCGGTTCTTCACTAGAATTACTATGAGAGTTTTTATAAATTGCTTCACCTAATTTCGAAGAGTAGTTCATTAAAGTTTCAATACCTTTTTTAATATTTTCTACTGTTTCTTGCTGATTTGCCAATGTATCTTTTAGTTTTTGTAACTCTTGCTCTAATTGATTTTTAATTGCTGAATCAACTTTTTCGCCATGTTCTTTAAGAGATTTTTCGGTTTCATAAATTAAAGAATCGGCTTGATTTCGAACTTCGATTAGCTCTTTTTTAACTTTATCTGCTGCCGCATTATGCTCGGCCTCTTGCATCATTTTTTGAATTTCAGCTTCTGATAAGCCACCAGAAGATTTGATGCTAATTTGTTGTTCTTTGTTGGTTGCCTTATCTTTTGCCGAAACTTTTACTACACCATTGGCATCTATATCGAATGAAACTTCAATTTGTGGCAAACCTCTTGGAGCAGGAGCGATACCTTCTAGATTAAATTCGCCTAGCAATTTATTGTAGATGGCAATTTCTCTTTCGCCTTGAAAAACTTTAATATTAACCGCCGTTTGATTGTCGGAAGCAGTTGAAAAAATTTGACTTTTATTAGTTGGAATGGTAGTGTTTCTTTCGATTAGTTTAGTAAACACACCACCAGCAGTTTCTATGCCAAGTGAAAGTGGAGTTACATCGAGTAATAAAATATCTCTTACATCGCCTTGCAAAACAGCAGCCTGAATAGCGGCACCAATTGCCACAACTTCATCTGGGTTAACACTGCGATTAGCTTCTTTACCAAATAATTTTTTAACTGTTTCAATTACTTTTGGCATTCTAGTCATGCCACCAACTAAAATAACTTCATTAATTTGTGAAGCTTGCAAACCAGCATCTTGTAAGGCATTTTGACAAGGCTTGATTGTTCTTTCGATTAGATCGTCAACTAATTGCTCTAGTTTAGCTCTAGTAAGTTTAATGTTTAGATGTTTTGGACCAGAGGCATCGGCGGTGATATAAGGAAGGTTTATCTCGGTTTCGGTTGTAGAAGATAACTCAATTTTTGCTTTTTCTGCAGATTCTTTTAATCTTTGTAAGGCAAGCGGATCGTTTT
>JAUMFK010000075.1:0-5659 GCA_032119875.1 Rickettsiales bacterium
TTTAATATGAGGCTAAAAATAGCTAAAATTTCTCCTCAAAACTAAAATTAAAACAAATTTAGAATTCAACAGTACCATATTCTAAAAATACAATACAAATCCTTTAAAATAATTGCAACTTTTAGAAACAACATTACACCTTGAATTGTTAAGGTTATTTTGTTATATAATCATTATGGCACTGTTGCATCCCAAATTTATTTTATTTGCCATTTTTGGTATAAATTTCAGCTATTTTTCGCCTAATATGTTTAATATAAGGCTAAAAATAGCTAAAATTTCTCCTCAAAACTAAAATTAAAACAAATTTGGAATTCAACAGTGCCATTATGACAAATTCAATTTGCAATCTTTACAAGAAACTTAATTTACATTTATATGAATCAAGAAAAATTTACCGACAAAGCTCAACAAATGTTGATCGATGCTCAAAACATTGCACTTAATTTTTCTCATCAAAAAATTTCGGTCGAACATCTTTTGCAAGCAATGTTGCAAGATGAAGATCGGCTGGTAGAAAAAATCATCGCTTTGTGTGATGGTAATATCAAAATGTTGCAACTAGAAATTTCTGATTTATTAAAAAATGCTACTTCTGTGAGTGGTCAAAATTCTGCCACTCCAGTTGTTGCTGTTGAGCTGGCGAGAGTTTTGTCTATGTGCGAAAAAATTGCTAATCAATATCAAGATCAATTTGTGTCGGTAGAAATTTTATTGCAGGCCATAGCAGAAGATGTTCATAACAATGCCAGTAAGGCTTTAAAAAATGCTGGTATTAGCCTTGTTGCCCTCAAAGAGGCAATTAAAAAAATGAGAAATGGCAAAAAAGCCACTTCTGCTTCTGCAGAAAGCACTTATCGTTCTCTTGAAAAATTTGCGCAAAATCTCACCTTAAAAGCCAAAGAGGGCAAGATTGATCCTGTAATTGGTAGAGATGAAGAAATTAGAAGGGCAATGCAAGTTTTATCGAGAAGAACCAAAAATAATCCAGTTTTAATTGGGCATGCAGGAGTTGGCAAAACCGCCATTGTTGAGGGTTTGGCGAGTAGAATTGTTAATGGCGATGTTCCTGACAGTTTAAAAAATAAAAAAATTATGGCTCTTGATATGGGGGCGCTAATTGCAGGGGCAAAATTTCGTGGTGAATTTGAAGAGCGATTAAAAGCGGTGTTAAACGAAGTTGAAAATAGCGAAGAAATAATTTTATTTATCGATGAATTGCATTTATTGATAGGAGCTGGCAAAACTGATGGAGCGATGGATGCTTCTAACTTGCTAAAACCAGCTTTGGCAAGAGGTGATTTACATTGTATTGGTGCAACAACTCTTGATGAATATCGCAAATATATTGAAAAAGATCCTGCTTTAGCTAGAAGATTTCAGGCGATTTATACCAAAGAACCCTCGGTTTCTGATACTATTTCGATACTTCGAGGTATCAAAGAAAAATATGAAGTGCATCATGCAATCAAAATAAAAGATTCAGCATTAGTGGCGGCGGCGGTGATGTCGGATCGCTACATTACCGATCGTTTTTTGCCAGACAAGGCAATAGATTTAATTGATGAAGCGGCTAGTGCATTAAAAATTGAGGTTGATTCTAAACCCCAAAATTTAGACGAGTTGGATCGTAAAATTATTCAATTAAAAATAGAATTATCGGCATTAAAAAAAGAAGAAGATGCTTTATCACAAGAAAAAGTTGCCAAAATTGGGGCAGAACTTGTTGAGTTAGAAAAAAAATCAAGCGAAATATCTTCTTTATGGCAAATAGAAAAGGCAAAAAGAAACAAGGCAAATAACATTAAAAGCGAAATAAATCAAGCCAAATTTGAGCTAGAAAAAGCGCAGCGAGAAGGCGATTTGGCTAGGGCTGCCGAATTGAGCTATGGCAAAATTCCTGCTTTGCAAAAAGAATTGCAAGCTATTGAGAGCAGTGCCGAAAACCAGATGCTAAAAGAGGCGATTAACGAAGATGATGTAGCAAGTGTGGTGGCAAAAATTACAGGTATTCCGTTAGAAAAAATTTTGGCCAGTGAAAAAAGTAAATTACTTGATTTAGAAAAAACATTATCTTTGCGAGTTGTGGGCCAAGAAACGGCACTTGCGGCAATTGCTAATGCGGTTCGTCGGTCAAGGGCGGGTTTGCAAGATGGGCAAAAACCGATAGGTTCGTTTTTGTTTTTAGGGGCAAGCGGAGTTGGTAAAACCGAGGTTGCCAAGGCTTTGGCGGAGTTTTTATTTGATGATGAATCGGCAATATTAAGAATAGATATGAGTGAATTTATGGAAAAACATGCAGTTGCCAGATTAATTGGTTCACCTCCCGGATATGTGGGTTTTGAGCAGGGCGGAATCTTAACCGAAGCAGTAAGAAGAAGGCCTTATCAAGTGATTTTATTTGATGAAATTGAAAAAGCTCACAGCGATATTTTTAATTTACTGTTGCAAGTTTTAGATGATGGTAGGTTATCTGATTCTTTGGGAAATGTGGTAAATTTTAGCAACACTATTATTATTCTTACTTCTAATTTAGGCTCTCATTTTTTAAATAATATCAAGCCAGAAGATGCTAATTATGACATCGAAAAAGAATTGGCCTGTAAGCAAATTATGGGTAGTGTAAAGCAACATTTTCGCCCAGAATTTTTAAACAGATTAGATGAAATTGTGATTTTTAATCAATTGTCGGCAAATAATTTAGAGCAAATAGTAGAAAATCAAATTGCCAAACTTAATAATCGACTACACAATCATCATTTGCATATTATTTTAACAACAGAAGCAAAATTATATTTAGTGCAGAAAGGTTACGATTTACAATATGGTGCCCGCCCTTTAAAAAGGCTAATCCAAAGCCAAATTGAAAATTCTTTAGCTAACCAAATTTTAGCAGGAAAAATTAGCAAAGAAGCCCCTATTTTAATAGATCTAAATCAAGAAAAAAATAATTTAACTATACAACAGCAAGAAAAAAGTAAAATGATGTAAAATTTTTTTTTTATTTTGTCGAAAAAATAGGTTTTATTTAGTCAAAAAATGCCAACGAAATATCTATTTTACTGCATCGATAAAAAAGTTGAAAATTTTTTATAAAACTTGTTGACATTTTAAAAAACATAAATCATAATATTGCTCCTACAAAGCGGTTTTTTAAAAAAAACTTTGTGAAGTAGAAAAAGTTTTAGCAAAATTTAAATCAAATGTAGCTAAAACATCTAGCAATTAAATGCTAGAAAACATCGTGAATAATTTGATATTAGAAAGAATACCGCATTTTAATTAAAAAATTTAATTTAAATGTATAATTCAAAATCTCAAGAAAAACCTTAATTTCTTTTACTCAAACACAAGAAACACAGAATTGATTTGCAAATTAATTCTGCACATAGATTTGGATAAATAAGCAAAATAAGGGCATTCGATGGATGCCTTGGCATAGAGAGCCGAAGAAGGACGCGACAGGCTGCGATAAGCTTGGGGTAGTTGTCAATAAACTTTGATCCCAAGATCTCCGAATGGGGTAACCCGCTTTCTTTTAGAAAGCATCAATAACTGAATTCATAGGTTATTGAAGATAAACCTAGGGAACTGAAATATCTAAGTACCTAGAGGAAAGGACATCAACAGAGACTCCGTTAGTAGTGACGAGCGAACGCGGATTAGGCCAGTCTTAAAGAATTGTTAATTAGAATAACTTGGAAACGTTAACCATAGTGGGTGATAGTCCCGTATAAGTAAAAACAATTTTTTAAGCAAGAGTAGGGCGGGACACGTGAAATCCTGTCTGAAATCACTTTAATGTGGGGGGTGGACCAGTTCATCCAAGCCTAAGTACTCCTCTATGACCGATAGTGAACAAGTACCGTGAGGGAAAGGTGAAAAGAACCCCGATAAGGGGAGTGAAATAGAAACTGAAATCGAATGCCTACAAGCAGTCAGAGCCGGAATGCCGGTGATGGCGTACCTTTTGTATAATGGGTCGGCGAGTTAATTTTGTTGTGCAAGCTTAAGCCGAAAAGGTGTAGGCGTAGCGAAAGCGAGTCTTAATAGGGCGATAAGTACAGCGAATTAGACCCGAAACTAGATGAGCTAGTCATGGCCAGGTTGAAGGTAGGGTAACACCTACTGGAGGACCGAACACGTAACTGTTGCAAAAGTTTGTGATGAGCTGTGATTAGGGGTGAAAGGCTAAACAAATCTAGATATAGCTGGTTCTCTGCGAAATCTATTTAGGTAGGGCGTCATATAATTACTATTGGGGGTAGAGCACTGTCAAGGCTAGGGGGTCCAAAAGACTTACCAAACCTTAACAAACTCCAAATACCAATAAGTTCAATATGGCAGGCAGACAGCGGGTGCTAAGGTCCGTTGTCGAGAGGGAAACAGCCCAGACCATCGTCTAAGGTCCCTAAATTATCACTAAGTGGGAAAGGAAGTGAAGAAGCCAAAACAACCAGGAGGTTGGCTTAGAAGCAGCCATCCTTTAAAGAAAGCGTAATAGCTCACTGGTCTAAATAAGCTTTTTTGCGCCGAAAATGTAACGGGGCTAAAGTGATATACCGAAGACATGGGCTTACTGCATGGTGCAGATAAGCGGTAGCAGAGCGTTGTGTAAGTCTGTGAAGGTGAACCGTTAGGTTTGCTGGAGATATCACAAGTGAGAATGCCGACATGAGTAACGATAAAACGAGTGAAAAACTCGTTCGCCGAAAATCCAAGGTTTCCTGTTTAAAGTTAATCTGAGCAGGGTTAGTCGAATCCTAAGGCGAGGCTGAAGAGCGTAGTCGATGGCAATCAGGTTAATATTCCTGAACCGGAGGGTGAGTGACGGAGTTTACTATTTTGTGTTTGCTTACGGATTGTAAGTGCAAAATAGTTGCTTCCAGGAAATAGCCCCCTCGTTAAGTTCGTACCAAAACCGACACAGGTGGATGGGTTGAAGATACCAAGGCGCTTGAGAGAACTACACTGAAGGAACTAGGCAAAATGCATCCGTAACTTCGGGAAAAGGATGACCTTCTTTGGGCAACCAAAGAAAGGTGGCACATAAATGGGGGTAGCGACTGTTTAACAAAAACACAGGGCTCTGCTAAATCATTAAGATGATGTATAGGGTCTGACGCCTGCCCGGTGCTGGAAGGTTAATTGATGGAGTGAGAGCTCTTGATCGAAGCCCCAGTAAACGGCGGCCGTAACTATGACGGTCCTAAGGTAGCGAAATTCCTTGTCGGGTAAGTTCCGACCCGCACGAATGGCGTAACGACTTCCCCTCTGTCTCCAGTGTAGACTCAGTGAAATTGAATTTGCCGTTAAGATGCGGTATTCCTGCGGTTAGACGGAAAGACCCCGTGCACCTTTACTATAACTTTACACTGAATTTAAAAATGAGTTGTGTAGGATAGGTGGGAGGCTTTGAAGCTCAGGCGCTAGCTTGAGTGGAGCCAACCTTGAAATACCACCCTACTCCTTTTTGACTTCTAACTAGAGCATCTGAATCGATGCTTAGGACACTGTATGGTGGGTAGTTTGACTGGGGCGGTCGCCTCCCAAAGAGTAACGGAGGCGCGCAATGGTAAGCTCAGACTGGTCGGAAATCAGTTTTAGAGTGTAATGGCAAAAGCTTGCCTGACTGCGAGACTCACAAGTCGAGCAGAGA